>CAMPGL010000130.1 GCA_946885435.1 uncultured Brevundimonas sp. | reverse complement strand
GGCTTCAGCTTCTTGATGAAGTTGCTTTCGAGCAGCAGGGCCTCGGTCTCGGTCTTCGTCGAGACGAACTCCATGGCGCGCGTAAGCGCCACCATGTGGGCGATGCGCTGGGTGTGGAAGCGGCCCTGCGCGTACTGCATGACGCGCTTCTTCAGGCTCTTGGCCTTGCCGACGTAGAGGCAGTCGCCCTCGGCCCCGTACATCCGGTACACGCCCGGCCCGTCGGGCGCGCGGCGCGCCTCGTCGCGGATCAGGTCGGCGGCCTTCAGCGGGTTCGGGGTCTCCTCCGTCATCGTGGCCTATGTAGGCTTACGAGCGCCGGACCAGAAGGACGCCCGCGAGCACCAGGGCTACGCCGGCCACGCGGCCGAGGTTCACCGGCTGGCGCGGCGCGCCGAAGGCGCCGAAGTGATCCAGGATCAGGCTGATAGCCAGCTGACCCGCCACCATCAGGATGATGGTCATGGCCACGCCGATGCGGGGCACGCCCCAGGTCGCCGAGATGACGAAGATCACGCCGAAAAGACCGCCGATCCAGGCGTACCAGGGCAGGGCCCGCGTGACCTCCCAGTCCGGTCGCGTCTGGCCGATCAGGGCGATGACGGCCAGCGCCACGGTCCCCACGGCGAAGGACACGAAGGCGGCGTTGACGGCCGAGCCCACGCCCGTCGCCAGCCTAGCGTTGATGGGCGCCTGCAGGGCGGTCGCGCCGCCGGCGAGGGTGATCAGGAGCATGGCGAGGAGCGGGTGCATGTCCTCGCCTTAGCAGAGCCGCGCCCGTCGCGCGCGGGCCGGATGCGCGGCGCCGTCAGGATTGGACAGATGCCGCCAAGCGTGACCGTGCCATGATGCCCCTCACGACATGGAGCCGGGACATGCGCCTGAAGATTTTCGCCGCCGCGACCGCGTTCGCCGCCCTCGCCTTCGCCGGCTCTGCGGCCCAGGCGCAGTCGAGCTTCGACCTGCTGGCCGAGTCGGTGGACTCGATGCAGCGGCGCCTGTGGGGGACCTGGTACTCCGAGCCCCTGGCGACCCAGATCGGAATCCTCGCCTCCAGCCAGCACGCCGACTTCACCATCACGCCCTCTTCGGCGGGGTACGGGACGCTCCAGGCCTATGCGACCTGCGGCGGCTGCAGCGATATCGACCTGTTTCTCTGGGACGCCTACGAGCGGACCTGGGTGGCGCAGGACAACGCCGTGGACGCCACCCCCTCGTTCCGTCACACGCCCGTGCCGGGGCGCAGCTATGTGATCCGGGTCAGCATGTACGACTGCCCGATCAACTCGTGCTGGTACACGATGACGGCGGTCCGCTAGGCCAGCCGCTCCCCGAACAGCCGCAGCATCCGGGCCCAGCCGTCGGCGGCGGCCGCGGCGTCGTACATGGGCCGGTAGTCGGCGTGGAAGCCGTGATCCGTGCCCGGATAGACGATGATCTCGCTGTCCGTCCGGCCCGCGGCCGCCAGCGCCTGGCGCATCGTCTCGACGCTGTCGAGCGGGATGCCCTGATCGTTCTCGGCGTAGAGGCCGAGGACCGGACAACGCAGCTGATCGGCGATCTCGTTCGGATAGAGCCGGTCCGCCTCGGCGTTCTGCGCCGGACGCACGAGGCGGCCGTACCAGGCCGCGCCCGCCTTGAAGTCGTGGGCCGCGCAGGCCATCCACACCACCGTCCCGCCCCAGCAGAAGCCGGTGATCCCGGCCTTCGAGACATCGGCGAACGGCGTGGCCGCCAGATAGCGCAGGGCCGCGCCGGTGTCGGCCATGACCTGGCCGTTCGGGGTGGCGCGCACCACGGCCATGATGTCGGCGAAGTCGGTCATCAGCGAGGGGTCGCCCTCGCGCGCGAAATAGCCCGGCGCCATGGCGACATAGCCCTGCTTGGCCAGGCGCCGGCAGACGTCCTGGATGTAGGCGTGCAGGCCGAAGATCTCGTTGACGACGATGACCACCGGATGCCGGCCCGAACGGTCGGGCCGCGCCAGATAGGCCGGCAGCGACGGCGGATAGTCGATGGCGTCGCCCGCCGTGAAGCTGACCTGATCGGTGACGATGCCCTCTTCGTCGGTCACGACCGGCTGCGCCTTGGCCGACAGGGCTGCGGCGGCGTAACCCGTGAACATCAGCCCGCCGAGCGTGCGGCGGGTGAGGTTGAGCGTCTTCGGACCCTCGGGGGTCGGCAGGTGATCCAGCGGCATATCTTCTCCTCCAGGCTGCGGCGCCCGCGGCGCGCGCGGCAGATACGCAAGGATGGGCCGGGCGGCCGCAGAGGCGCGCCGGCTAGCGGCCTTCCAGCTCGTCGGCGATGCGGTCCATGCCATAGACGTCACGCAGCGCCGCGGTGATGGCCTGGGCGGTGACGATGACGCTGCGGTTGACGTTGGGGTCGTAGCCGAAGGCGTTTCTCTGACCCAGGAAGGTCGAGTCGAAGTTCGCCCCGATCACCTCGCCGTCGGCGTTGATGGCCGGGGAGCCCGAGTTGCCGCCGATGGTGTCGGTCGAGACGGCCATGTTGAAGCGGGTGTCCATGTCCAGCTCGTCGCGGGCCGCGCGCCAGCGGGGCGCCACCTCGAAGGGATGGGCGCCGGTTGCCCGGTCGAACAGGCCGCCGAAGGTGGTGAAGGGCTCGACCGTGCGGCCGTCGTACGTCCAGCCCTCGACGCGGCCGAAGGTCAGGCGCGGGGTGCGGGTCGCATCGGGATAGAGGCTGTCGCCGTAGACGGCGAAGCGGGCCTCGGCCAGGCGCTCGGCTGCGCGGTCGGTCGGGCCCTCGACCCGCTCCTCCCACTCCGCCCGGGCCTCGCGGCCCAGGCTCTCGGTGGCCAGGACGAAGCGGATGAGCGGATCGTCCGAGGCCTCGACGGCCGCCAGGCCGCCGTCCCACAGCGCCTCGCGGACCGCCGGATCGGCCAGTGTCGTTCCGGCGATCAGGCGCTCGGCCAGACCTTCGGGGCTCTCGTCGCCCAGCAGGGGCCGGATACGCGGATCGTCGACGGTGAGGATTTCGCGGGTCTTGGACAGCCACCACTCCAGCTGGATCTCGTTCAGCTCGGGATAGGTGGGATTGGCGGCCACCGTCTGGGCGCGAAGCAGGCCCAGCCGGCTGTCGGAATATTCCGGCAGGCGCTCGGCCGCCGGACGTTCCCGCTCGCGCGCCGCGCGCACCAGGGTCCGCGCCCAGGAATAGAGCTGCGACCCGCCGCCCGCCCGGCCCTCGAGGAAGAAGTACGCCGGATAGAGCTCGGCGTAGTCGTCCTGCAGGGCGGCGATCTCGCCCCACGGGTCGCCGATGCGCTCGGCCAGGGCCGGATCGGCGGCGACGCGGTCGCGCAGCTCTTGCTCGGCTGCGGCGCGGCCCGCCATGAACTCGGTGTCGATCAGGGCGCGGGCCTGTCCGCGGCCGCGCTTGTAGCTGTTCTCCACGCCCGACAGGGTCGAGCCGGCGATGAAGGCCTGCTCCTCGCCCTCGGCGGCGTAGCGGATCAGCCGGCCGCGCAGCTCAGACCGGGTCAGCTGGTCCAGCGGCAGGACGACGTCGCGCACCGTCTCCAGCTGTTCCATGGTCAGCAGGCGCTGGGTCGACCCCGGGCTGCCGGACACAACCACCAGTTCGCCCGCCTGCGGCGGCCCGGCGTCCCAGCCGAGGTGGGTCGGCGTCTGCATCGGCCGGCCGTCGGAGTAGAGGCGCAGGAAGGCGGCGTCGAGCGAGAAGCGCGGGAAGTTGAAGTTGTCCAGGTCGCCGCCGAAGCTGCCGGCGGCCTCCTCCGGCGCGAAGGCCAGGCGGACGTCCTCGTACTTCTCATAGGTGTAGAGCTTGAACTGGCCGCCGCGGTACAGGCTCACGACCTGGCAGCGCAGCTCCGTGCGGCCCGCGCAGGCCTCGGTCTCGATGGCGGCCATCATGGCGTCCCGCGCCTGGGTGAAGGCCCGGCCTTCCAGCCCCTCGCCGGCGGCGCGGACCCGTCCGGTGACGTCCTCGATGCTGATCAGCACCTCCGCCTGCATCCCCTGGCAGCGCAGCTCCTCGTCGCGCGACGCGGGCAGGAAGCCGGTCTGGGCGTACTGGTTGTCCGCCGTCGACAGGTTCTGGACGCAGCTTTCGACGCAGTGGTTGTTGGTCAGGACCAGCCCCTCGTCGGACACGATCGAGGCCGAGCAGCCGGTCGACAGCCGGATCGACGCCGCCCGGACGCGGTCCAGCCAGGCCTGGTCGATGTTCGCGCCATAGGTCTGGTTCACGCGCGCGATCGGGAAGTTGTCGTAGGTCCACATCCCCTCCTCGGCGGCGGGCGGCGAAGCGGCGAAGGCGAGGACGAGGGCGGACGCGGCGATCGACTTCAGGCGCATGGGGAACTCCGACTTGTAGGGTCGGAGAAAGTCGTAACGGGCTAGGGGGCGGGGGTCGAGTCCGCGGGCAGCGCCAGCGACGCACGGAAGAAATAGCCCTCGCCGTCGCTGATGTCGTCGACGCGCCAGCCACGGTCCTCCAGCACGAGGATGACCAGGCGCTGGGTGACCGGAGGCGCGTTCTCACCGATGAGGAGCTGGACGAATTCTTCCTCGGTCACGTCTTCGGGCTTGAAGGCGAAGGCGACCCCGCTGGTCACCCGCGTCGGCGACTCCTCGCGCGTGATCTGGAGGATGAGAAACAGGCCTTCAGGATCCTGGCAGTCGCAGAAGGGATCCGCGTCGAGGCCGGGCGTCAATCCATCGCCAGGCCAGCGGGCCCGCGCCGCCTCGATGGCGGCGATGGCGTCGCGACTGAACACCGTCTCCATGTCGCGACCGAAGGGGTCCAGCGCCGCGTGCGTCTCCGCCGAATAGATCCAGCTGACGAGGCACCCCGCCGCATCCCACGGCTCGACCACACCCTCTTCTTCGTACCTATGGAGGCATTCCTCCTGGGTGTAGACGTCCTGGCCGGACAGCGTGGCGGCGAAAAGCAGTTCCAGCAGCATCGACGCCCTCCCTTCGGCGCGGCGACATTACAGCGTTCGGCAGGGCCGGCATCTGACCGTTGCTGACTGTGCAGGCCGCGCGGCCTCTGCTAGAGCCTCAGGTCATGACCGTTCGCGCCGTTCGCCCGATTTCGATTAGCCGCCCGGCGTAAGCCGCGGGGCCGCCCGCCGCTCGCGCCGGGGTCGAAAATCAGCTGCGAACGATCACAGACGACGAGAACGAGTCCCTCATGGCCGACGCCGCCACTGCTTCCACTGCCCGCGACTATCGCGACACGGTCTTCCTGCCGGAGACGCCCTTTCCGATGCGCGGCGGCCTGCCCCAGAAGGAGCCGCTGATCCTCGAACAGTGGGGCGATCTGTACGGCAAGCTCCGCGCCCAGCGTCAGGCCGAGGGCGCGCCGCTCTATGTGCTGCACGACGGCCCGCCCTATGCGAACGGCGACATCCACATCGGCCATGCGCTGAACAAGACGCTGAAGGACTTCGTGGTCCGCAGCCGGTTCCTGCTTGGCTACGACGTCGACTACGTGCCCGGGTGGGACTGCCACGGCCTGCCGATCGAGTGGAAGATCGAGGAGAAGTTCCGCAGCCAGGGCAAGCGCAAGGACGAGGTCTCCAAGTCGGCCTTCCGCGCCGCCTGCCGCGAGTACGCCGCCGGCTGGATCGACGTGCAGAAGGAGCAGTTCAAGCGCCTGGGCGTCACCGGCGACTGGGCCAACCGCTACGCCACCATGGATTTCGCCACCGAAGCGGCGATCGTGCGGGAGTTCTACAAGTTCAAGAATTCTGGCCAGCTCTATCGCGGCTCCAAGCCGGTGATGTGGAGCCCCGTGGAGCGCACGGCCCTGGCCGAGGCCGAGATCGAGTATCACGACCACGTCTCGCCGACGGTGTGGGTGAAGTTCCCGGTCACCGGCATGACCGACGACCATCCGGACGACCTGCTGTCCTTCCAGTCGGCCACGCCCGCGATCGTCATCTGGACGACCACGCCCTGGACCATCCCGGCCAACCGGGCGATCTCCTACGG
>CAMPGL010000129.1 GCA_946885435.1 uncultured Brevundimonas sp. | reverse complement strand
CCTCCGCCGCCGCCCTCACCGCCTCCGCCGTCCGCGGCGGGGAGCCCGCCACCCCCGGTCGTCCAGGAAAGCGCCGCAGCCCTTGCTGAAGTCGCAACCGACGTGGTGGTCAGCGGCTCGGCTGCCCCGTCGATCACCAACGTGCAGGAGGCCGGGGTCGACGAGGGCGGGATCGTCAAACAGGTGGGCGACTATCTGATCATCCTGAGGCGCGGGCGGCTGTTCACTGTCTCCATCGCCGACGGTGGCCTGAGGCCGGTCGACGCCATCAACGCCTATCCGCCCGGCGCCGACGCGGCGGGCGACTGGTACGACGAGATGCTGGTCTCGGGGGACTGGGTCGTGGTCGTGGGCTACAGCTATGGGCGCGGCGGGACGGAGATCAACCGCTTCCGCCTGTCGCCCGAGGGGCGGCTGTCGTTCGTTGACGCCTACCACCTGCGGTCGAACGACTATTATTCGTCGCGCAATTACGCCTCGCGGCTGGTCGGCGACGAGCTGATCTTCTACGCGCCGCTGGAGCTCTACTGGGATGGCGACCCGCTCAGCGTGCTGCCGGGCATGCGCCGCTGGACCGGAGAGGCGGACGCCAAGTTCCGGCCCATCGCGCGACCTGAGCAGATCTACGTGCCGCAGCGTCTGCGCGACGATCCGACGGCCGAGATCTCCACCCTGCACACCCTGTCGCGCTGCGATCTGACGGCTGAGCGGATGGCCTGCGAGGGCGTCGGGGTGCTGGGCTCTGATTCGCGAACCTTCTACGTCTCGACCCAGGCCGTCTATCTGTGGGTCGGCCAGGACTGGTATCGGGGAGCGGGCGGCCAGGAGGGCCTGTCCTTCGTGTATCGCCTACCGCTGGGACAGAGCGCGCCGACCGCAGTGCAGGTGCGCGGCCAGCCGGTGGATCAGTTCTCATTCCGCGAGAACCGCTCGGCTCAGACCCTGGATGTCTTCGTGTCCTCGGACGGGGGCGGGGACGCGATGTGGCGGCCGGAGGTGACGGAGGGCGACGCCGCCCTGCTGCGCCTGCCGCTCGGCCTGTTTGGTGACGGTTCGGTGCGGGCCTCGTCGGACCTCTACCGCGAGCTGCCCGGCGCGGACGGCGGCTCGATCGACCGGAACCGCTGGGTGGGGGACCGGCTGCTTTACAGCCTGAGGACCTACGGGTTTGACGGAGCCGCCGCGGGAACGCTGGTCGCGGCGTCGCTGGACGGCGGGGTGACGTCGATCGCCATGCCGCACGTCGTCGACCGCATCGAAGTGATGGGCCGTGACGCCCTGACTGTGGGCGGCTCGGAGGACGTGCAGTTCACAACCATCGAGCTGGATCCCGGCTCGGCGGTGATCGGCGACCGCTATGTCCTGCAGTCGAGCCAGGAGGCCGAGGAGCGCAGCCACGCCTTCTTCTACAGCCCGGACGCCGACAGCCCGGACGGCTCGTCCGGCGTGGTCGGCCTGCCGGTGATGCGGGCGGCGGACGGGCGCAGCACCCTGTTCTATTCCATCGCCGACATGCTGTTCCTGAGACGCGAGGCGCGGCGGCTGGGGCCGTACGGACGGCTGGACTCCTCGCCGGGCACGGCGGTGGACGACGCCTGCATCGCCTCCTGCGCGGACTGGTACGGCAACGCCCGGCCGATCTTCATCGGGAACCGCATCTTCGCCCTGCTCGGCTATGAGCTGGTCGAGGGCGCGCGCGAGGAGGAGACCGTGCGCGAGATCGGGCGGATCAGCTTCGCCCCGCCGGCGCGGGGCCAGCAGCGCTAGGCAAGCCCCGTGTACCGCCAGGCCAGCTCCTGGCCGGCGAGGAAGGGGACAATCGGCGCGCCGGCGGCGGTGAGCTCTTCGGGGACGGTCCAGGCGGAGCGCTCCAGCACGACGCGGCCTTCGTTCAGCGGCAGGCCGTAGAAGCGCGGGCCGTTCGTGGAGGCGAAGGCCTCGAACCGGTCGAGCGCGCCCTCCGCTTCGAAGACCGAGATGTAGGCCTCGAGCGCCGCGGGGGCGTTGAAGATGCCGGCGCAGCCGCAGCCGCTCTCTTTGGCGTGGCGGGCGTGCGGGGCCGAGTCGGTGCCGAGGAAGAACTTCGGACTGCCGGAGGTCGCGGCCTTGCGCAGCGCCAGCCGGTGCTGCTCGCGCTTGGCGACGGGAAGGCAATAGGCGTGCGGCCGCAGGCCGCCGTCGAACATGGCGTTGCGGTTGATCAGAAGGTGCTGGGGCGTGATCGTGGCCGCCAGGTTGGGACCCGCCGCCTCCACGAACTGGACCGCGTCCTCGGTGGTGGCGTGTTCAAACACGATCTTCAGGCCCGGGAAGTCGCGGATGACGCCGGTCAGGACGCGCTCGATGAAGACGGCCTCGCGGTCGAAGATGTCGACCTCGCGGTCGGTCACCTCGCCGTGCACCAGCAGGGGCATGCCGATGCGTTCCATGGCGGCCAGCACGCCGTGGATGTTGCGGATGTCGGTGACGCCGTGGCTGGAGTTGGTGGTGGCGTGGGCGGGGTAGAGCTTGCAGGCCTTCCAAACGCCCTCGGAGAAGCCGCGCTCGACCTCGGCGGCGTCGATGCCGTCGGTCAGGTAGGCGGTCATCAGGGGTGTGAAGTCGGCGCCTGGCGGCAGGGCGGCGAGGATGCGGTCGCGGTAGGCGCGGGCGGCCTCGATGGTGGTCACGGGCGGGGCCAGGTTCGGCATGACGATGGCGCGGGCGAACTGGCGGGCCGTGTGGCCGACTACGTCCCTCAGCATGTCGCCGTCACGCAGGTGGACGTGCCAGTCGTCGGGGCGGCGGATCACGAGGCGGTCGGTCATGGCGGCCCTCATACTCCGGTCAGGACTTCGGCGGGAGGGCCAGCAGTGCCTCGCGCTCTTCGGGCGTCAGATGCCGCCAGGCGCCTTCCGGCAGGTCACCGAGCTGGAGCGGGCCGATGCGGACGCGGAACAGGTCGATGACCCGCAGGCCGACCAGTTCGCACATGCGGCGGATCTGGCGATTGCGGCCCTCGCGCAGGATGAACTTCAACCGCCCTTTGCCCTTGTCGAAGACTCCGGCGGGCTTGAGCACCCGTCCGTCCAGCTCCAGGCCATGACGGAGGCGGGCGACGGCCTCTGGCGTGACCTCGCCGCGTACGCGGACGCGGTATTCCTTCTCCAACTCGGACTCGGGCCCGATCACCGCCTTGGCGACCACGCCGTCGGAGGACAGAAGCAGCAGGCCGCGCGAGTCCTCGTCGAGCCGGCCGATGGGCGGAAGCGAGGCGTCAGCGGCGGGGACGGGCCCGTCGCCGATGCGGTTGGCGGCGGTCAGCAGCCGCACGGCCGGGATCTTGCCGGGCTCGGGCTGGCCGGAGACGTAGCCGGTCGGCTTGTGGACGATCAGGGTCATGCCCTCGGCCAGGGCGGCCTGGGCGCGATCCGACAGCGTCAGGGTCTCGCCGGGCGCGATCTTGCGGCCGGGATCGGTGACGACCTGGCCGCCGATGGAGACCAGGCCCTCGGCGATCAGGCCTTCCGCCTCGCGGCGCGAGCAGACGCCCGACTGGCCCAGCCACTTGTTGAGGCGGACCGGCTCGGCGCCGTCGTAGGTGCGGGTCCAGGCCATCAGACGCGCCGGAAGAGCAGGCAGAGGTTGTTGGCCGGCATCTCGATGCGCAGCGTATGGGCCAGACCCTCCTGCTTGGCGGCCAGGACCACATCGTCGAGCTCGCGCAGGCCCCAGGCGGGGTCGCGGGCCTTGAGGCTCTCATCGAAGGCGGCGTTCGACGCCGCCAGCGGTACGCCTGTCTCGCGATAGGGTCCGTAGAGGACCATCAGGCCGCCCGGGTTCAGCAGGACGCGCGCCGCCAGCCGCATGAGGCCGAGCGTCGCCTCCCAGGGGCTGATGTGGATCATGTTGGCGCAGAACAGGGCGTGGAACGGGCCGTCGGGCCAGGCGCTCTCGTCCGTCGCATCGAGCTGGATCGGCGGCTGCAGATTCTGCGGTCCCTCGGCCTTACGCCAGGCGGCGGCGCTGGCGATGGCGGCGGGGTCCGGATCGGTCGGCGTCCACTCAAGGCCGGGCAGGGCGCGAGAGAAGGCCAGCGCGTGCTCGCCCGCGCCGCAGGCGACCTCCAGCACCCGGCCTCGCGCGGGCATGTGCGCCTTCAGCACCTTCAGGATCGGCTCGGTGTTGCGGGCGCTCGACGGGGAGGACAGGCGCGGGTCGGTCATGCCCGCTCCATAGCATTCTTGCGGACTTGTCATCCCCAGCTCGGTGAATCCGCGTTAGGGTAGAGCCATCTTGCGGCGGCAGCCGCGAATCCCGAGGGGGGAAGACTATGGCTTTTTCCGCGAGCGAAGCGGCGTTCGAGGGCTTCCGGCTGGCTCGCCGGTCGCCCATGACCATCCTGATCTGGACGATCCTGACCGCAGTCTATCTGGGGGCGTACTTCTCGATATTCGCCCCGATGCTCATGGCCATCATCGGGGCCGCGCAGGAGGGCCGAGAGGTCACCGAAAGCGAAATGATGAGCGCGATGGGCGGCAGCATCGGTCTGATGGCCCTGTTCTACCCCCTATCCTTCATCTTCTCGGCCATGACCCTGGCTGCGGTGAACCGGGCCATCGTCAGGCCCGCGGAAAGCGCGTTCGGCTATCTTCGGCTCGGGATGGATGAGCTCAGGGTCTTCATCGTCTATTTCGCCCTGACGATCCTGGCGGTGATCGCGTTCATGATCCCGTACTTCCTCGTCATCGCCCTCGTGGCCGGCGTCGGTGTCGCCCTGGGCGAGCAGAACGCGGGCGTCACCGTCATCATCGGGATCGCGGCTGTCCTGGCGCTGGTGGCGGCCATCGTCTTCGTGGTCGTCCGTTTCAGCCTCGCCCTGCCGATCGTAGTGGCCGAGCGGCGTTTCGCCTTCTTCGACTCCTGGGGAATGACCAAGGGTCACTTCTGGGGGCTGCTCGGGATGTTCCTGCTCGCCTTTGTGATGTCGATCGTCGTCTCGCTGCTGATCTCGATCATCGCGCTCCCGATCCTGTGGTTCACGCTCGGCGGGTTCGACAACATCGCGGCGCTGGGATCGATGGAGTTCGCGGACTATGCGCCTGCCGCGATCGTCGCCCTGGTCGTCTACAGCCTGCTGACCGCGCTGCAGATGGCGATCCTCTACACGCCGGGGGCGGCGGCCTATCTCGCGATCAAGGGCGAACGAGGCGGGGCCACGCCCGTGACCGCCGCCGATCCGGCGATCTAGGCGCGCTTCCTGGAGGCCGTCGCGCGCGCGGCGTGGCGGTCTAGCAGTTCCTTCAAATAGCGGCCGGTCCAGCTCGCTGGATCGGCCGCGACCTTTTCGGGCGTGCCCTGGGCGATGATCTGGCCGCCGCCGTCGCCGCCCTCGGGACCGAAGTCGAGGATCCAGTCGGCGGTCTTCACGACGTCCAGGTTGTGCTCGATCACCACCATGGTGTTGCCGGCCTCGACCAGCTGGTGGAGCACTTCCAGGAGCTTCTTGATGTCGTCGAAGTGCAGGCCGGTGGTCGGCTCGTCCAGGATGTAGAGGGTCCGGCCGGTCGCGCGCTTTGACAGCTCCTTGGCCAGCTTGACCCGCTGCGCCTCACCGCCGGACAGGGTCGTGGCCTGCTGGCCCACCTTCACATAGCCGAGGCCGACGCGCTCGAGCGTCTGCATCTTGTCGCGGATCGAGGGCACCGCCTTGAAGAACTGGGCGGCCTCTTCGACCGTCATCTCCAGCACGTCGGCGATCGACTTGCCCTTGAAGACGATCTCCAGCGTCTCGCGGTTGTAGCGCTTGCCCTTGCAGACGTCGCAGGTGACGTAGACGTCGGGCAGGAAGTGCATCTCGATCTTGATCAGGCCGTCGCCCGAGCAGGCCTCGCAGCGGCCGCCCTTGACGTTGAAGCTGAAGCGGCCCGGGCCATAGCCGCGCGCCTTGGACTCCGGCAGGCCGGCGAACCAGTCGCGGATCGGTCCGAAGGCGCCGGTGTAGGTCGCCGGGTTCGAGCGCGG
>CAMPGL010000128.1 GCA_946885435.1 uncultured Brevundimonas sp. | reverse complement strand
GCGCCGGCTCATGTTCACGCCCGGCTTGGCCAGCTCGCGCTCGACGACCATCTGGGTCGCGATGCCGGCGTGGTCCGTGCCCGGGAGCCACAGCACCGCCTCGCCCTTCATGCGGTGATAGCGGGCCAGGATGTCCTGCAGGGTGTTGTTCAGCGCATGCCCGATGTGCAGCGAGCCGGTGACGTTCGGCGGCGGGATGACGATCGAATAGGTCGGCGCGTCCGGCCGTTCGGCCAGCACACCGTCCGGCGAGAAGGCGCCAGACTGCTCCCACGCCCCGTACAGGCGGGGTTCGACGGATTTCGGATCGAAGGTTTTCTCGAGCATGACGGGGACAGGCTGTAGGGGGGGATGCGGAAAAGCGAAAGGGCGGCCCCACGGGGGGCCGCCCTGATTCACGCCGCGCGCGAAGTCGCGGCGGTTAGCGGAATACGCGCTCGAGCTTCTCGCGGAGCATGTCGCGCAGCACGCTGTCGAGGTTCTCTTCCAGCCACTGGCGGACCTGGGGCTCGACGATGGAGCGGACCAGCTCCTCGACGGTGACACCGCCGGCCATCGAGGCGGTGACGGCCGCGACCGGCTCAGGCGCCGGCGGCGGGGCCGGCTCCGGCTCATAGGCCGGGAAGGGTTCGGGCGCGGGCGAGGCCTCGATGTCACCGATCGTCTCGGTCGCGGGCGCCGGCTCCTCGTAGCGCTCGGTCAGCTCCAGCGGCTCCTCGGCAGCGACGGGCTCCGGCTCAGGCTCCGGTTCAGGCTCGGGGGTCGCGGCGACCGGCTCAGGGGCCGGTTCCGGAGCCGCAGCCGGCTCAGGGGCCGCAGCCGCCGGCGCGGAGGCTTCCGCCGGCTCATCCTCGGAAATGATCCGGCGGATGGAAGCCAGGATCTCCTCCATCGTCGGTTCCTGGGTCGTCTGATCGGTCATGGCCGCCACGGTCCTGACTGGAATGGGAGTGACGGAACCATGCCCGCCCTTAGTCCACGCATGACGCCAATCGACCCGGAAATCAACGGCGCAGTTTCGCCCGGCTGGGGAATCCCGCCTTAGGGCGCCGTGCGGATGACCTCCGACGCCAGCTGGTCGTCGATGGGGGCGTTGGGCTCGTCGCGGGCCGGGGTTTCCGGGAAGGTCGCGGCGCGGTCGAGCGCCTCCACGGCGAATTCCCACGGCACCGAACCGGAGCGCGCGCGGCGCTCGAAGTTGGCTTCCGGGTCGTAGGCGGGCACGTCGCCGACCAGGTCCGGACCTTCCAGCGCGCCCATGGCCGACAGCAGCAGGGCCTGGGCCACGTACTGGTTGCGGCGCGCGGCGACGTAGGAAATCTCCGCGTTACGCAGCTCCAGCTCCTGGTTCAGCACGTCAAGCGTCGTGCGCAGGCCCACCTGGGCTTCCTGACGGACTCCCTCGGCGGCGATGCGCGCGGCGCGCACCTGCTCTTCCGAGGCGCGCAGCGAGGTCTCGGCGGAGATCACCTGGGCGTAGGCCGAAGAGACGTCGCGAAGAACTTCGCGGCGCGCGCCCTCGACACTGATCTGGGCGGCGTTGGCGCGCTCCAGCGCGGCGGCCACGCGGGAGCGGTTCAGTCCGCCGGTGAACAGCGGCACGGAGGCGCTGACCCCCACCTGAAGGCTCTGGCGGTCGTCCAGACCAAACGGCTCTGCCGTGCCGGACGTGCCGTAGCTGGCGTTCAGACCGGCGGACGGCAGATATTCCGAGCGGGCGGCGGCGACCGCGGCTTCGGCGGCCTGAAGGGCCCATTCGGCCGCCAGCAGCTCGGGGTTGTCGGTCAGGCCGAGATCGAGCGCGGTGTCGAAGTCCGCCGGAGCGGCCGGCAGCGGCGGCAGGGCCTCAAGGGTGCCAGGGGCCTGGCCGATGACGGCGGCGTAGGCGGCGCGGCTGACCGACAGCTGGGCGCGCGCAGTGGCGAGGTCGGCGTCTGAGGACGCCAGACGGGCCTGAGCCTGGGCCACGTCTGTGCGGGTGATCTCGCCCACTTCGAACCGGGCGTTGGCCTCGTCCAGCTGGCGGCGCAGCACGCCGAGGTTCTCCTCGCGGATGCGCAGGATCTCGATGTCGCGCAGCACGTCGGCATAGGCCTGGATGACGCTGAGCATGACCTGCTGCTCGACCGACCGGAGGTTCTCGCGTCCGCGCGAGATGTCGGCGAAGGCGGCGTCGATGCCGTGGGTGACGCGGCCGCCGGTGTAGAGCGGCTGGCTGACCGACAGGCCGGCCGAGAGCGAATTGGTCTCGTTGTCGGCGGCGAAGGGGCCGGTCTCTTCCGGCCAGGTGCGGGTGTAGCCATAGCTGACTGAGGCGTCCGCCTGGGGCCGGAGGCCGACGCGGGCCTGGACGTAGGTCTCGTCGAGCGCGCGCTGCTGGGCGCGCTGGCCGAGCAGGGTCGGATTGGTCTGGTAGGCCAGGATGATCGCGTCGCGCAGGGATTCCGCCGAGGCGGGACCAGCGGCGAGCAGGGCGGAAAGGGCGGCGGCGCCGAGGAGGCGGCGGTAGTTCATGGACTTGCTATCCCTCTGGCGGCCCGACGCCACCCGACTTGCAATTGGTCAGGCCGTGTGTCGCAGATCAGCGATTGCAGGCCAGTTAAGGTTTTTTCACGTCCCGACGAGCCCCGCCCGTCGCATCAGAACTGGAATGTAGGTCGTTTATCGAGACCCGCCAGCATGTCGGGCGACGCATCGAACAGTTCGCGCCGGGATGTGGCGCCCGCGCCCGTCCGAACATACAGGCGCGCGACGCCCATCGGGCCCTCGCGCTCGACCACGGCCAGCCGGCCGCCCACGCGCAGCGCGTCAAGCCAGGCCTGCGGCGCCGAGGACACGGCGCCTTCGCTGACGATGATGTCCCAGTCGCCGCCGGAGACCTGGTCCAGCGGCTCGACCGCCAGTTCGACGCCGGCGTCGGCCAGCGCCGGACGCACGACGGCGGCCGCCGATTCGCCGGCCTCGACGGCCTTCACCGACAGGCCCATGTGGGCCAGCACCGCGGCGGCATAGGGGGCGGCGACGCACAGGGCGCGCTCTCCCGGCCGGGGGGCCAGCGCCTGCAGGAGCTTGCCCACCTCACGCGCCGGCATCAGGCTGCGACCATCGGCGATCAGGGCCTTGGCGTCCGCGTAGGCCGCAAACTCCCGGCCCGGCGCGCAGAAGCGCTCTCGCGGGATGGCCAGCATCGCATCGTGGATGGCGGTGTTGGTGACGTCGCTGGTCCGAACCTGGCTGTCGACCATGTTGCGGCGGGCCGAGACGAGGTCCATGCCGGGCTCCGAAAAGTCTTGGAAATCGGGGGCGCTTATAGGAGGCGCCGGGGATGTCGGCAATCCGCGCAAAGCCTCGTTGCGGCGCGCGGGGCGATCTGATAGCGAACGCCCTCCCCGAGCGGGGGCTCCTGACACGGCCTGGTGGCGGAGTGGTTACGCAGCGGACTGCAAATCCGTGTACGCCGGTTCGATTCCGGCCCAGGCCTCCAGCTTCCTTGAAATCTTCTAGACGCGGCCCGCCACGGGGATCAGCGCGCCCGTGACGCCCGAGGCGGCGTCCGAGACCAGGAACAGGATCACCGCCGCCAGCTCGTCGGCCGTCACCCACTTCGAGGGATCAGCGTCGGGCATGTCCGCGCGATTCTGGGGCGTGTCGATGATCGAGGGCAGGACGGCGTTGACCGTCACCTGTCCCTTGTACTGCTCGGCCAAGGCCTCGGTCAGGCGGTGGACGCCCGACTTGGAGGCCGCGTAGGCGCCCATGCCGTTGGCGGCCGAGAGCGCGCCCTTGGCGCCGATGTTGACGATGCGTCCGGCGGGGCTTTCGACCAGATGCGGCAGGGCGGCGCTCGAGGCGTTCAGGCAGGTTATCAGGTTCAGCCGGTGCATACGGTCCCAGGTCGCTGCGCGGCCCGCCTCGACCGTCTCCCAGACGAAACCGCCGGCGATGTTGACCAAGGCGTCGATGCGGCCGAGCTCGGCGACGACGGTATCCATGGCTCGTCGCGCCTGAGCCTCGTCGGACAGGTCCAGCCCGCCTTGTACAAGGGCCGCCTCGAAACCGGCGGGCGGCTCGGCGGCATGATCCAGCGCCGCGACCCGCGCGCCCTGCGCCGCAGCCTGGGCTGCCACGACCCGGCCCAGCTGGCCGAAGGCTCCGGTGATGACGACGACCTTGTCCCGCATGACTCTCTGTCTCCCGTGATCAGTTCAGGCCGGCGGCCTCGTCCAGGCCCAGCATCAGGTTGAGGTTCTGCACCGCCGCCCCCGAGGCGCCCTTGCCGAGATTGTCGAGCTGCGCGATCAGCCGCGCCTGATCCCCGTGGGGATCGCCGAAGACGAACAGGCGCATCCGGTTGGTGCCGTTCAGGGCCTCTGGTGCGATCCCGGTCATGCCCTGGCTTTCCTCGAGCGGAGCCACTGAGACGAAGCGTTCGCCCGCATAGGCTTCCGCGAGCATCGCGTGGATCGCGCCGACGGCCGGCTGGCCCGGCAGAGCCCAGAGCTGAAGCGGAACTTCGACAAGCATGCCTTGAGCGTAAGCACCGACCGCGGGTGCGAAGAACGGCCGGCGCTTCAGGCCGGCGCGGGCCATCATCTCGGGCACGTGCTTGTGCGCCTGGGTCAGCCCGTAGGCCCGGAATGGGGGCGCGCCCTCCCCGCCTTCATACTCGGCGATCATGGCCTTGCCGCCGCCGGTGTAGCCGGAGACCGCATTTACGGTGACGGGCCAGTCGGCCGGGATGATCCCCGCCTGCACCAGGGGGCGCACCACTCCGATGAAGCCGGTCGGATAACAGCCAGGGTTCGACACTCGCCTGGAGCCGCGGATCGCGTCACGCAGGCCGATCTCGGCAAAGCCGTAGGTCCAGTCGGGATCGACCCGATAGGCCGTCGAGGCGTCTACGACCCGTACGGCCGGATTCTCGATCATGCTGACCGCTTCACGCGCGGCGTCATCGGGCAGGCACAGGACCACCAGATCGGCCGCGTTCAGCAGCTCGGCGCGAGCGGCCGGGTCCTTGCGGCGCGCCGGGTCGATGGAAAGCAGACGAAGGTCGCCACGACCTTCCAGCCGTTCGCGGATCTGCAGCCCCGTCGTGCCCGCTTCGCCGTCGATGAAGATGGTGGGGGTCATGTCTCAATCCACCACGTTCACGCCGGGAGGGTAATAGGTGATCTCGAACCGGAGGCCGTCCGGATCCTTCACGAACAGGGCCTTGGCGCCCTTCAGGTCCTGGATCTCGGCCTGGTCGTAACCGGCCGCGATCAGGCGCTCCCGGATGGAGACGACGGTCGCCTCGTCGGGCGCGCCGAAGCCCAGGTGGTTCAACCCGGCCGCATAACGCTCGTAGGGGCGGGTGTCGGGCCTGGCCTGCTGGAACTGGAAGAAGAAGCCCTTGCCGTCCGTCCAGTTCTCCCGCGTGGTCCGGGTGAACCCCAGCATGGGCAGCAGCACATCGTGAAATCTCCGGCTGGTCTCCATCGAACTGACCAGGATGGTCAGGTGGTCCAGGCGCAGGCTTGGGGCCGCCATGGGCTCCTCCAGGAAGAAAAAGGGCGCTCCGGTTTCCCGAAGCGCCCCAAATCCAAACCGCTCGTGAGCGATTAGCGCTTCGAGAACTGGAAGCTGCGGCGGGCCTTGGCGCGGCCGTACTTCTTGCGCTCGACGACGCGGCTGTCGCGGGTCAGGAAGCCGTGCGGCTTCAGGACCGGGCGCAGCTCCGGCTCGTAATAGGTCAAGGCCTTGGCGATGCCGTGGCGGATCGCGCCGGCCTGGCCCGACAGGCCCGAGCCCTGGACCGAAACGTCGACGTCGAACTGGGTCGCGCGGTCGGCGATCTGTAGCGGCTGGGCGATCATCATGCGCAGCACCGGGCGAGCCAGATAGACCTCCTGGTCGCGGCCGTTGATGGTGATCTTGCCGGAGCCCGGCTTGATCCAGACGCGGGCGATGGCGTTCTTGCGCTTGCCGGTCGCGTAGGCGCGGCCCTGGGCGTCGACGATGCGCTCGCGGACCGGGGCCGGGGCGTTGGTGCCCATGCCGGCCA
>CAMPGL010000127.1 GCA_946885435.1 uncultured Brevundimonas sp. | reverse complement strand
CGTCGGCTCGCCGCCGGCGCCGGCGGCCTTCGAGGCCCGAGGCTTCTTCGGCGCGGCGGGCGCGTCCGGCGCTTCAGGGTCAGGCAGGGTGGGCTCGGTCATGGGCGGCGTGTCGGTAATCGCCGTCGGCTTGGCCGCGGGAACCGGGGGCGGCTCGTAGAGGCCCTTCTTGATGTCGGCGAAGGTGGCCTTGGTGTCCTTGTCCAGCGGGCCCACTTGGCCGGTGCGGAGCGCCTCCACCTCCCGGCGCAGGTCGTCCAGTTCGGACTGACGCGCCATATCGTCGAAGCTGGCCCTGAACTCGGCCGCCATCTTGCGCGCGCGGCCCAGGAACTGGCCGACCTTGCGCATCAGCATGGGCAGGTCCTTGGGGCCGACCACGATCAACGCCGCCAGGGCGATGACCACGACTTCGAAACCCCCGATTCCGGGGCCGAGCATGGCTCAGGGTCTCCGCGAGCGGGCCGCGATCAGCGGTTCAGCTCTTCCTTTTCGCGGTCGGTGCGCGGCAGCGAGCTCGTGCCCTCCGACGGGCCGTTTGCCGACTCTTCGCCGTCGTTCTTCAGGCCGTCACGGAAGGCGCGGATGCCCTTGGCGGCGTCGCCCATCAGGCCCGACAGCTTGCCACGGCCGCCGAAGAGCAGAAGCACGACCACGATGACGATGAGCCAGTGCCAGATGCTGAAGCTGCCCACGGATACGTCTCCTTGAATGCGACGTCATGTTGCGCCGCGAACTCGGCGACATATAGGCCTGAACCGCGCGTCGAGCCAAGCAATCCTGACGGAAAGCCTACCGTCCGTGTCGATGAACCGCGTCGTCGACCGCGTCCTCGGCCGCCTCGATCCAGGCGGTGTCGTCAGGGGCCTCGTCCGGGTCCGGAATCCCGGAGTGGACCCCGAACGGCCAGCCGGCGCCGTCAAAGCGCACCCGGCGGTCGAAGGCCCAGCCGATGATCAGCATGACCAGACCGGCGGGCGCGAAGAGGATCAACAGGATCAGATCGTGCGGAAGCGAGAACAGCCACGCGTTGAACTTGTGAACGGCTTCCAGCTCGGGAGTCATGGGTGAACCATGGCTCCCGAGGCTGAATCCTTCGTGACCTACCAGACCTCGACCCGGTCTTCCGGCGCCAGATAGAGCGCCTGGCCCGGCTGGACGTCGAACGCCGTGTACCAGGCGTCTTGATTGCGCACGGTCGCCGCCCGCCAGGGACCCGGAGAGTGCACGCCGGTCAGGATGGAGTTGCGTAGGGCAGGCTCCCGATACTTGGAACGCCACACCTGGGCCCAGCCGAGGAAGAACCGCTGGTCGCCGGTGAAGCCGCCGAGCACCGGCGCCTCCTGTCCGTTCAGGGACAGCCGATAGGCGTCGTAGGCGGTGGCCAGGCCCGCCACGTCGGCGATGTTTTCGCCCAGTGTCAGGTCACCGTTCAGGTTTAGGCCCGGGAAGGCCTCATAGGCGTCGTACTGGGCGGCCAGGGCGCGGCCCGCCGCCTCGAAGCGAGCGAAGTCCTCCGGCGTCCACCAGTTCCTCAGCCGGCCGGTCTCGTCGAACAGGGCGCCAGTCGAGTCGAAGCTGTGGGTGATCTCGTGGCCGATCACTCCGCCAATCGCGCCGTAGTTGATCGCCGGGTCGGCGTTGGGATCGAAGAAGGGCGCCTCCAGGATCGCCGCCGGGAAGATCAGGCGGTTCTCCAGGGGAACGTTCAGGGCGTTCACCTCCTGGGGCAGCATGTACCACTCGTCGTGGGTGACGGGACGGTTCAGCTTCTCAATGTTGCGGCGGTAGTTAAACAGCTCCGCATTGGCGACGTTGGCGTAGGCTTGGTCGCGGCGGATCTCCAGGGCGCTGTAGTCGCGCCAGGTCTCCGGATAGCCGATCGAGACGGTCAGGGTCTCCAGCTTCCGGCGAGCCGCGGCCTTGGTGCTGTCCGACATCCACTCGAGGTTGTCGATCCGCTCGCCGAAGGCGGCCATCAGGTTGCGAACCAGCTCGTCGGCGCGCGCGCGCGCCTCTTCGGGGAAATGCCGCGCCACATACTCGCGGCCGACCGCTTCGCCGAGCGCGGCGTTGGTGGCGTTGATGGCTCGGCGCCAGCGCGGCGCCTGCTGGGGCGTGCCAGACAGGGTCGTGCCGTAGAAGGCGAAGTTCGCCTCCGCGAAGGCGCGCGGCAGATAGGGCGAGGCGCGATCGAGCGCGTGGAAGGTCAGATAGTCCTTCCAGGTTTCCAGCGATTCCGAGCCGACGAGGCGCGAGATCCCGGTCACGGCGCCGGGCTGCCAGACCACGAAGGTCGACTGCGAGGCGAGATCCGCCGCCCCGAAATAGGCCTCCCAGTCCATGCCGGGCGCGCGGCTGTTGAAGTCGCCGATGTTCCAGTGATTGTTGCCGGCCTCGACATCGCTGGTCTGCTCGGCCGTGGCGTGCGAGCGCGCGATTGCGGTCTCGAGCGCGAGGATGCGCTGGGCCTTGCCCTGCGGGTCGGAGACGCCGGCGAGCTGAAGCACACGGGCGATGTGCGCGCGATAGGCGGTGCGCATCTCCGCCATGCGCGCGTCGCTGTCGAGATAGAAGGCCCGGTCAGGCATGCCCAGGCCGCCCTGCACCAGATAGGGCGAGTTGCGCGTCGGGGCGTCGAAGTCCTGCGACACCCACAGGCCGAACAGCCGGTCGGTGTAGTAGTCGGTGGCGTTCAACAGATCGACGTCCGCCCGCAGGGTCTGGCCGAGCGCGGCCGAGAGCTGCTCGCGGTCCCCGATGCGCGCGATGGCGTCGAGTTCCGGCCGAACCGGGTCGAGACCGGCGCGTTCGATGCCCTCCTCGTCCATGAAGGCCGCGTAGAAGGCGCCGATGCGCGCCAGATCGCCCTCGGCCTCGGCGTCGGCCGCGGCCTCCTCGACGATGGCGCGGGTGCGCTCCTGGGCCTGGATGGTCAGGAAGGTGAAGGCGTTGAAGCTGGAGCGGTCGGCGGGGATTTCGGTCGACCGATGCCACTCGCCGTTGGCGTAGGAGAACCAGTCCTGGCCCGGCTGGACGGTGCGGTCCATGCCGGTGGTGTCGAAGCCGAACTCGCCGAAGACCGGCTCGGTGCGGGCGGCGGGCTCTCCATCGCCTTGGCAGGCGGCGAGAACCAGCAGGACAGCGGCGGGGGCCATCAAGGCCGTCAGGCGTCGGAGCATGCAGCTCTCCTCATCACGTCCGGCCAGCTTAGACGCCTCGGCGCGCGCGCGCGCCACTTAAGCAATTTTAATGCGCTCAGCGCTCCTCGCCCATGAAGTCCTGGGCGAACTCGGGGGCGTCGTCCTCGTCCTCGATCGGGTCCTCCTCGTCGGAGGCGGTGCGGGTCGGGTCGGGGGCGGAGAAGTCGGCGGGCAGCGACAGGTCGAGCAGTCCCGCCGCCCGCATCTCGGCCGCGCCCGGCAGGTCGTGCAGGCTGGCCAGGCCGAAGTGCTCCAGGAAGTGATCCGTGGTGCCGTAGGTCACCGGCCGCCCCGGCGAACGGCGACGGCCACGGAGGCGCACGAGGCCCATCTCCAGCAGCAGGTCCAGCGTGCCCTTGGAGAGGGACACGCCGCGCACGCTTTCGATCTCCGCGCGGGTGACGGGTTGGTGGTAGGCGATGATGGCCAGGGTCTCGAGCGCGGCCTTGGACAGTTTGCGCGGTTCGTCGCGCTGCTCAGTCATCAGGAAGGACAGGTCCGGCGCGGTGCGGAAGGCCCAGCGGTCGGCGACGCAGACCAGCTCCACGCCCCGCCCCGCGTAGCGGGCGCGCAGGCCCGCGATGGCCTGGCCGGCGTCGGCGCCCTCGGGCAGGCGGCGCGCGATGTCGGCGATCGACAGCGGGCCGGCGGCGGCGAACAGCAGGGCCTCGACGCGGCGTTCGATCTCGGCCTCGTCAGCCACGAACAGGCTCATTGCTCCGGCTCCAGCACCAGAACATCGCGGCGCGATTTCACGAACAGCGAGTCGAAGGCGTCAAGCTGCCTGGCCTCCAGCCGGCCTTCCTTGACCAGCTCCAGGCTCGCCGAGAAGGTCGAGGCCAGGCACGAGGTCTGGGACGGCCCCTCCCCTTCCGCATGGCCCTTGGGCGCGACGCGCGTCAGTTCCGTCCAGGCGCTCAGCCGCGGCAGCTGGCTCATCATCCAGTCGCGCGCCTCCTCCAGCGGGAAGGCCTCGACACGCTGGGTCGGGGAGTAACTGCGCTCGGCCTCGCGGCGGCGCTGGGAAACATAGGCCGACATCAGGTCATAGAGGCTCGCGTCCAGCTTGTTCGACGGCAGGACCACCCGCTGCTCGGGGTCGCCGCGGCCGAAGACGTCCCGACCCAGCTGCGGCCCCTTGGTCAGGGTCTCGACGGCCTTGCGCATCGCTTCCAGCTTCATCAGGCGGAAGGCCAGCTGCTGAGCCATGACCTCGGCGGGCGGCTCGCCCTCCACCTTGCGCTCCGGTTTGGGCAACAGCAGGCGCGACTTCAGATAGGCCAGCCAGGAAGCCATCACGAGATAATCGGCCGCGAGGGCGAAGTTCCGCCGCCGCGCCTCGTGCACGAAGACCAGATACTGTTCGGCCAGCTTGGTGATCGACAGACTGAGCAGATCGACCTTCTGGGTGCGGGCCAGAGCCAACAGGACGTGCAGCGGCCCCTCGAAGCCTTCCAGATCGACGACGAAGGCCTCGCCGCCCTCGGCCGCGGCGTCGGCGGCCGAGAAGTCGAGGTTGGGCTGGAAGGCGTCGCTCATTGCGCCTCGCCTACGTCAGGACCGCGCGCGGCGTCCAGTCGGCCCGCCAGCATGGCGTCCAGCCGCTCGCGCGCCGCTACGGGCTCCAGCGGTTCGGGCGTATGGACGATCCGGGCCAGGGCGGCCTCGGCGCGCCGCTTCGAACGGCCCTTCAGCTTGTGCGCGGCCTCGGCGATCTCGCGCATTTCGTCGAGATTCCCGTTGCAGTGCAGGACCACGTCGCAGCCGGCCTTGAGCGACGCGGTGGTCCGCTCAGCCAGCGAACCCGACAGAGCCTTCATCGACAGGTCGTCCGTCATGAGCAGGCCGTCGAAGCCGAGCCGCTCGCGGATCAGGCGGACGGCCTTCTTCGAGGTCGTCGCCGGCCGCTTCGGGTCGATCGCCTCGAAGACGACATGGGCGGTCATGCCCAGCGGCATGTCCGACAGCGCCCGGAAGGGCGCGAAGTCCCAGGCCTCCAGCTCCTCCAGCGAGGTCTTCACGACCGGAAGTTCGTGATGGCTGTCGGCGAAGGCGCGGCCGTGGCCGGGCATGTGCTTGATCACCGGCAGGACGCCACCGGCGAGCAGTCCCTCCGCCGCAGCGCGGCCGAGCTGGGAGACCGTCGCCGGATCCTGAGCGTAGGCGCGATCGCCGATGATGTCGTGCGCGCCGGGCACCGGCACGTCGAGCACCGGCGCGCAGTCCACGTCGACCCCGACCGCCTTGAGATCATGCGCCATCAGGCGCGCGCCCAGCCGGCTGAGTTCACGCGCGGCCAAGGGGTCGTTCGTGGCCTTCAGGTACGCCGCGCCCGGCGGATATTTCGGCCAGTGCGGCGGGCCCATCCGCTGCACCCGGCCGCCTTCCTGATCGATCAGGACCGGAGTCCGGTCATCGCCCACGCTCGCGCGCAGCGCCGCCGTCAGTTCAGCGACTTGCGCCGGAGTCTCGACATTGCGCTTGAAGAGAATGAAGCCCCACGGCCTGACCTCGGCGAAGAAGTCCCGCTCGGCCTCGGCCAGCCGAGGTCCGGAACAGCCGAAGATGGCCGCAAGGCTCAACTCAGCGGACCACGCAGTCGCGACCCGAGGCCCGCATCGCGCCGCAGAAGGCCCGCGCCTGCTCACCCGAGAAACCGTTCATCGTCGTCCGATAGACGGTCCTGCCGTCCGAGGTCGTGACCTGCTCGATGCCGCGGGTCCGGCCGGTGGCGAACTGCGGGAACGAGGCCGCGACCTCGGCATAGGCCCGCTCGGCGGCCTCGCGCGAAGAGAAGGCGCCGATCTGCACGGCCGCGCCACCGCTCGTGGTCGGCGGGGGCGCCGTCGGTCGGTCAGGGTCTGCGGGCGTGGTCCCCTGGGGACGGCTGGGGGGTTCCTGCGCCTCTAC
>CAMPGL010000126.1 GCA_946885435.1 uncultured Brevundimonas sp. | reverse complement strand
CGGCCTTGGCGGCGCGGATGGTGTTCTTGCGGCGGCCGTAGAAGCCCTTGGCCTGCTCCAGGACCTTCTTGTGCTTGGCGTGGGACGTAACGCCCCGTTTGACGCGAGCCATGTGTCTATTCCTTCAAACTGATGTCAGATCGAACTGCCGCGCGCGCCTTAGGCGTACGGCATGTAGGACTTGATTTTCTTGGCGTCGGCGTCGGCCATCACGTCCGTGCCGCGGTTCTGGCGGATGTACTTGGAGTTGTGGCTGATCAAGCGGTGACGCTTGCCCGCAACCCCGGCCTTCACCTTGCCGGTCGCCGTCAGTTTGAAGCGCTTCTTCGCGCCCGATTTGGTCTTCAGCTTGTAACCAGACATTTCACAGCGGGCTTGCGCCCGTCCTCTTGGATAAAGAAGAGCCGCCAAGGCATGTCCTGGGCCCGGCGGCTCGAAGCCGGCGCTGATACGCCAAGCCCCGCCCAAATGCAAGCGGACTCAGGCGCCGGCCGCCTCGGCCAGGCGGGTCTGTTCGCGCCGGAACGCCCGGCCGGCGTTGATCGCCATCACGGCCGCCGGCAGGCTCAGGGCGGCCGACAGCAGGAACGGCCAGTCCAGGCCCAGCCCGGAATAAATCATCCCCGCTACGATCGGACCGAAGATCCGCGCGGCCGAGCCGGCGGCCATGTTCAGCCCCAGCATCGCCCCCTGCTGGTCGGGATCGACCGAGCGCGAGATCAGGGCCGAGACGTTGGGCATCACCGAGGCCATGCCGAACGCGGTCAGGCCCATGGCCACCGGCACCAGCCAGTCGGCGGTGGGGAAGAGGTTGGCGAAGGCCACCTGGGCCGCCATGCACACGCCGAACACCAGCGCCCCGAAGGCCAGCATCCGGCTCTCGCCGAACCGGCGGGCGAGGCGGCCGGTCAGGAACCCCTGGGCCACCACCGACACGATTCCTACGGCGACGAAGCTCAGGCCGACCTCGCGCGCATGCCAGTCGTAATGCTGCTCGGCCCAGAGACCGAAGGTGGATTCCATGCCGGCGAAACCGGCCATGAAGATCAGGGTGACGACCAGCACCCGGCTGACGACCGGATTGCGGCCCGCCTCGTGCAGACCGGCCAGGAAGCGCTGGCGCGGAACGGCCGGGTCGGCCTTGGCCCGGCTCTCGCGCAGGAACAGGATGACGCCCAGCGCCGCCAGGGCCGCCATCGCCGCGGCCAGGTACATCGGCGGATGAAATCCCACGGCGCCGAGATCCTCGCGGACCAGCAGGCCGCCCACGCCGGGACCGACGATGAAGCCCAGGCCGAAGGCCGCCCCGATCATCCCCATGCGGCCGGCGCGCTTCTCCGGCGGGGTCACGTCGGCGACATAGCCCTGCACGGTCGAGATGTTGCCAGCCCCGAGGCCCGTGAACAGACGGATCAGGATGGCCGCCCAGATGTTGGGCGCGAAGACGAGCAGCAGATACCCCACGGCGTTGGCCACCAGGGTCATCAGCAGGACGGGCTTGCGGCCGATCCGGTCCGACAGCCTTCCCCAGAAGGGCTCGGCGAAGAACTGGCCCGCCGAATAGGCCGCGAACAGCAGGGTCACCTGCCACTCCGGCGCGCCCAGGCTTGAGCCGAAGAACGGCAGCAGCGGCACGATCAGGCCAAAGCCGACCAGGTTGATGAACACGACGCTGAACAGCACCGCCAGGGCGGGAACCGGCGCACGCGTGACGGCGGGGGGCGGGGTCATTTCGCGTCCATATCCCGCCGCCGCGCCCACCGCGACCCCTCTCGATCCAAAGGGCGTAGCTTTTCCATACGGACCCCTGTTAGCTAGCGCAGACCACGCAGGGGACCGGCATGAGCGACCTGGAGACCTTCCGCGCCGAGACGCGCGCCTGGCTGGAGGCGAACTGCCCGCCGGAGGTGCGCGGGCCGGTGCGCAGCGAGGACGAGGCCATCTGGGGCGGCAGGAACGCCACCTTCGCCACGCCGGGCCACAAGCTCTGGCTCGAACGCATGGGCGAGCGCGGCTGGACCGCGCCGGAATGGCCGCGCGAATACGGCGGCGGCGGCCTCAGCCGCGAGGAGGCCAAGGTGCTGGCCTCGGAACTGCGCCGCATCCAGGCCCAGCCCGCCCTGCTCAGCTTCGGCGTCTGGATGCTGGGCCCGGCGCTCCTCGCCTTCGGGACCGAGGAACAGAAAAAGCGCTTCCTGCCCGAGATCGTGCGCGGCGAGATCCGCTGGTGCCAGGGCTATTCCGAGCCGGGCGCAGGTTCGGACCTGGCGGGACTGCAGACCCGGGCCGAGGACCGCGGCGACCACTGGATCGTCAACGGCCAGAAGATCTGGACCTCCTACGCCGACAAGGCCGACTGGATCTTCTGCCTGGTCCGCACCGATCCGGAGGCGCCCAAGCACCTGGGCATCTCGTTTGTCCTGTTCGACATGAAGACGCCGGGAGTCACCACTCGGCCCATCACCCTGATCTCGGGCAAGAGCCCGTTCTGCGAGACCTTCTTCGACGACGTGCGGGTCGAGAAGGAGAACCTGGTCGGCACGCTGAACCGCGGCTGGGACGTGGCCAAGTACCTCTTGGCGCATGAGCGGACCATGATCGGGGCCATGGGCGAGGACATGAACGCCCGCCCGCTCGGCCAGGTCGCCGCCGACAGCCTGGGGACCGACGAGGCCGGAAGGCTGGACGACCCCATGCTGCGCGCCCGCATCGCCGAGATGGAGCTGGACGCCGCCGCCTTCCGCCTCGCGCTCGAACGCGTCGGGGACAAGCACAAGGCGGGCAAGGCCCATCCGGCCGAGGCCTCGATGCTGAAGTACTATGGCTCGGAGCTGAACAAGCGCCGCCACGAACTGCTGATGGCCGCAGGCGGCTTCGACGCCCTGGAGTGGGAGGGCGAGCGCTCCCGCGAGGGCTCGGCCGCCCGGTCGTGGCTGCGCACCAAGGCCAACTCCATCGAGGGCGGGACGAGCGAGATCCAGCTCAACATCATCGCCAAGCACCTGCTGCGCCTGCCTGGAGCCTGATCTCGTGCCCCTGATCCTGACCGAAGAGCAGACGATGCTGGAGGAGGCCGCGCGCGGCTTCCTGGCCGAGGCCGCGCCGATCGCCCACCTCCGCCAGCTTCGCGACAGTCGCGATCCGGACGGCGTCTCGCGCGACCTGTGGGCGTGTTTCGGCGAGATGGGCTTCGCCGGTGTGATGATCCCCGAGGCGCACGGAGGTTCGGGGCTCGGCGCCGTGGAGGCCGGTGTGATCGCGGAGGCCGTCGGCCGCAACCTGACCCCTTCGCCCTTCCTGTCGACCGGGGTCCTGGCGACGGTGGCCCTGAAAGGCGGCTCGGACGCCCAGCAAGGCCGCTGGCTGCCTGAGATCGCTTCCGGTCGCCTGATCGCGGCGCTGGCCCTGGACGAAGGCAGGAAGCACCGGCCCGAGGCCATCGAGACCACCGCCGTCCGCTCGGGCAACGGTTTCCGGCTGGATGGCTCGAAGGCCATGGTCGTCGACGGCCATCTCGCCGACCTGCTGATCGTGGCGGCCCGCACCGATGAGGGCGTGGGCCTGTTCCTGGTCGATCCGGACGCGGACGGCGTCGAGGTGGAGCGCACCGTCATGGTCGACGCCCACAATGCGGCGCGGGTCACGCTCAGCGGCGTCGAGGTCCAGGCCGCCGCCCTGATCGGCGCGGCGGACGGCGGCCTGTTCCGGGCTGTCTGCGCCTACGGGGGCGCCATGGTCGCCGCTGAGATGACCGGCGCCGCCGAGGCCGCCTACGAACAGACCCTGGCCTACCTCCGCGAGCGCAAGCAGTTCGGCAAGGCCATTGGCGAGTTCCAGGCGCTGCAGCACCGCGCCGCCCACCTCTACGCCGAGCTGGAGATCACCAGGGCCGCCGTGCTCAGGGCGCTCCAGCTGCTCGACAGCGACCCTGAGGCCGCCGGCCCCGCCGTCTCGGTGGCCAAGGCCCGCGCGGGCAAGTCCTCGGAGCTTGCGGTGCAGGAGGCGGTGCAGATGCACGGCGGGGTCGGCATGACCGACGAGTTCGACGTCGGCCTCTACATGAAGCGCATCCGCGTCTGCCAGGAGCTGTTCGGCGACTTCAACCACCACGCGGAGCGGCTGGCGCGCCTGTCTGGATACTAGCCCCGGGACAAGCTAGACGGCGGGCATGCAACCCGCCGACACCGCCGCCCGCCGCCTCGTCGAGACCCTTCTGGTCAACGGCGTCGACCACGTCTTCTGCGTGCCGGGCGAGAGCTATCTGGCGGTGCTGGACGCGCTCTACGACGTGCGTGACCGGATCAAGCTGGTCATCTGCCGCCACGAGGCGGGCGCCGCCAACATGGCCGAGGCCTACGGCAAGCTGACCGGCAGGCCCGGCGTCTGCATGGTCACCCGCGGTCCGGGCGCGACCCACGCCTCCATCGGGGTGCACACGGCGCACCAGGACTCGACGCCCATGATCCTGTTCGTCGGCCAGGTCGGCTTAGCCGACCGGGGCCGGGGCGCCTTCCAGGAGGTCGATTACCGCGAGGTCTTCGGCGGCCTGGCCAAGTGGGCGACCGAGCTGGAATCGGCCGACCGCACCGTCGAAGTGGTCGAACGCGCCTTCGCCACGGCGCTTCAGGGCCGCATGGGCCCGGTGGTCATCGCCCTGCCCGAGGACATCCTGCACGAGCCGGGCGGCCCGTCGCCGAAGCAGGCGGTCACCCCCGCCCGCGCGGGGGTGGACCCCGCCTTCCTCGCCGCGCTTGAGGCTCGGCTAAAGGCCGCCGAACGGCCGATGATAATTCTGGGCGGCCAGGGCTGGAGCGACACCTCCGCCAAGGTGCTCGCGGACTGGGCCGAGCGGCTGGGCCTGCCCATCGCCCTGTCCTTCCGCCGCAAGGACCTGATCGACAACCGCCACCCCTGCTACGCCGGCGACCTGGGCCTCGGGCCCAATCCGAAGCTGGTCCAGCGGATCAAGGACGCCGACCTGCTGATCGCGATCGGCGCCCGGCTCGGCGAAAACCCGACCCAGGGCTACAGCCTGCTCGACCGCACGACCGCCGCCGAGCGGCTGGTCCACGTCCATCCGGGGCCGGAGGAGCTCGGCCGCGTCTGGCCGACGGCCCTGTCCTGCGCCGCCGACGTGTCGCTCGCCGCCGAGGCCATCGCCGTGATCGATCCGGACCGCGCCTGGACCTCCGGGCCCGAGGCCCACGCGGACTACGAGGCCTTCATCCAGCCCGTCGAGGTCACCGGCCAGGTGAACATGAGCCGGGTCATGGGGCTGCTCCGCGACGGCCTGCCCGACGACGCCATTGTAACCAACGGCGCGGGCAACTTCGCCGCCTGGCTGCACCGCTTCTTCCCGCACCACGCGCGCCGCACCCAGCTGGCCCCGACCTCGGGCGCCATGGGCTATGGCGTGCCGGCCGCCGTCGCCGCCAAGATCGTCGAGCCCTGGCGCACGGTGGTGAATCTCGCCGGCGACGGGGACTTCATGATGACCAGCCAGGAGCTGGCCACCGCCGTCCAGTACGACGCCGCCGTCGTCTTCGTGGTCGTGGACAACGGGACCTACGGCACGATCAGAATGCACCAGGAGCGCGACTATCCCGCCCGTGTCTCCGGCACCGACCTCAAGAACCCGGACTTCGTCGCCTACGCCGAAGCCTTCGGGGCGGTCGGGTTCCGCGTCGAGCGGACCGAGGACTTCGCCGCCGCGCTGGACCAGGCGCTGGCTGCCGACCGGCCGGCCCTGATCCACCTGATCACCTCGGCCGACGACATCGCGCCAGGGCGCACCATCAGCCAGCTGCGCGCCGGCTAGGCTTGTCACTCATCGGGCGGCGCGCCTAAACCGACGCCGACAACAGGAGACGCGACCATGGCCACGGAATCCGGCTGGACCTTCCCGAACGGCGAGCTGATGAAGGGCAAGAAGGGCCTGATCATGGGGGTGGCCAACGCCAACTCCATCGCCTGGGGTATCGCCTCGCAGCTGGCGGCGCAGGGCGCCGAGCTGCCTTCACCTACCTCGGCGAGGGGCTGGAGCGCCGGGTGCGCCCGCTGGCCGAGAGCGTCGGCGCCAAACTGCTGATCCAGGCCGACGTCACCGACGACGCCTCGATGGACGCCGCCTTCG
>CAMPGL010000125.1 GCA_946885435.1 uncultured Brevundimonas sp. | reverse complement strand
GAGGACTTCCCGCGCGTCTACATCACCACCAACACCCACGACGACCGGGTGCACCCTGGCCACGCCCGCAAGTTCGCGGCGCGGCTGGAGGAGTACGGCTATGACCCCATCTATTTCGAGGACACCGCCGGCGGCCACTCCTATGACGCCGACCCGGCCGCCAACGCCCGGCGCTGGGCGCGGCACTACGTCTATTTCGCCCAGCAGCTGATGGACGACTGACCGGTCACGCCGTGTTGAAGACTCGTTTCGCGTCTCAGGGGGTACAAGGTCGCCCATGAGAACCCGGGCGGGCGCGATCTTCGCGGCGCTGTGCCTGGCGACGGGGGGGCTGAGCGCCGCCTCGGCCCAGGACGCGACCGACGATCCGGTGGTGGTGGAGCTGTTCACCGCCCAGGGCTGCGCCGCGTGCGCGGATACGGGCGCCTTCGCCGCCGACCTGGCCACGCGGCCCGACGTGCTCGTCCTCACCTACCCGGTGGACTATTGGGACTACCTCGGCTGGCGCGACACCTTCGCCCGGCCTGAGTTCTCCGAGCGCCAGCGCGCCTATCAGCAGGCGCTGCGGTTGCGCGGCCTCTACACGCCGCAGGCGGTGATCGACGGGCGGCGCGAGGCGATGGCCGTGCGGCCCGCGGAGGTCATCCGCGCCATCGACGCCGAGACCGACGACCGTCCCCCGGCGCCCGACATGCTGGTCGTGGAACGTACGGGCGAACTGGCCGTGGGCTCTGGCCGCGCCCCGGACGGCGGCGCCGATGTCTGGCTGGTGCGCTACGATCCCGATCCCGAGCCGGTGCGCGTGCGCAGGGGCGAGAACCGAGGCCGCAGCCTGGAGCACGCCAACGTCGTGCGCGAGCTGGTCCGCTTGGGCCGCTGGACCGGCCGGCCGACGCGCATGGACCTGCCCGCCGCTGAGGAGGACGGCCTGGAAGGCGTCGTCCTGGTTCAGGCCGCCGACGGCGCGATCCTGGCCGCGCACCGGCTGTAGTCAGGCCGGGTCCTTCGGCGGCGGCGCGGGGAAGGCCGGCAGGCTCCAACCCCAGGCCAGGGCGCCGGCCCGAAGCGCGAAGCCCGGCACCACCCCGACCCCCGCCGACACGGCCACGCTCAGTCCCAGCCACTGCAGCCCCACGAAGGAGGTGGCGGCCACCAGGGCGGCGGTCACGGTGATCTCACGTTGCAGCAGGATGGACGGCTGGCCGGCCAGAAGGTCGCGCACCACACCACCGAAGCAGGCCGTCAGCGCGCCCATGACGATGCAGATGAGCGGCGGCACGCCATAGGCCGCCGCCTTGGCCGCGCCGATCACGCCATAGGCGCCCAGGCCCACGGCGTCGAGCCAGAGCAGGGCGCGCAGGCGCCAGCCTGTCCCGCCCATGAACCAGACGGCCACCGCCGCCGCGATGCAGACGGCGACATATCGCCAGTCCTGCACCCAGAAGACCGGAGCCCCGATCAGCAGGTCGCGCAGGGTGCCGCCGCCGACGCCGGTCACGGCCGCGAAGAAGGCGATCGTGACCAGGTCCTGGCGCAGCCGCGCGCCGGCAAGCGCGCCTGTGGCCGCGAACACCGCCACGCCGGCGTAATCGAGCGCGACCAGGGTCGGGCCGATGATCGGCAGCTCCGGCAGGATCATGCGGTGTCCCTCAGCGGATGGGGCGTCTCGCCCCGGCGCACCGCTCCGTACCACGCCCACAGCAGATGCGCCGCCACCGAGCGGTGCGGCCCCCAGGCCTCGGCGCGGGCGTAGGCCTCGTCCTGGCTGGGCCGGCGATCGAGCCGGTCGGCCCAGCGCATCGCTTCCTGAAGCGCGATGTCACCGCCCGGGAAGACGTCGATGCGGCCTTCGCAGAACATCAGATAGGTCTCGGCGGTCCAGCGGCCGATCCCCTTCAGCGACAGCAGCACCTCCGACGCCTCGGCGTCCGACAGACCGCCCAGAGCGTCCAGATCCACCGCCCCGGAAGCCTGGGACTCGGCGAGGGCCACTGCATACCGCGCCTTGGGCAGGGACAGGCCGAGCTCCCGCATCCCTTCGACGTCGCGCGCCAGCACCGTCTCCGGCGTGACCACGCCCAGGTCCGCTTCCACGCGCCCCCAGATGGCGGCGGCGGACGCCGTGGAGACCTGCTGGCCGACGATCATCCAGATCAGGCCGGGAAAGCCGTTCTCGCGTCGTCGCCAAGAGATGGCCGGCGCCGCTGCGTGCGCACGGGCCAGGCCCTCGTCGCGCGCGGCGAGGGCAGCACGGAGCCGGGCCAGGACCTCATCGGACGGGGCGACGATCATGGGACAGCGGTGTATCCAGCGGCCATGGCCTTCGCCACCCGCTTCGCGCCGTCACCGACCGGCTGGCTGCACAAGGGCCACGCCTATTCGGCCCTGGTCGCCTTCCATGCCGCGCAGGCGGCAGGCGGGCGGTTCGTGCTGCGGATCGAGGACACCGACTTCACCCGCTGTCGGCCCGAGTTCGAGGCCGGAACTTATGACGACCTGGCGTGGCTCGGGATCGAGTGGGAGACGCCGGTGCTGCGCCAGTCGGAACATCGGCCGGACTATGAGGCCGCCATCGGGCGGCTGCGCGAGATGGGGGTGCTCTACCGCTGTTTCCGCACGAGGAAAGAATTGATGGCGCTGGCTGGGGTAGCCCCGAACGCGGGCGATCCGAAGGACGCCCAGGCCTTCGCCGGCGGCCCCATCCCCAAGGCCGAGGAGGCCGCCCTGCTGGCCGAGGGGCGACCCTTCGCATGGCGGCTGTCGCTGACGGCTGCGCGTGGGCGGCTGGGCGGCTTCGCGGGGCTAACCTGGACGGAGGAGAGCGCGCACCCCGGACTGCGCCACGCCACGCCCGAAAAGCTCGGCGACATGGTGGTGGGCAGGAAGGACATTGGCGCGGGCTATGTCATCGCCTCGGTCGTCGATGACGCGCGCCAGGAGATCACCCATGTCATCCGCGGTGAGGATCTGGCGGAGCTGACCTCGGTCCAGCGGGTGCTGCAGGCGCTGCTCGACCTGCCGACGCCGATTTACCGTCACCACGGGCTCGTGCTGGATGAGACGGGCCGGCGGCTGGCCAAGCGCGACGGCTCGACCTCTCTGAAGGCGCTGCGAGACGGCGGCCTCAGCGCCGGGGCGCTCAAGGCCGAGCTCGGTTTCTAGCCCCGCAGCTTGCGGATCAGGGCCTCGACGTCGCGGGCGATCTGTTCGTCCTGGCCGATCAGCTCCTCGATGCGGCGCACGCCGTGCAGGACGGTGGTGTGGTCGCGTCCGCCGAAGCGGCGGCCGATGTCGGGGTAGGAGCGGGTGGTCAGCTGCTTGCACAGGTACATGCCGACCTGACGCGGCCGGGCGACCTGACGGGTGCGGCGCGGCGACAGCAGGTCGGCCTGCTTGAGGCCGAAATGGTCGGCGGTGACCTTCTGGATCTCGTCGACGGTGATGCGGCGCTCACTGGCGCGGAAACCAGCCGACAGCAGGCTCTGCACCTCGTCCACCGTCAGGCTGGATATGCGCTGGCCGGCGGCGGCGGCCAGGGTGTTCAGCCCGCCTTCCAGCTCGCGGATGGAGCCGGGCGTGCGGTCGATCAGGTGCGACAGGACCTCGGGACGGGCGCGGCCCTGGACGAGGTTGAGCGAGGCCAGGGCCTCCAGCTTCTTCTCCAGCACGGCCAGCTTGAGGTCGCGGTCGGCGGCCTCGACCGGGCAGGTCAGGCCTGCGGCCAGGTGGCTGCGCAGGCGCGGCTCCACCTCCGACAGGGCCGACGGCGGCCGGTCAGCGGCCAGCACCACGCGGCGGCCTTCCTCAAGCAGGCAGGTGAGGGTGTGGAACAGCTCTTCCTGGGTGGTCTGCTTGCCGCCGATGAAGTGGACGTCGTCGAGCAGCAGCAGGTCGGCGCTGCGCAGCTCGTCCTTGAAGGCTGCGGTCGACTTGTCCTGGATGGCGCGCACGAAGCCCGACAGGAAGCGCTCGGCGGTCAGGTAGATGACCTTGGCGTCGGGGCGCAGGCGCTGGGCCTCCCAGGCCATGGCGTTCAGCAGGTGGGTCTTGCCGTAGCCATAGGGGCCGCAGAAGAAGACCGGGTTGAAATGGCCGTCCGCCCAGGACGCGATCTGGCGCGCCACGGCGAAGGCGAACTCGTTTCCGCGGCCCGGCACGAAGGTCTCGAAGGTCAGGCGCTCCTGCAGGCCGGCGGCGCGGATGGCGCGGGGACCGTCGGTGACGGCGGCGACCGTCGGGCGCGGCGACATCGGGATGATGGTGGCCGAGTGCGTCTCGGCGTTCGGGAACTCGGCCTCGTACTCGGCGCGGGCGCGAGCCTCGAGGCAGCGGCGCTCGCCGTCGTAGGCACGCCACAGCTCGTTGATCCGGCCCATGGCGTTCTTCTTCAGCCAGTCGCGGGCGTAGGCGGTAGGAGTCACCAGGAACAGGGCTCCGGCCGTACCGGGACGCAGGCGCGCGGGCTCCACGTAGGAGCTGAAGGCGCCCTCACCCAGCTCGGCGCGAAGCGCGCGCGAAACCTGGCCCCAGACATCTTCCGGCTGCGTGTTCGGCATCTCGGCCCGGCTCCCCAGCATCAACTACCCCCGCTCAACTCCGGCGCGCGTTTTCTCGGCCCCCGGGAGATGACCTCCTCGCGGGTTGAAACGCTTCGCTATTCTGACCTCTTGACCCGGACGCGAGAGCCCCCCGCGCCGCCCCTCGTTCACGCCGGAACAGGGGGCCAAGGCCGACCAAGTTAATCGCCCGTCGGGCGTGGTCAACGATGATTCGTTCGCCTGTCGACGGATAAATTCGTTGACTCGCGAAAGCCGTTGGGAGGCTTCGGAAATCGGGGTGGGTTGCCCAGAAAAACCTGCCGCAGGGGAAGGTTCAACTTATCCGCACACAGCAAAACGCCGAGCGAGGGCGTCCTCGCTCGGCGTTGAATTTACTGATGTTTCGACGTTATGTCGGCTATCAGGCAGCCGCCAGCTTCTTCAGCCGGGCGGCCAGGCGCGACACTTTGCGCGAGCCGGTGTTCTTGTGGATCACGCCCTTGGAAACGGCGCGCATGACCTCGGACTGAGCCTCGCCAAAAGCCGTCTTGGCGGCGCCGGCGTCGCCCTTGGCGATCGCCTCTTCGAAGCGCCGCAGGAAGGTGCGCACGCGCGAGCGGCGGTTGCGGTTGACCTCGGTGCGCGCCTCGATCTTGCGGATCGCCTTCTTGGCGCCGGGGTTGTTGGCCATGTGTCGTCGAACCTCGAACGAAGACGCCGCGAGCGGACCCGCGGCGTGAGAAATCTCAGGAGGGCGGGCCTATAGCCGAAAGGCCCGGGGCGGTCAACGCGCCCGCCGGTGTTGCGCGGCCCGTCCGCACGGCTAGGCTTGCCGGATGCGGTTCGTCGACCTGAGCCCCGACATCGAAAGCGGCATGGTCACCTACAGGGGCCTGCCCGCCCCGCTGATCTGCGACCATCTGTCCTTCGTCGATAGCCGCGAGCGCTACGACCCCGGCACCGAGTTCCAGATCGGCCGCATCGAGATGGTGGCCAACACCGGCACCTATATCGACACGCCCTATCACCGCTACGCCGACGGGGAGGATCTGGCGGCCGTGGGCCTGGATAGGGTCTGCGACCTGCCGGGCCGGGTGGTCGACGTCCGCGAGCGCGGCCGGGTGATCGGACCTGAAGCCTTTGAAGGCGTCGAGGTCGGCGGCCGGGCGGTGCTGGTCCTGACCGGCTGGGACCGCCACTGGCGCACCGACGCCTATTTCGAAGGCCATCCGCACCTGACCGAGGCGGCGGCCTGCCGGCTGAGGGACGATGGCGCGGCCCTGGTCGGGATCGACAGCTACAACATCGACGACGTGTCGGGCGGCGCGCGCCCGGTCCACTCCGTCCTGCTCGGCGCGGGCATCCCGATCGTCGAGCACATGACCCGTCTGGCGGACCTGCCTGCTGAGGGCTTCCGCTTCACGGCCGCCCCGCCCAAGGTGCGAGGCATGGGGTCGTTCCCGGTCAGGGCGCACGCGCGCCTGGGCTAGCGGTGCTTGAACTCCGGCTTCCGCTTTTCGACGAAGGCGCCCATGCCTTCCTTCTGGTCCTCGAAGGCGAAGAGGGAGTGGAACAGGCGGCGTTCGAACTGGACGCCCTGGGTCA
>CAMPGL010000124.1 GCA_946885435.1 uncultured Brevundimonas sp. | reverse complement strand
ACCCAGTCGCAGTGCGGCAGGCCCTCGACGCGCGCGCGGCCCTGGCCCGCGTCCTTCAGGGCGCGCAGCAGGTGGTCGGCGATGGCGCCGACGTGGCGGTGGCTGCGGCCCGAGGCCACGATCATGGTGTCGGCCATGGACGACTTGCCGCGCAGGTCGATGGTGACGATGTCCTGCGCCTTGTCGTCTTCGAGACGATCAAGAATGAGCTGGTCCAGCGGACCGTCTTCGCCTTTGACTGGGGTGATCGGCTGATTTTCCCGGGCGGTGTTGGAAACGGCGTCGGGTTGCGCGTCATGCGCGGAAGGGGTGGTCAGCGGAGTGCTCCAGGCGGCCTACTCAAACGAAAGCCATAGCACGAACGGCGGTTCCGGTCATCCCTTGCGGGATGGGCTCAACCCCAAGCCAGATACCTGTGCAGATATTCCAGCGCGGCATCCATTGTGACGCCGCTTATCTGTTGCACCGCTAATGGATGGTCGGTCGGTTCAAGCTCGAGTATCGGGCGGCGCTCGCCCGACTGCGGCACGACAAGGCACTTCTGCCCCATCGTCTCTGGGTAGCCCGGAATCTGATTGGAAAACCATCCGAGCATATCGCCTGGAGGGTTCTTGGATGGATCCTCGATCGCATCAGCATAGCGATGGAAGTTTGTCTCGCTGAGGGTCGACCAGGCCCCGAAGTCCAGCCGACGATCCGACCCGATAATGGGAATCGACAGCACGCCTCGCACGTAGTGGTCGGTGCTGTTGTGAACGCAGAGATCGGCGTCCAGCCGCCATTCCTCCGCCCGCGCCTCTGGCGTGGCCCACTGATATGGCGTGGGTGCGTCAAAACTGACCGCGGGAAGGTCGTCGTGGATCAGGCCGCACGTTTGGCAGGTATATCGCTGCAACATGTGCACTCCCTCAGCTCAGTCGGTCGCCCTACGCCCACGGCGGATCGCCGTCGAGGACTGCGGATTGAGCGGCGCGGTCAGATAAACCCAGGCGGGAGCCTTCATTTCCGCCAGCACCGGCGCGCGGGAGGCGGGGACGCGGTTCTCGGCGAAGAAGGTCGAGGTGGGGGCGAAGCGGCTGCCGAGGATGGAGCCGGGCCGGGCGATGATCGCCATGGGCATGAGCCGGGCGATGTCGGTCCAGCCCTTCCAGTGATGGAAGCCGGCCAGGTTGTCCGAGCCCATGACCCAGACGAACCTGACCCCCGGATGGCGGGCCTTGAGCAGGCGCAGGGTGTCGATGGTCCACCAGGTCCCGGCGCGGGTCTCGAAATCCGAGACGATCATGGACGGGCCGTCGGCGAGCGCGCGGGTCCAGGCCATGCGCTGGTCGAGCGGGGCGGTCTCGTCGGCGGATTTCAGCGGGTTCTGCGGCGAGACCAGCCAGACGATGCGGTCGAGCCCCAGGCGGATGCGGGCGGTCTCGGCCACGTGCAGGTGGCCCTGGTGCGGTGGATTGAAGGAGCCGCCGAACAGGCCGACGCGCATGCCGGGCTGGAGGTTCAGGCCGTCACGCAGGGCGCCCGGGGCATGGGCGGGCTTCTTCGGCGCGGGACCGGCCTGGAACATCCGTGGAAGGAAACCTTATGCTCAGGCTGAGCCCTATCACGGGGTCCAGCCGGTGTCTCCGGTGCGCTCGGTCTCTTCGTCGGGGGTCTCGCCGCGGCTCTTCTTCACCTCGGCCCAGGCCGCGCGGAGCATGTCGCGCACGCCCTCGCCAGAGACACCGGAGATCAGGCGCGGACGGACGCCGGAGGCCGCTTCGAGAGCGGCGGCCTTCTCCTCGCGCTCCTCGGGCGAGAGGGCGTCGACCTTGTTCAGCGCCAGCAGCTCGGTCTTGTCGGCCAGACCCTCGCCGTAGGCCTCAAGCTCGCCGCGGATGGTGCGGTAGGCGGCGGCCACGTCCTCCTGGGTCCCGTCGACCAGGTGGATCAGGACGCCCGAACGCTCGACATGGCCGAGGAAGCGGGTGCCGAGCCCCGCGCCTTCCGACGCGCCCTCGATCAGGCCGGGGATGTCCGCGATGACGAACCGCTCGCCGGGCGACAGATCGACCATGCCGAGGTTGGGCGCCAGGGTCGTGAAGGGGTAGTCGGCGATCTTGGGCCGGGCGGCCGAGACGGCGGCCAGGAAGGTCGATTTGCCGGCGTTGGGCAGGCCGACCAGGCCGATGTCGGCGATAAGCTTGAGCCGCAGCCAGATCCACATCTCCTGGCCTTCCTGGCCGGGATTGGCGTGTTTCGGCGCCTGGTTGATCGGGCCCTTGAACCGCTCGTTGCCCCAGCCGCCGTTGCCGCCCTGGAGCAGGCGCACGCGTTTGCCGGCGACGTCCATGTCGGCGATCACCGTCTCCTTGTCCTCGGAGAGGACCTGGGTGCCGACGGGGACTTTCAGAACCGCATCGGCGCCCGCGCCGCCGTGCATGGAGCGGCCCTGGCCGTGCTCGCCGGTGCCGGCCTTGAAGTGCTGCTGGTAGCGGAAGTCGATCAAGGTGTTCAGCCCTTCGACCGCCTCGACCCAGACGTCGCCGCCACGGCCGCCGTCGCCGCCGTTGGGGCCGCCGTATTCGATGTACTTCTCGCGCCGGAACGACACGGCGCCGCCGCCGCCGTTGCCGGAGCGGATGTAGATCTTGGCCTGGTCGAGAAACTTCATGGGCGGGCTTATGACGCGAACGCGCGCCGGGCGCGAGCCGTCAGTCGTCGAACGACACCTTGCCGCGCGCCTTCTTGACGCCGGAGCGGACGGCCTTGCCGGCGAGGCGGCGTTCCTTCGAGGCCTTGGTCGGCCTGGTCGGGCGGCGGGTCTTGGGGACGTGTTTCGCGCGTTCGATCAGGGCGTAGAGGCGCTCGATGGCGTCGGCGCGGTTCAGCTCCTGGGTGCGGAAGCGCTGGGCGGTGATCAGCACCAGCCCGTCCTTGGTGGCGCGCGAGCCGGCGAGCTTGATCAGGCGCTCGCGGACCTCGTCGGAAAGCGACGGCGATCCCGCCGCGTCGAAGCGCAGCTGGACCGCCGTCTCGACCTTGTTGACGTTCTGGCCGCCGGGACCGCCCGCGCGGAAGAACCGGAACTCCAGTTCCTCCTCGCGGACGGGCGGCGTCGTCACCCTACTGGCGCAGGACGCGGGCGCCGACGAAGCAGGGTTCGACCGAGCAGTTCACCAGCAGGATGCGGGCGGTGTAGCGGCCCGCCGTGGCGTTCTGGATGCCGACCACCGGATAGTCGTCGGTCAGGACGTCGGAGGCGACCTCGTTGCCGTTGGCGTCCTCGACGATGATGTCGACGTCGTTGCAGTCGTTGTCGCAGGCGCCGAAGAAGCCGTAGCTGCGGCCGCCTTCGAGGTTGACCGTCCAGCGGTACTCCTCGCCGGCCCGAAGGGCGGTGACGACGTCGCGCTGGCCGAAGCTGGACAGCCCCTGGCCGAAGTTCTCGACGTAGTGGTCGAGGTACTGGACCATCAAGTTGGCGAACTCGTCCGGCACCTGGCCGACCGTCTGGACGCCGGCTGAGCCACCGCCCGAGCCGCCCGTGGACGGAGCCGGGCCCGACGGCGCCTCGCCCGAGGCGGCGCCGTCGTCCGGCTTGGGCGAAGAGGCGTCGCCCGACCCGCCGCTCTCGGCGCCTTCGCCCCCGGTCGCCGCGGCGCCGGTCGCCGGCTTGCCGCCCGAGGCGGCCTCGCCCGAACCGGCGTCGGCGCCCGAACCGGTTTCCTCGGTCCCGGCGTCTTCCTTCTTCTCGGAGCCGAAGTTGCAGCCCGCCAGCACGACGGACGCCAGGATTGCGACGCTCGCGGCGCCAATGAGCTGTTTACGCATAGAATCCCTCCATGAGGCCCTCGTGAACCTCCGTTACTTGGCTAAGCCAAGACAGGCGGACTGTCGATTCCTCAGTTGCGATAGGCCGGCGGCGTCGGCGCGCCCCCGCGGTACCGGTCCCGCAGCTCCAGCGCGCGGGAGTTGAGGTCCTGAGGCTGGCCACGGATGATCACCGCGATCGGCTGCGACAGGGGCTCCAGCGGATCTCCCGTCCAGACCACCACGTCGGCCTCCAGCCCCGGACGCAGGGCGCCGAAGCGGTCCTCCTGGCCGAAGATGCGCGCCGGGTTCACCGTCAGGGCCTCGATGGCGGCCAGGAACGGCAGGCCGTGGGCGACCGCGTTGCCGGCGTTGTAGCGGGCTTCGCGCGCCCGGTGGACCGAGCCCTCGTTGCCCTTGATGGCGATCATCACGCCCGCGGCGTGCAGCCGCGCCGCGTTCTCCAGGCTCGCGCCGCGCACCTCGAAGGACGAGGGCAGGTTGTCCAGCGGATTGATCAGCACCGGGACGTCGGCGGCGGCGATCTCGGCGGCCACGCGCCAGCCTTCCTCGGCGCCGTCAAGGATGATGTCGAGGTTCTCCTCGCGGGCCAGGCGCAGGACGTTGCGGATGTCCGAGGCGCGGTGGACCGTGACGATCAGGGGCATGCGGCCCTCGACCACCGGGATCAGGGCCTCGAGGTCGGCGCGCGACAGCTGCAGGTCGCGCAGGTCGCCGCGGTCATAGGCCGCGCGGTTGCGGGCGTAGAGCCGCACCTCGCGCAGGATCTCGCGGAACAGGGTGAACTCCGCCCCCCGCGCGCCGCCCGCCACCCCGGCGCCGGCGTCGCCGAAGGGGGCGACCATGGCGACCTGGGATTCGACGAGGATGTCGGTCCCCTCAGCCAAATGGATCACCGCCGCCTGACCGGCGAACAGGCCCGGGGAGTGATAGCCGCCGGCGCCCACGCCGGCGGTGTCCTCTTCGTGGACATGGCCGCCGCTGGAGCCGGGATGCTGGGGTGTCACGATGGCGCGAGTGACGCCGCCCAGACGCGTCACCGGGATGACGAAGCTGTCGGGATCCAGACCCCAGGAGACGTCGAAGGCCGCGCTGAGCGAGTTGGAGCTCTGGCGCAGGTCGTTGGTGTCGGCCAGCGCCGAGACCTCGACACCGCCGAGGCCGGAATCGACCGCCACGAAGCCGGGGGCGATCACGCCGCCCTGGGCGTCGATGACCTGGGCGCCCGAGGGTACGGCCACATCGGCGCCGACAGCGGAGATGCGGCCGTTCTGGATGACGACCGTGCCGCGGGCGATCTCGCCCGTGCCGGTCAGGACGCGGCCGTTGGTGACGGCGATGGTCTGGGCGAGCGCGGCGCCCGCGGACAGGGCCAGGGCCGCCGCAGCGGCGACGAGGGTGAGGGCCTTGTTCATCAGCGGTCCTCCAGGCCGGGCTGGCCGAGTTCGAAGTCGGACCGGGCCTGATAGGCCGGGTCAAAGCGGTCGTGGACACGGGCGCCGTCGATGAAGACCTGGTCGGCGCGGGCGTAGATCGAGAACGGATTGGCGCTCCAGATCACCACGTCGGCCCGCTTGCCGACCTCCAGGCTGCCGGTCTGGTCCTCGACGCCGATCGAGCGGGCGGCGTTCAGGGTGATCCAGGCGATGGCGTCTTCCTCGGCGATGTCCAGGCCAGCGCGGCGGCCGGCGGACAGGGCCGCGGCGGCCTCCTGGTTGAGGCGCTGGGTCAGGGTGGCGTCGTCGGAGTGGATGACGGCGCAGGCGCCGGCGGCCTCGAGAAGGGCGGCGTTCTCCTCGATGCCGTCCAGGCTCTCCATCTTGAAGCCCCACCAGCCGGCCCAGGTGGCCGAGCAGATGCCCTCAGCCGCCAGGACGTCGGCGATCTTGTAGCTCTCGGACGCGTGGTGGAAGGTGGTGATGCGGTAGCCGAACTCACGCGCGAGATCGATCATCAGCATCATCTCGTCGGCGCGGTAGCAGTGGTTCTGCACCAGAATGTCGCCCGAAAGCACGCCGGCGAGCGTCTCCAGGCGCAGGTCGCGGTTCGGCGGATCGGCGGCCTCGCCCGCCTCGACGCGGCGCTCGTACTCCTGCCAGCGGCGACGGTAGTTTTGGGCCTCGATCCAGCTGGAGCGGAAGCCGGCCATGTTGCCCATGCCGGTGGCGGGGCTCTGGTTGCGGGCGCCGTAGACGCGCGAGGGGTTCTCGCCGCAGGCCATCTTCAGGCCGTAGGGGGCGTCGGGGAACTTCATCCCCTGCATGGAGATCGAGGGCACGTTCCTCAGGGTCACCGAACGGCCGCCGAACAGATTGGCCGATCCGGGGAGGATCTGCAGCGTGGTCACCCCGCCCTCGCGGGCGCGGTTGAAGCCGGGGTCCTGCGGCCAGACCGAATGCTCGG
>CAMPGL010000123.1 GCA_946885435.1 uncultured Brevundimonas sp. | reverse complement strand
TAGTCGAGGTAACCAGGCCGAATTGATCACGAGTGTGGCGATGATCGGGGTGGCAGCTATCCTCGATATCGTGATCGCATTCGGCAGATTCATCACACCCCGGATCCTCAACTGAGCGTCTTCAGAACGAGCTTGGAGATCGCCTTCAAAGTATCGAATACACCATCCCCCGTCACCGCTACCGCCTCGAAATGCGTCGCACGTTCGATCCATTCGCCTGACTCGAGTTGCGACGTCAGGTACTCACCGGCGTGGTAGGGGTCAGGCGACAACCGTTGCTTCTCCGCATCAGTGACTTCCCATCCGGGATTCAGCGCTTGTTGCAGCTCTGATATCGGTGCAGCAGTCGGAAGATCCCGTTTGTTGTACTGGATGACGAAAGGCATCTTCGTCAGGTCGTAGCCGTACTCGGCCATGTTGTCGTACAGGTTCTGCATGGACTCCTGGTTCGCTTCCATGCGATCCACCTGGGAATCCGCTACAAAAACCACGCCATCGACTCCCTTGAGGATGAGCTTGCGACTGGCGTTGTAATACACCTGGCCCGGAACCGTGTAGAGATGAAATCGCGTCTTGAACCCGCGAATGGTCCCGAGATCGACTGGAAGAAAGTCGAAGAAGAGCGTGCGTTCGGTTTCGGTAGCGAGCGAAATCAGCTTACCGCGCGTGCTCGGTGAGACCTTCTTGTACACGTGCTCCAGATTGGTCGTCTTCCCGCCCAGCCCCGGCCCGTAGTACACGAGCTTGCAGTTGATCTCCCGGGACGCGTAGTTGATCATCGACATGCGCGTGCTTCCTTACTGAAAGAGCCGATCGATTTCCTCGTCGGCTCCGGCCAGGATGGCGGGCCGCGAGGCGGCCGTTCCGTCGCGCGCCAACCTGGCGTCGACGATGCGGGCGAGGTCCTCGAGGACGGGGCGCAGGCGAAGCCTGACGAGTCCGAGCGCAATGCGGGCGTCGAAGAGCACCACGAGGATCATGCTCCCCGCGATGTCGGACACGAACATCGATTCGCGGTCGCCCTGGTGGAAGAGGCTCGTGAATTCGTCCTCGCCCAGCAGTCTCGCCAACTGGTCATTCGCGCTGAAATCGGCCGCGGTCAGCGTGGCGAACGTGGTGGCATCGAATGACGGGCGTCCGCCGGCCTGCGTGAGAAGCTGACCCCCGCGATCGACCAGCAGGGCGCAATGCGCCCCGCACTCCCGCAGCAGGCGCCCGCAGGCCTGCTAGCACGACGCGGCCGCCGCGAACAGGACCAGCGCCACGCCCGCCGCCCGCGCGGCCGCCAGCAGGCGGTCGGTCGCGATCACATTGGCGCGCTGGAAGACTGCGTCAGGCCCCCAAGGGCTCGACAGGGCCGCGGCGTGAAAGACCACGTCCATGCCTTGGCAGAGCGGCGCTGGATCGGCCTGCTCCAGGTCGGCCAGCACAACCTCGGCGCCGAGGGCGGCCAGGCGGGGGGCGACCGACTGTCGCCGGCCCGTCGCTCGCACCACATAGCCCTCGGCCAGCAGGGTCTCGACGAGGGCCAGCCCCAGCCCGCCGGTGGCCCCGGTGACGAGCGCGCGCCGGCTCAAGCGCGCAGCACCACGGCGCCGGCGCTGATCCCGGCCGCCGTTCCCAGAAGCAGCAGGGTCGTGCCCGGCCGCACGCGTCCCGCCTCGCGCGCTCGAGCCAGAACGGTCGGCAGGGACGCCGCGATCTGGTTGCCGTGGTCGGCGAAGATGTCGATGACCCGCTGCGGATCCCCGCCCATCAGCCGCCGGATGTGCTCGACCCCCGGGTGGCTGGCCTGGTGGCAGATGACGAGATCGACCGTCTCGCGGGTCAGGCCAGCGTCGGCCAACACCCTGTCGACCAGCGGCGGCAGGCGGCGCGCGGCGGCCTTGAAGATGCCGAAGGCGTCCATCTCGAACCGCGCTCCGGCCGTCAGGGCCTCCAGCCCGTCCTCGATCCTCAGCCGCGTCCCGCCCGAGCGCAGCGTGGCCAGGTCCTTGCCCTCGCCATAGCTCTCGAAACCTCGCGACAGGAGCGCCGGGCCGTCGGGGTCGTCCGCCGCCTCGAAGCAGAAGGCCGCCGCCCCGTCGCCGAAGATGGCCGAGGACGCCGGGTTGCTCCAGTCGAGTCCGGCCGAGGCGATGTCGCTCGACACCACCAGCGCGCGCCGGAACCGCCCCGTCGAAAAGCCCATGGCCACGACATCGAGCGCGGTCAGGAATGACAGGCAGGTCTGGTTGACATCGAAGGCCCAGACGCCCGAGCGGCCGAGGCCCAGTCGCTCCTGCACCAGGATCGAAACGCCCGGTATGGGCTGCTCCATCACCCCGCAGGCGCCGATCAGGGCGTTGATGTCCGTGGCCGCCCAGCCCGCCTGCGCCAAGGCCGCTTCCGCCGCGCGCGCGGCCATGAAGGAGGTGGTCTCGTCGTCCGCCGCTACGCCGCGAGACCGGATCCCGAACTGCGTTTCGGTCCAGCCCTCGGCCTGACCGAAACGCCTGTCCAGCTCCGCAGACGCCCGCCGCTCGCGCGGCAGATAGACACCGGCGCCGGCGATGGTCAGGGGCGTGGGAGCGTGCATCGCCGGAGCGTAGCGCCGCCCGCAGCCCCTCGCCACGCCCTAGTTCTGAGCCACGCCTTTGTCGCGGCGCCTCAGCGTCTCCACCACAGCGTCGAGCCCGAGGCCGCGCGAGCGGAGGAGGACCAGCAGGTGAAACAGCAGGTCGGCGGCCTCCTCGCGGAGCTGGTCGTCCGGGCCGGCGGCCCCGGCCAGCGCGGTCTCGACGCCTTCCTCGCCGACCTTCTGGGCGATGCGGGTCGGACCGGAGGCGAAGAGGCGGGCCGTGTAGCTGGAGGCGGGGTCGGCGCCCTGGCGGGCGGCGATGGTCTGCTCCAGCCGGGCGAGCCAGCCGAGGCCGGGCGCGTCCTCGCTTCCGAAGCAACTGGCCGTCCCCTCGTGGCAGGCGGGGCCCATCGGCTCGGCCAGGACCAGCAGGCTGTCGGCGTCGCAGTCGGTCAGGACTTGGACGACGCGCAGGCGGTTGCCGGAGGTCTCGCCCTTGCGCCAACGCGACTCGCGGCTGCGCGACCAGAACGTGGCCTCGTCGCTTTCCAGCGTCTCCGCGAGCGCGTCACGGTTCATCCAGGCCTGCATCAGCACCTGCAGGGTCGCGGAGTCCTGGACGACGGCGGGCAGCAGGCCGTCGGCGCTCTTGCTCCAGTCGAGGCGGTCGAGGTCGGCCAGGGTCAGCGGCGTACGGGGATGTGCCATCGGGCCAGCCTTTGCTTGAGGTCGGGTACGGTCAGCTTGCGGGAATGGAAGACGCTGGCGGCCAGGGCGCCCGACACGTCGGCCTCTTCGAAAACGTCGCGGAAGTGCTCGGCGGCTCCCGCGCCGCCGGAGGCGACCAGGGGGATCCGCAAAATGCGCCGCGCGGCCCGAAGCTGCTCGACGTCATAGCCCTGGCGGACCCCGTCGCGATCCATGCAGTTCAGGACGATCTCGCCCGCGCCCCGGTCCTGGGCCTCCGCCAGCCAGTCAAGGGTCAGGCGGCCGGTGTCCTTCTGGCGGGAGGGATCACCGGTGTACTGGCGCACGCGCCACTGCTCCTCGGCGCGCTCGCTATCGACGCCGACGACCACGCACTGTGAGCCGGCGACCCGGGCGATCTCCTCGATGAGTTCGGGACGCTCCAGGGCCGGGGAGTTGATGGAGACCTTGTCGGCGCCCGCTGACAGGCAGGCCAGCGCCTGGTCGAGCGTGCGGATGCCGCCGGCCACGCAAAAGGGGATGTCGATGACGCGGGCCACCGCCTCGATCCAGCCGAGCTCGGGGCCGCGCCCCTGCGGGCTGGCGGTGATGTCGTAGAAGACCAGTTCGTCGGCCCCGTCGGCGGAATAGGCGCGCGCCATCTCTACCGGATCACCGATGTCGACGTGGTCGCGGAACCGAACGCCCTTGACGACCCGGCCGTCGCGCACGTCCAGGCAGGGGATGATCCGCCTAGCCAGCACCAAGCGCCTCCTCGAGCGTGAAGCGGCCCTCGTAGAGCGCGCGGCCCACGATCGCGCCGGTGGCGCCGGCGGCCTTCAGGGCGGCGAGGTCGGAGAGCGAGGCCACGCCGCCGGAGGCCTGGTAGGCGAGGTCCGGTTGCCGCCGGACGATCTCGCGGGCGAGTTCGAGGTCGGGCCCGGTCAGGGCGCCGTCGCGCGAGATCTCGGTGACCAGCATGTGCCGGGGCCGGCCCGTCGACAGACGGTGCAACGCCTGCCACAGCGACAGGCCCGAGCCCTTGGTCCAGCCGTCGGTGGCGACCACCGGCGCGCCGTCGATCATCCGCACGTCCAGCGCCAGCGTCACCCGATCCGCGCCGAAGCGGTTCAGCCATTCAATCACGGTGTCGGGCCGCCGCACCGCCAGGCTCCCGACGACCACGCGCTCGGCGCCGGCGTCGAGCAGGCGGGCGACATCCTCCTCCTTGCGCACCCCGCCGCCGGTCTGGATACGCACGCCGCCCGCCGCAGCCATGCGGGCGATCAGCTCATATTGCCGCGGCTCGCCGGCCTCGGCGCCGTCGAGGTCGACGATGTGGACCCACTCAGCGCCAGCCGCCTCGAAGGCGGCCAGACGGGCGAGGGGATCGGCGTCATAGCGGGTGACGGCGTCGAAGCGGCCGTGCAGCAGCCGCACGCACTCGCCTGCGCGCAGGTCGATGGCTGGATAGATCAGCATGGCAGGTCCAGGAAATTGCGCAGGATGCGGGCGCCGACGGGCCCGGACCGCTCCGGGTGGAACTGGCAGCCCCAGGCCTGGCCCTGACGGACGACGGCGGAGAACTCCGAACCATATGAGCTGGTCGCCACGGTCGCGGGCGTGACCGGCGCGGCGTAGCCGTGGACGAAATAGGCGTAGGCGCCGTCCTCGACGCCCTCCAGCAAGGGGTCTTCCGCGCGCTTCGACAGCCGGTTCCAGCCCATGTGCGGCGAGGGGAGGTCGCGCGAGGGCTCCAGACGGCTCACCGTCCCGGGCAGACGACCGAGGCCGGCTACGTCGCCTTCCTCGCTGCGCTCGAACAGCAACTGCATGCCCAGGCAGACGCCGAGCAGCGGCCGCTGGACGCCGCGAAGGACCTCGGCCAGGCCAAGGTCCGCGATCCGGCCGGCCGCGAAGCCGGCCGCGCCCACGCCTGGGAACACCAGTCGCTCGGCCTCGGCGATGCAGGCCGTGTCGCTGGACAGCCGCGGCCGCCCGCCCAGCCGCTCAAGGGCCCAGACCATGGAGGCGGTGTTGCCGACCCCGATGTCGACGACCACGAGGCTCACAGCACGCCCTTGGTCGAGGGGACGTCTCCGCCCTCCAGCCGAACGGCCTGGCGGAGCGCGCGTCCGAAGGCCTTGAAGCAGGCCTCGGTCTTGTGGTGGTCGTCCTCGCCGGTGACCTTCAGGTGGATCGCCGCGCCCAGGCTGTCGGCCAGCGAGCGGAAGACGTGCGGCGTGAGCGCGGTGGGATAGTCGCCGATGCGGTCGGTCGCGAACTGACCTTCGAACCGGCAGAAGGGCCGCGCCGAAAGGTCCAGGCTGATCGCGGCCTCGGCGTCGTCCATGGGCACGACGAAGCCGTAGCGGCCGATCCCTTTCCGGTCGCCGAGCGCGGATTTCAGCGCCGCGCCGAGCGCCAGCGCGCTGTCCTCCACGGTGTGGTGCGGGTCGGTCTCCAGGTCGCCCTCGCAGTCGAGGATGAGGGAGATGCCGGCGTGGGAGGCGATCTGATCCAGCATGTGATCGTAGAAGCCGACGCCGGTCCGCACGCGGCGCGGGGCCGCCCGGTCCAGGTCGATCGCCACCGAGATGCGCGTCTCGCGCGTGTCGCGGCTGAGCTCGGCGCGGCGGGTCAGGCGGGCGGGCGCCTCTACGCCCAAGGCGGCCAGGGCGAGGTCGTTCTCCTCCGGTGTCCCGATCGACAGGCGCAGGGCGCCAGGTGAGACCTGCGGACGAAAGCGGGCGCGCACGCCGCGCTCGCGAAGCCGGGCGGCCAGCGCCTCAGGCGCGTCGGTCTCGAGAAGAAGGAAGTTGCCGCCGCCCTCCAGCACCGAGGTCAGCATCGGCGAGCCGACAAGCGCGTCGGCCATGCGGCGGCGCTCCGACTTGAGCAGCTCGATCCGCGCCTCGACGACCGGACGGCGCGAGGCGGACAGGGCCAGTTCCGCCGCGGCGATCGAAGGGCCGGGCAGGGGGTAGGGCGGCAGGGCGCGGGCGGCCATCTCCAGCACCTCCGCATCGCCGATCAGGCATCCGACGCGCGCGCCGGCCAGGCCATAGGCCTTGGACAGGGTGCGCAGCACCAGCAGGTTCGGGATCTCACCGGCCAGCTGCGCGACGCTCTCGACTTCAGCGAACTCGATGTAGTCCTCT
>CAMPGL010000122.1 GCA_946885435.1 uncultured Brevundimonas sp. | reverse complement strand
CCACCGGACATAGCGGTTGTGTTCCGTGCTCAGCTCTCGGCGATCGGTCGAGCGCCGGACGGCGCCGCCGCCGTCTTGATCGCGCAAGGGCCGCAACAGCGCGGGCGCTGGGTTCGGGAAGGAGAGGTCTTCGCCGACGGGTGGAGGATCGCCTCGATAGCGTCTAGAGAAGTGGTGCTTCGCAAGGGGGCGCAGGAACGGCGTGTTTCGATTTACTAGCAAGACCTCCTCGTGGGGACCGGCTGTGGCGGCCATACTGGCCGCTGCCTCTACCGGCGCCTGCGCCAGTTATCCCCTGCTGCAGGCGTCGGCCTCCGGTCCTCGTGATCGCGCTCCGCCCGTAACGGCGGCCGCCCCCCGGGATGAGCGGCGCGAGGCGGAAGTTCTGGTGCTGCCCCGTTCGGGCGCGGTCGAACCCGACCGGCCCCTGCCGGCATCCCTCACGCCAGCACAAATTGAGGGCCTGGTTTCGGAGTCTCCGGTCCAGACGGCCCTCGTGCCGCAGACCCTGCCGCAGTTCATTGATGCGGCCTTGGGGGACATTCTACAGCTCCCCTACACGCTTGGTCCCGGCGTGGCGGAACGAACCGACGTCATCTCGGTGCGTGCTCCAACGACGGTGTCCGGCCGCGATTTTCTGGCGCTGGTTCAGATCGCCCTGGCTGACTATGGGATCCGGTTGACGGCGGAAGGTGGCGCGATCCGCGCCATTGATGAGTACGCTGCGACAGGATCGCCGCCCAATGTCTTTAGAGGGAGAAGTCCGCTCGCTGGGGTTCAGCCCGGCCGGACGGTGATTCAGTTCTATGAAGTCGCGACGATCCAGGCTTCGGCCTTGGCCGACCTTCTGCAGAACGTCGCCCGCCCCGCGGGGGTCACGATTCAGGCGCCGGAGGGCGAGCGAGCCGGTAATTATCTGGTGTTGCGGGGATCGGCGCGGGACGTCGCCGCTGTCGTCAATACGCTTCGGTCCCTCGACCAGCCACGGTTCGCCGGCCAGCAGGTCCTGCGTGTCGAGCCGGTCTTCTGGCAAGCCCAACCCTTTGCTCAGGCCCTGACCGCCGCCCTGACGACCGAAGGCTTCGACGTCTCCACCCAGGCCGGTAATCCAAGGGCCATAACCGTGCTCGCGTTCCAGCCTACCAATCAGGTGTTCATTTTCACCGCGGGCCCGGACCTCGCAGAGCGCGCTGCCTATTGGGTCGATCAACTCGATCGTCCCTCGGCAATCGGCAGTGAATCGACGACTTTCGTATATCAGGCTCGGAATATGAACGCCGAAAGCTTGGGCGCGCTGCTCTCGGGTCAGGGCGGAAGGCAAGGCGGGCGCCAGACGGGACAAGAAGCTGGCGTGGCTGGCCAGCCTTCAGAAAGCGCCGACGCCGCGGCTTCGGCTTCGGCGCCGACCACATACTCGGTCGCCGGCGGCAGTGTAACGATCGACCCGATCGGCAACCGGATCCTGTTTACGGGGACTCCCACGGCGTATGCGCGCGTCCGCGAGCTCCTGGAGATCCTCGATCAGCCCCCGCCTCAAATCCTTGTCGAGGTCATCGTCGCGGAGGTGACCCTGACCGATGAGACTCGACTGGGCCTCGAATTCTTCTTCGAGGAAGCTCGCAGCAACGGGGTCTATTCAGGCGGCACCCAGGACGGGCTTGGCATTGAGGGCGGCGGCCTGTTGATCAACTTCGACGGAGTCGACCTTCAGGCCGCCTTCAACGCCTTCGCGTCAAACAACAACGTCACCATCCTGTCTCGGCCACGCCTGCTTGCCCGGTCTGGCTCTGAGGCCCACATTCAGGTTGGCACAGATGTCCCGATCGTCACGACCCAGCGGGCGGCTGATACCCAGTCGAGTGGCGACACCGACGTGCTCCAGAGCATCCAGTATCGCCAGACCGGCGTGATCCTGACGATCCGCCCCATCGCTTACGGGGACCGAGTCGATATCGAGGTGACCCAGGAGGTATCAAGCCAGCAGGCCAACCCTAATGCGGCGATCGCTAGCCCCCTGATTCTTAACCGAAGCATCCAGACTCAGCTTTCGGTCGCAGATGGGGCCACCGCGGTTCTGGGCGGCCTGATTGACGACAGCTTCACGCGCGGCAACACCGGCATTCCGGTCCTCAAAGACATCCCGATCTTGGGAAGTCTTTTTCGAGCTGACGTCATCAATGGAGGTCAGACCGAGCTTGTGGTGCTGATGACGCCCTATATCATCCGCGACGACGCGGCCATGGCGGCGGCCGCTTCCGGCGAGGTCGAGCGGCTGAACGCCGCATTCCGAGTGGGGCGAGGCTGGTCTTATACTCTTACCCCCATACCGCTGGGTGGGCGCGGCGTTGGGCTGAGCCTGCCGGCTCGCGGTCGCGAACGAGGTGAGCTCGGCGAAATCCGCACCACCGATGAAAGCGACGCTGGAGAGGCTGAGGAGTGATGAGGGTTTGGCTTAAGCAGTTCAGCGCCAGTCGGCGAGCGCGCTTTCAACGCCGGCGAGGGGGCTACAGCTTGCTGGAAATCCTCATCGTTCTGGCGATCATCGCACTCATCGCGACGGTGGTGGGGCCGCGCTTGATGGCCCAGTTCGATCGCTCGAAAGTGACAACAGCTCGCCTGCAGATTCGCGGCTTAGAGTCGGCGTTGCGGACCATGAGCTTGGACATCGGCCGATATCCCACCCCTGACGAAGGTCTTGCATTGCTCATGGCGTCGCCGGAAAACGTCACAGGTTGGATGGGGCCTTATTTGGAGGAGGCTCCGCCTCCAGATCCGTGGGGAAGGCCCTATCAATACGCTCCGCCCGAAGACGATAGTGGATCGCCGCGCGTTACAAGTCTGGGCTCGGATGGGGCGCCAGGAGGGACGGGCCTGGCTGCTGATATCGACGCCTGATCCGCATCGCCGAGGTTACAGCCTTCTTGAACTCCTGATCGCCCTGTCGATCCTGAGTCTCGCGCTGGCGGTGGTATTGCCGAATGGCATGCGCGCGCTTGACCGCATGGTTCTGCATTCCGTTCTTTTCGAATTTCAGAACAGCTTAGGACAGGCGCGCAATCGCGCCTTCCTGGCCGAGGCTGATGTTGAGCTTGCGCCCGATGGCGGTCTGCTTGTCGAGGCCCTCCAGCCCCGACCCGGTTGGAGCGCATCGGCTGATCGCCCCATGTTTATCCGGTCCGATGGATCCTGCCCGGAAGGGACGGTCACATTTCATCGGGGGGAGGAACCGTCGATGCAGGTGCGGGTGGATTCCGAATGTCGAGCGAGACGGGTGAGCTAGGTTCCGCATCCATCTCAAACACGAGGTCGCGTGCGCCGGTCTCTTCCAGGCGGACCGAAACGTTCACAAAGCTCGGCGACATCTCGAGGCCTCGTGCGATCCGTTCGGCCCGCTCGAGATTGGTCGCCGGGGTGGCGATCTCTATGCGCCCTTCGGCCGCCGAGAATGTTGTGACGCTGGCTTCCGCCGCCTCAAGGACGGCTGCCGCTTCCGCGAGCAGCAGCAGCGGGTCGGGTTCGCGCGCCGTCTGAACGAAGCGGCTGATTTCCGCCAGCCGACGCCTTGCTTCGACATCCTCGGTCGCCGGGGTGGGAGCCGGCGTCGCGGCCAGCTCAGCCTCGAGTTGGTCGGCTAGGCCGTGCAGGCGGACGGCTTGACCGGCGAAAAAGCCGGTCATAGCCAGGCAGAGGGCCGCTGTGACCAAGCCTACGTTTGTAAGCAGGGCTGAGAGCGGTTCTGTCCTTAGCCGCGCCCGTCGATACCCGTTGGTCCAGCTGCGAACCGCCGGACTAACCGGCGGAATGTCCACCCCCTGGGGCTCCCCTGGAGCGGCCCGCACAAAAGCATCCCACTCCTGATGGCTCCATGGGCCCCTCCGGAATGAACTGGCCAAGAGAAAGCCGTCGCTCCATAGCTGCGCTTCAAGTCCTCCGGAGAGGGTGCGTATGATCCTGAAGCCTTCGCCCGGCTGAGTGATGAAAACCTCGGGGAGCAGTTTTACGCCTTCGAGCTTACCGGCAAGGCTTCGCTCCAGGACTTCCTGATCCCACCACCAGAGCCCGAACTGCCGACCCTTGCGGACAATCTGGCCGCCGGACCGAACGAAAGGCGAGGCCGTCGCAAGCCTGAGCCTCGCCGCCTTAAGGGCGTCGCCAGCGTTCAGCTGAGCCGGAGGCTGGTAAAGTTCGAAGCGGCAGAGAGCGCGAGAGAGGACGACGACAGAGCCCTCCCACCACGGCGGGGGCGGCTCAAGCGGCGCCAGCGTTCCCTCATTGACCAGCAGCCGGGCGGGAGGGCTCCGGAAGGGCAGGGAGATCTTCGAACGCCTCTGTGGCTGTTCCGGTGATCGGCTCGGCATGACTTAAGCGTTCTGACTCCACCACGAACGGACGATCCGCCGCTTCCGGCGTGAGCACAATCACGCTGCTATAGCTAAGCTCGCCCTCGGCCGCTTCGACTATGAGGCGGAAGCGGCCGTTTGGGAACGTATAGGTTATGGTCGGGTCGTCGGCGAGCGCCACGCCGACCACACGCTCCAGATCATCAAGGCTGTTGTAGGAGCCTTCGCGACGCCGCTCGATGGCCCGTTCTGTCAAGGCGGGCGGCAGTCCAAATCGCGCGGCGAGGACCTCCGCCGGAGCAGTGTTGATGTTGAAGGCCGAGGAATCCGGCTCGCTCGTCACGAACGGCCACAGACGGCGGAAATCCGCAGGGCTAAGGGCGTCGCGTGCGCCCAATACGGAGAGAAGCTGTTCGGGGCGTCGCAACGGCCCGTTGGTCGGCGCCGGCAGGCCCTCTCCCCGATACTCGCGCTCCTCGGCTCCGCGCGCCCGACGAAGGTTATCCCGATCTACGAAGTCGCCGAGCCGGGCGGCCAGCTGATCAGCGTCGCCCTCGTCCATCCCCTGGCTTTGCAGCAGGGCGGAGAGCTGCGGTTCGCGCGCGATGTTCAGGTTCAGCAGGCCGGCGGTGTCCTGAGCGCGGACGATCACCGGCCCGCCGGCAGCAGAAAACCGATAAGCACGACCGTCCAGAGCGAGCGGCTCGAGCTCGGCTCCGGCGGCGGTTCCTTCGCTGGCCCCCGGCCCGAAGGCGTCAAGCAGGGACATGCGAACGCCGCCTACCCGCACGCGATCGGGACCCAACGGTTCGGTAGCGAGCAGAAAGACCGTGCGAGCTTCGGCGGTCATCGCCGCGGCCCGAAACCGGGTCGCTTGGCTTGACTGCTCGGCCAGCTGCTGCAGGGCGGCGACCCCCTCCATTGCGGTCAGGCTCACAAGCGATGCGATGGCGATCAGAACCAGCACCGTAGGCAGGACATAGCCAGAGTGGGAAGGCGGCCTCATTCGTCAGCGGCCGGATTGAATGGTCGCGCTACGATGCGGGGCCGCTCGGCGATGCCGGCGAGCAGCGCCCGTCCTTGCGCATCCACGAGTCGGATCCGCAGTTCTGTCGGCGCCGTTGCGGCCAGTCCGGCGAGCCCGGACCGCCCGCGTGCGGAAGGATCTTGGGGCGAAAGGACTTCCGCCGATCCCACCCACTCGCCGTCCTCGACCGAGAACTCGAAATGAGGGGGATCCCCCGCCCCCGAAGCCAGTACAGCGGCCTCCTGGTCGTCCTGGCGGCAGGTCAGGCTCCACTGATTCTCATCGTCCTCGATGAGAAGCGTCACCTTCCGGTAGCCTGCGGGACCGCACCGTGTTGAGCGCGCCGCCAAGCTCATTGCGGCGAGTTCGGATGGGGTCCCAAGGAAAGACGTGTCCGGGCCATCAAGGCCGAAGCCGCCCCCGGGGAGGATCAGGCTGTCGAGCACCATTGCAAGGCTTTCGCGCCCCGGAAAACGCTCGGCCTGAGCGAGGGCGCGGTTGCCCAGACGAAACCCCTGGTCCACGAACTGGGACGTCAGGGAAAACAGCAGGCCGAGCAGCAGGCTTCCTATAGCCAGGGTCACCAGGGCCTCCATGAGAGAGAACCCTGCCCTTGCATATCGACTTGGTGCAGCCCCCGCGGTCTTCATGCCTCGTCGTATAGTCAAAAGCGCCCCTCCACGCAGCTCCCTTGAGCGGGGCGATTGACATGGGGGTGTTCGCTGATCACAGTTCGTCTCGGCCAGCCGCGTCGATTCGCGGTTCCCCTTCGGGCCGGCGTCCGCAGAGCCATTCGCGTGTCGCGCGAGCCCGAGCGGCTTTTCACCGTCACATGAAAACCACGACAGCGCCCCATTCCATCAGGCGGGTAACTTCGGTCGGCCGAAAATTTCCTATACGTGACAATGGTCGAGGCTCGCTACGGCTCCGCTAAGCCTTGTTTCGCCTCGATTTTGTCACAGGGCGCCGCGGAAGATTCTGTTGACAGACCCTCGGCGCTGGAACAGGGTTCAGTCGCCTCGGCCAAGATCTGCGTACGGGGCGCGGAC
>CAMPGL010000121.1 GCA_946885435.1 uncultured Brevundimonas sp. | reverse complement strand
AGCAGGCGCAGGCTGGTGGTGCCGACGCAGACGATGCGGCCGCCGGCGGCGCGGATGGCGTTCAGGGCTCGGGCTGTCTCGGCGGAGACCTCGCCGGTCTCGGCGTGCATGCGGTGCTCAGTGGTGTCCTCAACCTTGACCGGCAGGAAGGTGCCGGCGCCGACGTGGAGCGTCACCGCATGGGTCGCGACGCCGCGCTCGGCGAGCCGCTCGAGCAGTTCGGGGGTGAAGTGCAGTCCTGCCGTGGGCGCGGCGACCGACCCGTCCTCGCGCGCGAAGACGGTCTGGTAGTCGGACCGGTCGCGGTCGTCCTCGGGGCGTTGCGCCGCGATGTAGGGCGGCAAGGGCATGACGCCCGCTTCACGGATGGCGTCATCCAGGACCGGACCGGACAGGTCGAAAGCGAGGGCGACCAGCCCGTCATCGGTCTTCTCGACCACGGTGGCGTCCAGCCGCCCCGCGAGGCAGGCGGCGTCGCCATCTCCGCCGAACCGGACCCGGTCGCCGGGCTTTAGCCGCTTGCCGGGCTTCATGAAGGCGGACCAGCGGTCGGGAGCCTCGCGCTTGTGCAGGGTCGCCTCCACCGCGACCGTCAGGCCGTCCCGGTCGCGCACGCCGGACAGGCGTGCGGGGATCACCCGGGTGTCGTTGAAGACGAGCGCGTCACCGGGCCGGAGCAGGTCGGGCAGGTCCCGGACGACCCGGTTCTCGAGCCCTTCGCCGGGGCGCACAACAAGCAGCCGCGCGGAATCGCGCGGGCTGACGGGGCGCAGCGCGATCCGGTCGTTGGGCAGGTCGAAGTCGAAGTCGGAGACCTTCACCTCAGGCCGCTTCCAGACGGGCGTGGAGACCCAGCGCGTTGGCCAGGGCGCCGAGGCGCTTGTTGACCTTCTCGCCAAGAAGCAGGTCGGCCTGGGGGCGGGCGGCGCGCAGCACGAGGTCGTCGCCGTCACGGGTCAGGCGCGTGGCGTTGAGCAGGCTCGGCGCCCGGCCGGACAGGTCGCTGCCGAGGCGCAGGGCCAGGCCGAGGATGCGGGCGCGTTCGAGCCCCTCGCGGCCCAGCAGGCGCAGGGCGAGGTCATGCTCGGGGAGGCCGCCGCCGCCGTAGCGGGCGTGGACAGCCGCGGCGAGGAAGGCCCGCTCGGTGTGGTCCATGCCGGGCACGGGCGCGCGCAGCACCTGTTCGAAGGCCACATCGGCGCGATGGTCCGGGTGCAGCCGTGCCCCGATGTCGGCCAAGGCGGCCCCGGCCTCGACGAGGCGGGCGGCGCGTGCCGGCGCGAAGAAGGTCTTCTGGCCCTCCAACGCGCCCTTCAGCCAGGCCGCCAGGCTGCGGTCGAAACCATCCGACAGGCCGACGCGCACGCCGAGCGCACGGCAGCCCTCGACGAGAGGATCCAGGGCGCGGATATCCGACGGCATGGCGTCGAGCAGCAGGCCCTCGCGTATGCCGTAGGCGGAAAAGGAGACGCGCTGGGCGCCGGAGCGCTCGCAAAGGGCGGCCAGCACCCGCGCGCCGTGGGGCAGGGTGGCGGCCCGCTGCTTGGCCAGCTTGGCCAGCCGGCCGAGCGACTCTTCGGACTGGAGCGACATAAGGCGCGCCAACTCGGTCACCTCAGCACTGCTCATCTCGTACTGGTGCACGATCTCCAGCCGGTGACCCTTCTGGCGCATGTGCAGCAGCGCAAGGGCGCGCCAGGCGCCTCCGACAGCGTGGAGGATCTCGGCGTCGGCCTTTGGCGCGGACGCGAGCGCCCGGGCGAGCTCACGTTTGGGGTCGGTCGAGCCCTGCACGGCGAACGGCCCGAGCGGGAGGGTGACGCCCGAGCCCACGTCGCCGCCGCGGATGGGCACCAGCTCCAGGCTGGACCCGCCCAGGTCGGCGGCCAGGCCCTCGGCGCGAGGCGAGCCGGCGAGCACGCCGAGCGCGGCGTAGCGGGCTTCCTCCTCACCGGTGAGCACGCGGACCTTGAGACCCGTGTCGGCGGCGATGCGGTCGCAGAAGTCGGGCCCGTCCTCGGCCTCGCGAACCGCAGCGGTGGCGACGACGTGGAGTTCGGACGGCTGGACAGCGTCGAGCAGGACGCGGAACCGCTTCAGCGCCGTGAGGGAGGCCTTGACGCCCTCGGGCGAGAGACGGTCCGTGCGCGCGACCTCGCGCCCGAGACCGGCCAGGACCTTTTCGTTGTGGCCCGTCCAGATCGCCCGACCCTCGATCCGGTAGAAGACCAGACGCACCGAGTTCGAGCCGATATCGATGACCGCCGCATCCCGCGGCCGGGGGTCAGCGGCCGTCATAGGGGATGGCGCGAGGCCGGTCCTTCACGCGGCGGCCGCGTCCGGACAGGCTGGGATTGGTCATGAAATATTCGTGAGCAGAGAAGGGCTTTTCGTCTTTATCTGACGTTACGCGTAAATAGACGCCGTCGGGTCCGAGCTCCCAGCTCTGGGCCTCGTCCTTGAGATTGGCGACCATGATCTGGTCCAGCACCTGATCGTGCACCGTGGCGTTGAGAACCGGCGCCATCGCCTCGACGCGACGGTCGAGGTTCCGCTGCATCCAGTCCGCCGAAGAAATGAACACCAGAGCGCGATCGCTCGGCAGGTCTTCACCGTTCGCGAAACAGACGATGCGTGAGTGCTCCAGAAAGCGGCCGACGATCGATTTGACCCGAATGTTTTCCGACAGCCCTTTAACCCCTGGCCGCAGACAGCAGACGCCGCGCACCACCAGTTCGACTCGAACCCCAGCCTGGCTGGCGCGATAGAGGGCGTCGATGATCTCCGGGTGCACGAGCGAGTTCATTTTGGCCCACACGGCGGCGGGCTTTCCGCGCTGGGCGTTGTGCGCCTCGCGCTCGATCAAGGCGACCAGCCGGCTCCTCATCGTGAGCGGCGAGACCTCGACACGTTCCAGATCGTCGGGCTCGGCGTAGCCGGTGATGAAGTTGAAGATCTTGGTGGCGTCCCGGCCGAATTCCGGGGCCGAGGTGAACAGGCTCAGGTCCGTGTAGATGCGCGCCGTCACCGGGTGATAGTTGCCCGTGCCGAAGTGACAGTAGGTGCGAAGCGTGTCGCCCTCGCGCCGGACCACGGCGCTCAGCTTGGCGTGGGTCTTCCACTCGACGAAACCGAAGACGACGTGGACCCCGGCGCGCTCCATGGCGCGGGCCCAGCGCAGGTTGGCCTCCTCGTCGAAGCGCGCCTTGATCTCGACCAGGGCGGTGACGTTCTTGCCGTTCTCGGCCGCCTCGATCAGGGCCGCGACGATCGGGCTGTCCTGGCTGGTGCGGTAGAGGGTCTGCTTGATCGCCAGCACGTTGGGGTCGAGCGCCGCCTGGCGCAGGAACTGGACCACCACGTCGAAGCTCTCGAACGGGTGGTGAACCAGAATGTCCTTCTCGCGGATGGCCGCGAAGCAGTCCCCGCCGTGCTCGCGGATCCGCTCGGGGAAGCGCGGTTCGTAGGGCTTGAACTTCAGTTCCGGCCGGTCGCGCGGGATGAGCTGGTCCATCTGGGCGAGGCCCAGCATGCCGTCCACCAGCACGACGTCCTGCGGCGAGGCGCCGAGCTGGTCGACGATGAAGGTCCGCAGCTCCTCGGGCATGGAAGCTTCGATCTTGACCCGGACGACGCCGCCCAGGCGGCGCTGCTTCAGGATCGCCTCGAATTCGCGGACCAGGTCCTCGGCCTCTTCCTCGATCTCGATGTCGGAATCGCGGATCAGGCGGAAGACGCCGCAGGCCTCGACATCGCAGCCGGGGAAGAGGTGGTCGATAAAGAGCAGGACCAGGTTCTCGAGCGAGATGTAGCGCCGCCGTCCCTTGGCGGAGCGGCCGTCGGTCGGCAGCTCCCAGAAGCGGCGCACCTGGGTCGGCACGGGAGCCAGGGCGTACAGGCTGCGGCCGTCGCTGCGGCGGCGCAGCTTGAGAGCCAGGGAGAAGCCCAGATTTGGCAAGAAGGGAAAGGGGTGGGCCGGGTCGATCGCCATGGGGGTCAGCACGGCGAAGAGCTGATTGAGGAACTCCGGCTCCAGACGCTCACGCTCGGTCTTGGAGACCTGCTTCGGGTCGACGACCTCGATGCCGGCGGCGGCCAGTTCCCGGCGCAGCTTGCGCCAGCGCTTCTGCTGGTCGGCCATGAGCGCGCCGGCGGCGATGTTGACCCGCTCCAGCGTCTCCTGCGGGGTCAGGCCGTCCTGGCTGACGACGCGCACACGCTCGCGCACCTGGCCCTTCACCCCCGCCACGCGGACCATGAAGAACTCGTCGAGGTTGTTGGCCGAGATCGACAGGAACCGCAGCCGTTCCAGCAACGGGTGAGCGGGGTTCGCGGCTTCTTCGAGCACCCGCCGGTTGAAGGCCAGCCACGACAGTTCGCGGTTGAAGAAGCGCTCGGGCGAGGCCAGCAGGGCCTCGTTCAGCTTCAGCGGCTCGGCCCGCGATGAGGGCGCTTCCGGCAGGCTGGCGGCGGCGTCGACCATGACCGCCTTCTGGCCGCTCGCGCCTTGGCGCGCAAGGGTTCTGCCAATCCGTGGGATGCGCACCTATCCGTTTACGGACGATAATCTGGCGCCGCCGAGACGGTCTCGGCAGACTAGTCGAACAACTCGCCGGTGCGGTCGCCGCGATCAAGGATTTCGCGCGCGAGCAGCCGATTGATCGGTCGAGCGCCGGAGTCCTGGTCCAGCCGTTCCACCACCTCGCGGGCGGCGGGGACCGAGCGCTCGATGCGCCGCACCAGGTAATCGATGAGGTCGTCGCCCGGGGTGATGGCGCGCTCGGCGAAGAGGCGGCGCAGCACCGCAGCCAGAACCGCGTCGTCAGGCGCCTCGACGCGGACGACCCGCAGGGCGTCGAGGCGCGAGCGCAGGTCCGGCAGCGGCGTCTCCCAAAGAGCCGGCGGCTCGCGCGAGGCGAGCAGCAACGCCCCACCCGAGGCATGCGCCAGGTTGATCAGGTGGAACAGGGTTTCGTCATCCGCCTGATCGGCCTCATCGAGGAAGACCGGCCGGGCCTCCAACGCGGGGAGGTCGGCCAGCGCGGCTTCCGCGCCCTTGAGGGAGGCGGCGCCCGTTCGTTGGGCCCAGACAGCCCCGAGGTGGGACTTGCCGGCGCCCGCGGGACCGACGACGGCCAGCACTGGCGCGCTGGCGTCCGGCCAGGCGTCCAGCGCCTCTGCGGCCGCCCGATTGCTGTCGCCCAGCACGAAGGACCCCCGGTCCGCCGCGGCCGGGCGGCGGAGGGGAAAGCGCATCTGGGCGGCGTGCAGCTTCAGGGCGGCGGCCATGCTGGGACAATAACGCCGCTTTCGCGACGGATGCGCGTCGGTTCCGCCATGACCGGGGACAATCCGGCCTCGGGTGTGGACTGTCTGGGCTTCAGAGCCCGAGCTTGGCCTTCAGGATGTCGTTCACCGCGGCCGGATTGGCCTTGCCGCCGGTGGCCTTCATCACCTGGCCGACGAACCAGCCGAGCGCCTGGGGTTTGTCCTTGACCGCGGCGACCTTGTCCGGATTGGCGGCGATGATCTCGTCGACGGCCTTCTCGATGGCGCCCGTGTCGGTGACCTGTTTGAGGCCATGCTTCTCGACGACCTCGGACGGCGAGCCCTCGCCGTTCCAGACGTGGTCGAACACCTCCTTGGCGATCTTGGAGGAGATGACGTTCGTCTCGATCAGCTCGACCAGCTCGGCCACGTGGCCGGCGGGCAGGGGGCATTCGTCGAAGTCCTTGCCGTCGGCGGCCAGACGGGCCGACAGCTCGTTGGTGACCCAGTTGGCCACCAGCTTGGCGTCCCGGCCCTTGGCGGCCGCCTCGAAATAGTCCGCCTTGGCCTGTTCGGAGATCAGCACCCCGGCGTCGTACTGCGACAGGCCGTAGTCGCTCATGAAGCGGCGGCGCTTCTCGTCAGGCAGTTCGGGCAGGGAGCGGCGGATGTCCTCGATCCAGGCCTCTTCCAGCTCCAGCGGCAGCAGGTCGGGATCGGGGAAGTAGCGATAGTCCATCGCCTCTTCCTTGGAGCGCATCGAGCGCGTCTCGCCCGCGCCGGGATCGTACAGGCGGGTCTCCTGAAGGATCGAGCCGCCGTCCTCGAGGATCTCGATCTGGCGGCGCGCCTCGTAGTTGATCGCCTGACTGATGAAGCGGAACGAGTTGACGTTCTTGATCTCGCAGCGCGTGCCGAAGGGCTCGCCCGGGCGGCGCACCGAGACGTTCACGTCGGCGCGCAGATTGCCCTTCTCCATGTCGCCGTCGCAGGTGCCGAGATAGATCAGGATGGTCCGGATCTTCTTGACGTAGGCGACCGCTTCCTCCGGCGTGCGCAGGTCAGGGCGGGAGACGATCTCCATCAGGGCGGTGCCCGCGCGGTTCAGGTCGACATAGCTCTCGGTCGGCGACAGGTCGTGGATCAGCTTGCCGGCGTCCTGCTCCAGGT
>CAMPGL010000120.1 GCA_946885435.1 uncultured Brevundimonas sp. | reverse complement strand
CAGCTCGATCATGTACGGCACGGCACAATCGACCATCTGGCCCTCATGGGGCGCGGGGACGTGGCGCTTCGCAGCGTGGGAAGTGTGCGATCTCCCGGCCTGGCTCCCCCAGGCGGCGGGTTGCGCCTGGGTCTCCCAGGCTCCGCCGGATCGCGCGTCGGATTGCGACCGTGACACCTTGAACCCCACATGAGCGAAGGCCGCCGGGCAGGTGTCTTTTCGTTGTTCGCCAGATCGCTGTAGCGGCAAGGGTTGGCGGCCCAGACATTGCGACACTGAGAGGCCGGTGCCAGACGCGGCGGGCCTCCCTTCGCCAGACGCGGCGGGCACGGTCGCGGTGCCGGTGAGGATCACTCGTCGTCGTCCTTGGTGGCGAACTCTTCGTCGAAGCCATGCGCGATCAGCGCGCGGGCGTGCTCGACGTTGTAGGTGCGCGTGGCCTTGATGCTGGAACCGCCGGTGATGTGGCCAGCCGGGTCGGCCGCCGCCGCGTCACCATCCCCGACGATGTGTTTCGAGCCGATATGCGGCACGATCACCGTCAGGTTCTTGCTGTCCGGGAGGACTTGGAGGCCCTGTCGGATCAGGCAAGCCTCGACGCCGGCTTCGCGGGGCGACCAGCGGCATTCCCCGACCAGCCAGGCGAAGAAATAAAGCGCCACCGTGTCGTCCTCGGTGAAGAGGCGGCGGCGGCCGGCGATGGTGCTCGGGGCGCACGGATAGGTGTCGTCCGCGATGTATTCGTTGAGCCGGTCACGGTCGTAGCCAGCAACGCGACAAGCGTACTTGGCCGAAAGGCGGCGGGGCTGCATGAGCGGGCTCTCCAGAAAAACCTCAGGTGTTGAGCAAGAGGTATCAGACCTATGGCTCCCGTCAAGAGGTTCTAGATCGCGTTCTCCGGCTCCCGGCCATCGTGCTCGGCGCCTTCGTCCTCGCACGCTTCCTCAAGGTCGGCCTCGGCCGCGGGACCGATGGGCGACAGCCTGATCATCGAGGGGCACGGCGCTCATTGGCGAGCCCCCCGGACATAGGCCGCGACTTGGCCGATCAGCCGCGAGAGGGCGGGGTCGGGATCGTCGATCAACTCGGCCAGCAGGTCTAGCTTGCGCAGCGCATCCGCCGGGCAGGTGATCGGGGCCTCGATCATGCGCCGGCCAAGGTCGCTCCATAGGCCGTGCATCTCCAGAGCCTGGGGCTCGGGCAGGACGCCCACGGCGCCGGCCGCGACCATGCGAAGGTGCTGGAGCTGATAGAGGTTCAGGGGCGCGTCGGGCGCGGGTGTGCTATTGCTGGGAACAGCCATTCTCGATCTCTCCGGGATCGGTTTCGGTTAGGGCCGGGCGGTCGTTGGTAGCTTCCGCTCGGCCCGTGCTCGTGTTATCACGAGATTCGTGAGCACAGCAAGTCGTGATAACACGAAGCGCAAGAGACCCACTCAGGCGGGCACGCTTGTTGGCGTGCGCCTTCAGCCTGACCAGCTCCATCGTCTCGACGCCTGGATTGAGGAAGATGGCGGCCGGTTCTCGCGACCAGAGGCAATCCGCGTCCTCCTAGAGCACGCTTGGGGCCGCACAGTGTTGTCGAGGGGCGTGAAGATGCTCCCCGAACGGCTCAAGACCGCCGATGAATAAGGAGCGGTCTCAGGCTCTCATGCGGTGGCGAGACGCCATGCTGTTCACTTGGCACGGCGATGAGAAGGCAGCGGGTCGGCTCGGCCAACACGGGCCATTGGCGGACGTGGTGAAAGAGGCGCTGGCGTTGGAGGCGCCAACGCCAGAGGAACTCGCTTGGTTTGACCTGAAAGGCGAGCCGCTAGATCCAAAGGCAGACTGGTGGGGCTATGGCCGCCCGTCCGCCATGGAGCTGCGAGCCAAGCGCGAGGGGCGCTGGCCGCCGGACTCCGATCCCAACCCATATGGATGAGGCGGAAGAACAGCCGGGCGATAGCCTGGCGGACCTCCTGGCCATCTTCGAGATTGCTGACAAGGGCGCGCTCCAAGCCCACGTCGCCAAGATGGTTCTGGATGGCGGAGACCTGGCTAGTCTCATCCTAGCTTGCGATGCCGAGAGCATCCCCATCGGTCACGTCAGGGTGCACCGGCATTTTCACCCGCCGCATCTAGACCTCACAGACGAGAATCTGCAGGCGCTGGCCAGCAACGGCGTCGGCCCGCTCTCGAAGGCCGCGAAGAAAACCGTGAATAAGGTGAGTGCCACGTTCAGAGAGCGGCGCTTATTCAATGCGCATTTTTTCTGGCTGGCCGAATATCCGCGTGAATGGCACCTGTTTTACTTCGATCAGCGTGACGTGGCCGGCGATCATTGGCGGGAAGGGTCTCATATCCACCTAATGAACTACTGCACTCATCCTCAGGTGGACCCAAGGCCGCTGATCATGAGCCTGCTCGACGACATGACGCTTCCGAAGCTCTCGGGCCTTCATATTCGGTATCGCCGTTAAGCCGCCTCCACCCACGGCTCCCACGCCTCGGCCTCCGGCTTCATCTCCATAGCGTGCAGGGCCATGGCGAGCGCCACCGCGCCGTCGATGCGGCCCGTCGCCCGGCTCTTGTCCAGCTTCCGGTTGCCGGCGGGGTCGAACGTGACCACCGCGTTGGACACACACCAGGTCAGGATCGGGTGATTGCCATGGCGCAGCCGGCGCTCGGCCACCTGGCGCTCGAGGGCGTCGACCGCCGGAGCCATGTCCCGATAGCCTTGGCCGTGCGGGATCAGGGGCAGCTCGTCGGCGCCCTCGTCGGCAAGCGCCATCTTGAACGTCTCGATCCGCCAGCGGTCATAGGCGAGCGCCTGAACCTGAAACCGTCCGCACAGCTCGGCCACCTTGGCGGCGATGAACCGCGGATCGGTCGCGGCGCCGGGCGTGGCCGTGAGCAGCTCCTGATCCCGCCACAGGACATAGGGCACGCGGTCGCGCTCCGCTCGCTCGGCCAGGCCGTCAGAGGGCAGGAAGAAGAAGGGCAGCACGTCCACACCCTCGGGGGAGGGGAAGATCGCCACCAGGGCCGTCAAATCGCGGGTCGCGGCTAGGTCGAGCGCCAACCAGCACGGCTTGCCGTCCAGGTCCGGCCGGGGCTTGGCGCCGCACGCCTTCCATTCCGAGATCGGCAGGAACTTGGTCTCGGCCGCCACGCGCTGATTGAGGATCAGGTTTCGGAACGCCGCCTCTTTCGAGGGGATGCGCTGGGCCTGGGCCGCTTGCCGCGCCACGTCGTCCAGGGACCGGAAATCGCCAAGGGCAGGGTTGGCCAGCGCCCACGTCTCCGGCGTCCACGGGTCGGCCGTGTCCGGGGCCGCGTAGTGCGTCAGGTGAAAGCTGGGATCTTCGATCTCGCCAGCCTTCACGCGCAGGCCGTAGTCGATCAGCTCGCTCATGGGCGCGAGATCGTCGGCCGCCTGGGTCGAGATCACCAGCATGAGCGGGTCCGCGCGCGCGCCCATGGCCGTGTCCAGGGCGTCGAACAGGTCGCGCTTGGGGGCCTGGCCTAGCTCGTCATAGACCACGAAGGAGGGGGACAAGCCGTGCTTGCCGGGCACGTCGGCCGACAGGGCCGCATACAGGCTCCCGTCCTCCATGTTCTCGATCTCTTTGGCGTGGCGCCGGATCGAAAGCCGTTCCTCCAGAAAGGGCACGCGCTCGATGATCGCGGCCATCTCGTTGTAGATCAGGCCGGCTTGGGCGCGGTCGTTCGCCGCCGAATAGACCTGGCCCCGTTGCTCGGCTTCCGGCCCGGCCAGGTGGCAGAGAGCGAGGCCCGCCGCGATGGCCGTCTTGCCCTGTTTCCGGGGCATGGACAGGACGGCCGTGCGGATCGGCCGGCGGCCATCGGTCTCGGCATAGAGCGCCTCCAGGAACTCGCGCTGCCACGGCCGGACGCGGAAGGGCTCGCCGGCCAGGGTGCCAGACGTGACGGGCAGAAACTCCAGGAAGGCGATCACGCGATCCACGCGAGAAAGGCCCTGAGCCTGCCATGGCAAGCCTTTCCTGTGCCCAGCCCGAGACGTCCTATGCCTTTTACCTAAGGGCTTAGCGCCCGGTCCTCGCAAGCCCACGTCATAGCCCGCTGCGATAGTGATCGAGCACCACTTGCGCCGCCTCGGCGGCGGTGATGCCCCTATCAATCTCCATGCCCTCCGAAGTGCCTCCGCACGCGGCGGCGAGGATGGCTCCGCCCATGCTCCCAGGATGGACATATTCCCATGCAGACGACTGCCCCATAACCCGCGCTAAGGGACTTCCATCGCCGGAGAAGTAGTTGGATTGAAGCACGCGGGACCGAAGTTGATCGCAATCAGCCTCGATAAGTATCTTGGCCGTCCTCGCAATCGTGAGCGTCTGCGGGTGAACGTAGACTTCGGTATTATATATTTGCGTCACCCAGATGCGATTATACCCACTCGGCGCCGTAGTCACTGTTTGCATCTCAATGATCGTGCTGATCTCATCGCCCCAAAGCAGACGATCGGGCGCAGACGCCGGCGCGACTTGAAGTAACGTCGCGGCGATGGCGAGGCTGACGAGGAGGCTCATCGGGACGATCCGCTGCTAACTTACTGTGTTCTGTATGCCCCCGCCGGTCCCGCAGTGGAAGCTTCCCGTCCTGAGAGGGGGGGTATCCCTAGCGGCGGCCACGATAGCTGGGCTCGTCATAGTAGCCTGGGTCATCGCTGATCCCTTCGACGCAAGAGACGAACACGACCGCCACAAACCCCAATCCGAAGATCCACAACAGGAGTCGGTGGGCAATCTCGCTCCCCTTTCCCTCGGGAATTGCTCGTCGCACTGCGTTCCCGGCCTTGAATACCAAACTCCAAAGCAGTTGGAGGATCACGAAACCCATGATCGCTCCCACTACCTTCAGGATAGTCGAGTCCATGGGCCTCCCCTCCGAGAGGCTCATGTTGCAAGAAGGGATGGTCGGGGTCGAGAGGCAGGCCGTCGGGACCGCAGCCCTTGATCGCCACGCCCTTGCCGCCGGCCCGATCCTTCGCGTTCGTCTTGATCGAGTGACAGGACCGACAGAGGGCCTTGAGACCATCCATGGTGGGGAAGGGCTCGCCGCCGCGCTTAATGCTCACGATGTGATCGACGTGCTCGGCCACGATTTGCCGGCCGTGCAGCGCGCAAGTCTCGCACAGGGGCGTCTCTGACAGTTTGGAGCGCCGAAGGCGTTGCCAACTCGCCGTCGAATAAGGCCAACTAGCCATTGACGCGCTGTTGTCGAGTGTTGATCGAGCCGGGAGGGACTCTATGAGGTATGCCGCAATTCTCTTGGGAGCCGCTACGCTGGCCGCTTGCGGGCAGGAACCGGAAACCAATGATGTCGGCAAGTATCAGATTCTGACCTCGTATCAGCCCGCCGGCACGATCCGGCTCAACACTGAGACTGGGCAGGCGGAACTGCTCGTGGCCAGTGACGGACCCGTGAGCGGTAGCAACGTTGCGGTCTTGAACGGCCAACAGCTTGTGTGGGCGCGAATACGTGGGCCGAACGATTACTGACGCAGCAGGGGCGCGCGTCGCTTCGCTTGCTGGGAGCACGCTCCGCTCGCCCCTGATCGGAAGCCTGTGCACGCGATCAGCCGACATGAGCGCGCCTCCGTTCTGAGACGCAAGCGGAGCCGAAACCCTCGATCTTAGCTTGCTGGCTAGACTCTATGGGTTTCCTAATGGGTATAGGAGGAACCCCTGCTTCCTCTCGAAACGGCACGATTTTGCCTCTCAACGCCTCCGGTTGAGCGGCAGGGGGGTTGCCTCTCAAACGGCGCTTTGAGGGGAACTCCCGCTTCCTCTCATCGAACGCCAGCCGGTAGCGGTTGGATGCCCTCCGATTGGCCCGCGAGGCGATCAGGTGGCCCTTCTCGATCAACTCATCGACGGCGTAGCGGACGGCCCTTTCGGAGATCGACAGCTCGACGGCCAAGGTCTTTTGCGCCGGCCATGCGTCGCCCGTCTCCAGGTTCACATAGGAGGCCAGCCGGAGGCCCACGCGAAGGGCGCCGCGGGACAAGGTGGCGTCGAAGGTGAGGCGCTCGATCCAGGTCAGCTTGCGCGCCGTGAGACCACGCGCGGCCGGGTTAGGGGGGCGAGCCGGACGCCCTGGCTCAGCAGCGCGGCGGGCCTGGATATCAGCCGCCAGGGCCTCAAACTCGGCCTCGAAATCGCGGTCCTCGGTCATGACTGACCCGCCGCGTTGAGGTAGGCTCCGGCCCGATCAAGCTCGCCAGCTCGGTCCCTGGGAACCCCGGTCGCGCCCGCCAGCGCGCCGGGGTTTTTCGTGTCAGGATCGGAACGACGCGCGAACGCGCTCCCCGGAATCTCCCCACATTTGGGGCGGGGATTCACGACGTGTTCTGCCGGAGGGAGTTGGGGAGACGGATGCGGGCGCAGGCCGAAGCCTTTGCCCCGCAAGGGTTCAGATGGTGCCGCCGGGCAGGATTGAACTGCCGACCTCAGCCTTACCAAGGATGCGCTCTACCACTGAGCTACGGCGGCCTGATCT
>CAMPGL010000119.1 GCA_946885435.1 uncultured Brevundimonas sp. | reverse complement strand
CGTCGCCGAGCCGCCTTCGAAGGCCTCGCCGTCGATCTTGCCGACGAAGTCGATGATCACCTGGTCGCCCTCGGCGGCCTTGGGCGCCTTGCCGCCCTTGTCCTCGAAGGACTTGTTCTGGCTGGCCAGCTCGTTGACGGCCTCGTCCACCTCGGCGTCGGTCGGGGCGTAGGTCGGGCGGGTCAGTTTCAGCGTCTTGGGATCGACCGGGGTGAAGTCCGGCATGACCTCCAGGCTCATCTCGTAGGACAGGTCGGCCTTGCCGGCGACCACGTCGTCCATGTCCGAGGTGGGCTTGATCTCGGCCGGGGCGGCCGGGCGAAGCTTGGCCTCGTCCAGCGCCTTCTGGCTGGATTCATTGACCTGGTCGTTGATGATCTCGCCCATCAGCTCGCGGCCGAACATCTTGCGGACGTGCGAGGCGGGCACCTTGCCGGGACGGAAGCCCTTGAGCTTCATCTGCGGCTGGATCTCGGCGATCTTGGCGTCCAGCCGGGCGTTCAGGTCGTCCTGCGGGATGGTGACGGCGATGACCCGCGACAGGCCTTCGGCCGATTTTTCGACGACTTGGATGGACATGGCGGAACGGTCTTCGCGAAAGCTGCGGCGCCTTCGATCAAGGCTCGGCGCCGGCATGGGTTGAAACGGAAAACGCCGCCCGTCGGGGCGGCCGTTTTCAAGACCCGCCCTTATGTCGACAAGGGCCCGTCAGGTCAACGGCAGGCTGCGCTTGCCGCGCCGGGCCGCCTCGGCGATAAGCCGCGCGGACCTGCGGATGTGGCGGAACTGGTAGACGCACTGGATTTAGGTTCCAGCGCCGCGAGGCGTGGAGGTTCGAGTCCTCTCATCCGCACCAGCCCGAGCAGAGCGCCGAACCCAACCGTCCACAGTCTGCTGCACTACGAGTTCACGAAGGCGTGAACCGAAACCGGGGAACCGCGTTTCCGCCCTGTCGCATGAGCGACTTAGGGAGCTAGACAATGATTCTTCGCACCACCCTCGCGGCCCTGGCCGCCCTGTCCCTGGCCGCCTGCGAAAGCGCTCAGGACGAGGCCGCCGAAGAGCGCGCCGACGTCATCGAGGAGTCCACCGAGAACCAGGCGGACACCCTCGAGGAGATGGCCGGCGAAACCGACAACGAGGGCACGGAAACCGCTCTGAACGAGCAGGCCGACGCCGTCGAACAGCAAGGCGACGCCGCCGCCGACGAAATCGAGCAGGAAGCCGGCGAAGCCAACTAAGGCTTCGGGGCGTCAGGCCCTCGACTTCCACAGACTTGCGAGGACCTGCGGGACGAGCTCCGGCAGGTCCTCTGCAATTAGGCCCGGGCCGAACAATCCGGCCGCCTCGGCGTGAATCCACACGCCGGCGCACGCCGCATCGAAACTGTCCATGCCCTGGGCCATCAGCCCCGCGATCAGCCCCGCGAGCACGTCACCCGATCCGGCCGTGGCCAGCCAGGGCGTGCCGTTCGGATTGCGCGCCAGCCGCCCGTCCGGAGCGCCGATAAGGGTCTCCTGCCCCTTGAGCACGACGACCGCGCCTGACCCCTTCGCCGCCTCGCGGCAGGCGGCCTCGCGCCCGTCCCGCTCCAGCCGGTCGGGCCAGAGGCGTTCGAACTCGCCCTCGTGCGGCGTCAGGACGTCGCCCGGCCGGAGCCGTCCGAACAGCGCCTCGGCCCGGCCCGTGAACAGGGTCAGGGCGTCCGCGTCGATGACCAGCTTCGCCCCGGTCTCGGCCAAGGCTTCGAGCCAGGTCTCGGTCTCCGGCCTCAGGCCCGCCGCGGGCCCGATGACCACCGCCGCCATCGGCTCGGCCAGCGCCTTCAGCCCCGCAGGGCCCTCGAAACTCTGGATCATGACCGCCTCGACGCCCGGCGCATGCAGAGGCAGCGCCTCTGGCGGACAGAACAGGCGGCAGGTCCCCGCCCCGATCCTCAGTCCGCCCCGGCAGGCGAGCCGCGCCGCGCCGCTCGACGGCTGCGGGCCGCTGACCACGCCCAGCCGGCCGCGCGCGTGTTTATGCGTGTCCGCCGACGGCCAGGGAAACCGCGCCAACCAAAGGCTCGGTCCGTTGACGCCAAGCCCGCTCACGGCGCGACTCGCAGGCCACGGTCGCGGGTCCGCACACCATCCGCGCCGAGATCGGACGATTTGCCCCTTGCCTTATGCTGCAATGCAATGTCCCTTCTGAGCCCGGGTCCGCCACCCGGAATCGCCATGAAAAAGATCGAAGCCGTCATAAAGCCCTTCAAGCTCGATGAGGTGAAGGAGGCCCTTCAGGACATCGGCGTCCAGGGCATGACCGTGATCGAGGCCAAGGGCTACGGCCGGCAGAAGGGCCACTCCGAACTGTACCGCGGGGCTGAGTACGTCATCGACTTCCTGCCCAAGCTGAAGATCGAGGTGGTGGTTCCCGACGACATGGCCACGGCCGTGACCGAGGCCATCGTCTCGGCCGCCCGAACGGGCAAGATCGGGGACGGCAAGATCTTCGTATCCGACATCCTCGACGTCATCCGCATCCGTACCGGCGAAACCGGCCCCCAGGCCGTCTAGCCACCTCCGCCCGGGCCGCCGAAAGCGGCCCGTTTTCGTATCCTCCCCACGAAACGGACTATTGAAATGAGCGCATCGGACATCCTGAAGAGGATCAAGGACGAGGAGATCCGCTACGTCGATCTCCGCTTCACGGATCCCAAGGGCAGGCTCCAGCACGTCACCTTCGACGTCGGCATGGTCGACGAGGACTTCCTCGAGGAAGGCACCATGTTCGACGGCTCTTCGATCGCCGGCTGGAAGGCGATCAACGAGAGCGACATGCTGCTCAAGCCGGACCTGACGACGGCCTACGTCGATCCCTTCTACCAGCAGGCGACCCTCTTCCTCTTCTGCGACGTCCTGAACCCCGACACCGGCGAACCCTACAACCGCGACCCGCGCTCCATGGCCCGCAAGGCCCTGGCCTACGTGCAGTCGCTGGGGATCGGCGACACCGTCTATTTCGGGCCCGAGGCCGAGTTCTTCGTCTTCGACGACGTGCGCTGGAGCACCGCCGCCCACGACACCGGCTACAGCTTCGACTCCATCGAGCTGCCCTCGAACACCTCCAAGTCCTATCCCGAAGGCAACCTCGGCCACCGGCCGGGGCCCAAGGGCGGCTACTTCCCGGTCAACCCGGTCGACAGCGGCCAGGACCTGCGCGGCGAGATGCTGGCCGTCATGGGTGAGCTGGGCCTCGAGCCCGAGAAGCACCACCACGAGGTGGCCCCGGCCCAGCACGAACTCGGCCTGAAGTTCAGCGACCTGCTGACCATGGCCGACCGGATGCAGCTCTATAAGTACGTCATCCACAACGTGGCCGCCGCCTACGGCAAGTCCGCGACCTTCATGCCCAAGCCCATGTACGGCGACAACGGCTCGGGCATGCACGTACACCAGTCGATCTGGAAGGGCGGCAAGCCGCTCTTCGCCGGCGACAAGTACGCCGGCCTGTCCGACATGTGCCTCTGGTACATCGGCGGCATCATCAAACACGCCAAGGCGATCAACGCCTTCGCCAACCCCACGACGAACTCCTACAAGCGCCTGGTGCCCGGCTACGAGGCGCCCGTGAAGCTGGCCTACTCCAGCCGCAACCGTTCGGCCTCGATCCGGATTCCCTGGGTTGGCTCGCCCAAGGCCAAGCGCATCGAGACCCGCTTCCCGGACCCGATGGGCAATCCCTACCTGACCTTCGTGGCCCTGCTCATGGCCGGCCTGGACGGCATCGAGAACCGCATCGATCCCGGCCAGCCCATGGACAAGAACCTCTACGACCTGCCCCCGCAGGAGCGGAAGGACGTGCCGGAGGTCTGCGGCTCCCTGCGCGAGGCGCTCGATAGCCTCGATAAGGACCGGGCCTTCCTCAAGAAGGGCGGCGTCATGGATGACGACTTCATCGACGCCTACATCGAACTCAAGGAGATCGAGGTCGCCCGCCTGCAGCTCCACCCGCACCCGGTCGAGTTCGACATGTACTACAGCGGCTAAGCCCGCCGACGGACGAACGAGACGCCCGGAGCCCCGCTCCGGGCGTTTTCGTTTGAGCGGCTCGCCCCTTCGCGCGTTCCACCTTGGCCGTTAAGGAGACGCCATGGCCAAGCCCCCCCGCCGCACGCCCGGTCTGCCGGACAAGGAAACCCTGGTCCGCTTCCTGAGGGAGGCCGGAGAGGCCGAGAAGGCCGACATCGCCCGCGCCTTCGGCCTCAAGGGCGCCGAGCGCCGGGCGCTGCGCGAGATGCTGCGGGAGCTTGAGGCCGAGGGCCGGCTGGGCAAGCGCGGCCGCAAGGGCTTCTCCGAGGCTGGCGCCCTGCCTCCGGTCGGCGTGGCCGACGTGGTCGAGCGCGACGCGGACGGCGACCTCTTCGTGCGGCTGGTGAAGGCGGGCCCCGACGCGCCGCTGGCCCGGCTGGCCCCCGATCCGGGCGAGCGTGTGGCGGGCGCGCCCGGCCTGGGCGACCGGGTGCTGGTCCGCTTCGAGCGCGTCGGCGAGGCCGTCGAAGCCAAGCTGATCAAGAAGCTGGGCCAGAGCGCCCACCGCGTGCTGGGCGTCATCCGCAAGGGCCGCCGCGACATCCGCATCGAGCCCGTCGACCGCAAATCCAAGGACAGCTTTGTCCTGCCCGAGAGCGAAGGCCGCGACTTCAAGGACGGCGATCTGGTGCTGGTCGAGCCACGCGGCGGCGAGCGTCGGTACGGCCCCAGGCAGGCTCGGGTGCTCGAGAACGTCGGCCACGAGGACCAGCCCCGCGCCGCCTCGCTCATCGCCGTCCACACCCACGGCCTGCCGATCGGCTCCTCGGTCGCGGCCGAGGACGAGGCCGAAGCCGCTCAGCCCCCGACGCTGAAGGGCCGCGAGGACCTTCGCCGCGTTCCGCTCATCACCATCGACCCGGCCGACGCGCGGGACCACGACGACGCCGTCTTCGCCGAGCCGGACGACGATCCGAAGAACAAGGGCGGCTGGGTCGTCTGGGTCGCCATCGCCGACGTCTCCGCCTACGTCCGGCTGGGCTCGGCGCTCGACCGCGAGGCGCGCGACAAGGGCAACTCGACCTACTTCCCGGATCGGGTCGAGCCGATGCTGCCGCACGCCCTGTCGTCGAACCTGTGCAGCCTGCGCATGGGCGAGGAGCGCGCCTGCCTGGCGGTGCGCATGGTCTTCGACAAGGACGGCGCGAAGAAGTCCCACACCTTCGTGCGCGGCCTGATGCGCTCGGCGGCCAAGCTGTCCTACGAACAGGCGCAGGAGGCGATCGACGGCCGTCCCGACGACATCTCCGGACCCATCCTCGAGCCGATCCTCAAGCCGCTTTGGGACGCCTACCGCACCATGCTGAGGGGCCGGCTGAAGCGCGGCCCGCTCGCCATCGAGACCATGGAGCGCAAGATCAAGCTCGATGAGGACGGCGAGGTCGTCTCCATCACCCCGCGCACCTCGCTGGAAGCCCATCGGCTCATCGAGGAGATGATGATCCAGGCCAATGTCGCGGCGGCCGAGACGCTGGAACAGAAGCGCGTCCCCCTGATCTATCGCGTCCACGACGCGCCCAGCCAGGAGAAGATCTTCAATCTGGCGGACTTCCTCTCGACGCTGGGCATGCCCTGGAACAAGGGCGAGCCGCCGAAGACGCACCGCTTCAACGACCTGCTTGAGAAGACCCGCGAGGGCCCGCACGGCGACATCGTCAACGAGGTCGTGCTGCGCACCCAGATGCAGGCGATCTACAGCCCAGAGAACGTCGGCCACTTCGGCCTGAACCTGCAGCGCTACGCCCACTTCACCTCGCCGATCCGCCGGTACGCCGACCTCATCGTCCACCGCGCCCTGATCCGCGCGCTCGGCCTCGGAAACGACGGTCTGAGCGACAAGGAAATCAGCCAGCTCGAAGGCATCGCCGAGCACATCACCATGACCGAGCGGCGCTCCATGGCCGCCGAACGGGACGCCACCGACCGCTACGTCGCCGCCTTCCTGTCGGACCGCGTCGGCGCCGAGTTCGCTGGCCGGGTGACGGGCGTCACCCGCTTCGGCCTGTTCATTCGACTGGAGGAGACCGGCGCCGACGGTCTCGTGCCGGTCAGCCAGCTGGGCGACGAGTATTTCGTCCATGACGACCGGGCCCACGCCCTGGTCGGCCAGCGCTCGGGCAGACGCTGGACCCTCGGCCGCATGGTTCAGGTCCGGCTCGTCGAGGCCACGCCGCTGACCGGCGGCCTTCTGTTCGAGATGCTCAGCGACCCCGACCCCGCCGACCCCAATGCGCCTGCGCCCCGCTATGGAATGCGTGACCGCGGCGGTCCGCGCGGTGGTCCGCGCGGCAAGGGCCGTCCCGGCGGTCCCAAGCCAGGCTCGGGGCCGAAAGGCCGCCGCCGATGATTTTTCCTGCCGCTCACCCCGGCGAATGCCGGGGCCCAGATCGTATGGCGGCGACCTCCCGGTTCTTCCGCGATACGACAGCTGGACTGGCCACGGTGTCATGTCATCTGG
>CAMPGL010000118.1 GCA_946885435.1 uncultured Brevundimonas sp. | reverse complement strand
AATGGCGGAGAGGGTGGGATTCGAACCCACGGTGCCCTTGCGAGCACGCCGCATTTCGAGTGCGGTACATTCAACCACTCTGCCACCTCTCCGGCGTACCGGGCGGACCCGGTCAGAGCGAGGGCGCGATGTCTAATGCGGCCCCGCGCGCATGGCAAGCGGGTGCGGACGCGGGCGCGTCCGCACCAGGCCAGGCGACGTAACTGACGCCATGAGACGCCTGATCGCCGCCGCCGCCGTGGTTCTGGCCCTGTCCGCCTGTTCGGATACCCGGGCGCAGGACGAGCGCGAGGCGCCGCCGCTCCGGGGCGCGGTGCGCACCGCCGTCTTCGCCGGCGGGTGCTTCTGGAGCATCGAACACAATTTCGAGCAGATCGCTGGCGTCATCGAGGCCGAGTCCGGCTTCACGGGCGGCCGCGTGGACAATCCGACCTACGCCCAGGTCGTGCGGGGCGGCACGGGCCACGTCGAGGCGGTGCGCGTCACCTACGACAGCGGCCGGGTGACCTACCGCCAGCTGGTCGACCGCTTCTGGCGGATGATCGACGTGACCGATCCGGACGGTCAGTTCTGCGACCAGGGGCCGTCCTATGTGTCGGCCGTCTATGCGACCAACGCCCAGCGGCCGGTCGCTGAGGCCTCGCGCCGGGCGGCCGTGCAGGCCATTGGTGACCGCAGGTTCGTCACGCCGGTGCGCACGGCCTCGCGCTTCTGGCCGGCGGAGGCCTACCATCAGGACTTCGCGCGGCGGAATCCTGCCCGATACCGGGCCTACAGCATCGGCTGCCGGCGCGCCGAACGGCTCAGGGCGGTGTGGGCAGGCCGGTGACCGGGTCGCGAGGGCGGGGCCGGAAGTCCTCGCCCACGCCGACCGCCACGTCGCGGCTCCGCGTCGGATCCAGCCGGACCGAAATGTCGCGCCAGCCGGAAAAGCCCCGGAAGTCCGCCACGAACTCGTGACGGAAGCGCGTCTCCGTGGACGCCATGAGCACACGCGCGCCCATTTCAGGCGTCAACGGCGCGGTCGCCTCGGCCTGGTTGTTGGCGTGGGCCTCGCGCACCCACATGCGCAACACAGGCGCGTCCGGTCCCGCCAGCCGTTCCCGCCCATAGTAGGCCAGGCTGTTGAACAGGAACCGGTCGTCCGCCGCGATCACCGCGCGCGGCCCCAGCGCCTCTGCGGCGTCAAGGATGCGATGCGCCCCGGTCTCCCAGCCGCGCACCCGCTTGAAGCTGCCGCCCAGACCGATGCGGTCCGCAAGCGCCGGCCAGGCCGCGAGCATCAGGACCATCAGGGCCACCGCCGCCTGGAAGGCGACCCCGGCCCACAGCACGCGCGTGCGCCGGTCGCGCAGAAGCCAGGCGGCCACCAGGACCACGGCCGGCACATAGGCGATCCCGGCCCAGTTAGCGTTGGCCCGCGACAGCAGCGCCTGGAGCGTGACCAGCACCAGCGGCGGCACGGCGAAACACAGCAGCAGCCGGTCGGCTTGCGGCGTCTCGCGCCAGCGCCTCGAGGCCGCGAAGGCGCCGAGGATCAGCACCACCAGCGGAACGGGGCCCAGCACCATCAGCTGGGAGGCCAGGAACTCGACCATCTCGGCGGGATGAAAGAGGTCCCCCCAGCGCCAGTTGGCGTTGTCGGCGGTGTGGGCCACCGTCGAGAAGTCGTTCAGGGCGTTCCAGATGAGGTTCGGCGCCGCGACCAGGGCGAAACCGACAGCGGCCAGCAGGATCGTCAGCGGCTTCCACGCGCGCCGGGCCTGGGCCGACCAGACGAGGTGCAGCATCAGGCCGAGCAGGACATACAAAGCCGCATATTTGCTGAGGAAGGCCGCGCCCAGGGCCAGGCCGGCGGCTACGGCCCAGCCCGCCGACGGCGTGGACTGGAAGCGCACATAGGCCAGCAGGGCCAGACTGGTGAAGAACAGCAGCGGCGCGTCGGTCGAGGCGATCCCCGCCGACAGCTGCACCCCGGGCATGAGCGCATAGAGGATCGCCGTCCATAGGCCCGTGCGCGCATCATAAAGGCGCCGGCCGACCTCGAAGAGCACCAGGGTCGTGCCAAGGTGAAGGATCGGCGACGACAGACGGACCCAGGCCTCGCCGTCACCCCCGATCGAGGTCGTCAGGCCGATCAGCCAGGCCAGCATGGGCGGCTTGGAATAGTAGCCGAAGGCCAGATCCCGCGACCACAGCCAGTACTGCGCCTCGTCCGGATAGAGCTCCAGCGGCGTCACGAACAGGACGGCGATTCGCGCGCAGGTCAGGGCGAGCGCCAGGATCAGGACGGTCCGGAACGCGTCCTGCGCCTTATCCACCGGAATCTCGGCGGTGGTTTCGGACACGCCTCGGGCTCCTGAGCTTGGGAACCGCCTTATAGGCCGGTGTTCCCCGGAAATCACGGTGCAGCGGTGGGTGTGCCACTTGCGCAACGGCGGGGCGCTGTCACACGCCTGTCACATACTTGTCGCCAACCTTTCGGCGGGGGGGCCTAAACGCCTCGCGCATCTGGCGGGCCGCGGTCCGCTTCGTGGCCAAAAACGGCCGACTCTCGGGGATCGATCCATGAACAACCTCAAGCGCGCCTTCTGGGCCACGTCCGCCCTGGTGGGCGGCGTCCTGATGGCCACCGCCGCCTCGGCCCAATCGACCGGTACGGAGGCCTTCGAAGAAGAAGCGACCACCGTCGGTGAAGTGGTCGTGACGGGCACGCGCGGTCCGCAAAACGTTGACGGCCTGGCCGTGGACGAGACGGTGACCCGTGCTCGCGCCACCATCACCCAGGAATACCTCGAGACCCAGCAGCCGGGTCAGACCTTCCTGCAGTCGATCAACATCCTGCCGGGCGTCACCTTCAACAACGTCGACGGCTACGGCTCGTCGGGCGGCGACATCGTCGTGCGCGGTTTCGACTCGCAGCGCATCTCGCTGAACCTCGACGGCATTCAGCTGAACGACACCGGCAACTACGCCATCTATTCGAACCAGCAGGTCGATTCCGAACTGCTGGAGCGCGTCTCGGTCAACCAGGGCTCGACCGACGTCGACAGCCCGACCGCTTCGGCCACGGGCGGCACCATCAACGTCGTGACCCGCCGTCCGGGCGTCGACCCGATGTTCATCGTCCAGCCCTCGGTCGGCTCCTGGAACTATCGCCGCATCTTCCTGATGGGCGAAACCGGCGAAATCGGTCCCTGGGGCACGCGCGCCTGGGCCGCCTACTCGCACACCGAGTATGACCACTTCTTCGGCGCCGGCGGCGTCAACAAGGATCAGTGGAACGCCCGCATCTGGCAGCCGGTCGGCCAGAACGGTGACTTCGTCGCCCTGACCTTCCATTACAACGAGAACCGCAACAACTTCGCCCAGACCCGCGAGAGCGTCGACAACTTCAACGCCACGGGCGATTTCAACTCGAACGCCAACTCCGAGACCTGCGCCCTTCTGGCTCCGGTCGGCGGCATCCGTCAGGACCAGGGCAACAACGGCCTGAACCCGGGCTGCGGCGGCTACTACAACTTCTTCGTCAACCCCTCGAACACGGGCAACATCCGCGGCCAGTCGCGCTTCACCCTGTCCGACAGCCTGACGCTGACGATCGACCCGACGTTCCAGTACGTCCTGGCCAACGGCGGCGGCATCACCAACGTCGAGGAGACCGACGCGCGCCTGCAGGGCTCGTTCTTCAACTCGGCGGCCCCGACCGCCACGGGCGTGGACCTCAACGGCGACGGCGACCTGCTTGACCGGATCAAGCTCTACTCGCCGTCGAACACCAACACCCGCCGCTACAGCGTCAACGCCTCGCTGATCTGGGACATCGCTGACGATCACCGCGTCCGCTTCGCCTACACCTGGGACCGCGGTAACCACCGCCAGACCTCGGAGTTCGGCTACCTCGATCTGGCCGGCGGCTTCGACAGCTGGTTCGGCGGCAAGGACGGCCATGGCCGTCAGGTCCTGACCCTCGACGGCGACGTCTTCCAGGAGCGTAACCGTCAGTCGATCGCCCTGCTGAACCAGTTCGCCATCGAATATACCGGCGACTTCCTCAACGACACGCTGCGGGTCAACCTGGGCGTCCGCGCTCCGTTCTTCCGCCGCGAGCTGAACAACTACTGCTACCAGCTCAACACCTTTGACGCCTACTGCGGCAATCTGACGGTGGCCGAGGTCGACACCCTGTTCGACCTGAACGGCGGCGCTCCGGGCGACGTGGATCCGGGCGCTCCGGTGAGCTTCGAACGCGAGTACGACGCGATCCTGCCGAACGTCGGCGCGTCGTGGGAGTTCAGCCCCGACCACCGCGTGTTCGTCAGCTACGCCGAGAACCTCTCGGCCCCACGGACCGACGACCTCTACGACCGTGTCCCGGCCAATCCGGATCCGGAACGCAGCCGCAACTACGAGCTGGGCTACCGCTACGGCGGCTCCTCGCTGGTCGCTTCGGCCTCGGTCTTCTACAGCCAGTTCGAGAACTTCATCGTTCGCGCCTTCGAAGAGATCGCGCCTGGTGAGACGATCGCCTATTCGATCAACGCCGGCGACATCGACCGCTGGGGCATCGACGGCCAGATCGGCTACGAGGTGACCGAAGACTTCTCGATCTACGCCTCGGGTTCCTACATCCACAGCGAGATCCAGAACGACATCCCGAACACCTCGGGCGGCACCTTCAACACGACCGGCAACGAGCTGCCGGAAGTGCCGCAGCTCCAGTGGGCGCTGCGTGGCGAGTACGAGATGGGTCCGTGGACCTTCGGCGCCCAGGCCAAGTACGTCGACGAGCGCTGGACCACCCTCATCAACGACGAGTCCACGCCGTCCTACACGGTGGTCGACCTCGACGCCCGCTGGGACCTGGACTTCATCAACGAGGGCATGTTCCTCCAGATGAACGTTCAGAACCTGTTCGACGAGCGTTACCTGGCGAACATCCTGACCGCCGAGTCGGGCAACCGTCAGGCCGAGCGGGGCGCCCCGCGCACCGTCAGCGCCACCCTGCGGGTCCAGTTCTAAGAGACTTTGCTTCCTACGAAATGGCGAGGGCGGCTCCGCAAGGAGCCGCCCTTTCCTTTTGCGCTCTCGCTTGAAGCCGGGGGTGCGGGTGTTTATCTGCGCGCGCCCTGGCCGCCTCTCGGAGACATGCCGCACATGAGCCTCGCGCCCATCCCCGCCGAATGGTCGCCGCACCGCGCCATGTGGGTCGGCTGGCCCAGCCACGCCGATCTCTGGGAGGACAACCTCGCCCCGGCCCAGGCCGAGGTCGAGGCCCTGGTCCGCGCGCTCGCCGGCCCCGGCCGTGAGCGCGTCAAGCTGCTGGTCGGTCACCCCGAGGCCCTCGAGGACGCCCGCGCCCGCTTCCGTGAAGTCGAGGGCGTCGAGGTCTTGGCCGGACTTTTCGGCGACATCTGGCTGCGCGACACCGGCCCGATCTTCAGGGAAGGCTCTGCGTCAGCGGCGGCCTTTCGTTTCAACGGCTGGGGCGGCAAATACGAGCTGGAGCACGACGACACCGTCGCCCGCCAGATCGGCGAGGCGTCCAGGGTGCCGCTCGAGACCCACGATTTCATCCTGGAGGGCGGAGCGCTCGACCATGACGGCTCAGGCACGATCCTGACCACGCGCCAGTGCCTGCTCAATCGCAACCGTAATCCCGGCTGGACCGAGGCGGAGGCCGAGGCGCGGCTGGGCGAGGCGCTGGGTGCGCGTAAGGTGCTGTGGCTCGGCGACGGCCTGCTGAACGACCACACCGACGGCCACGTCGACAACCTGGCCCGCTTTGTCGCGCCGGGCGTGGTGGCCCACCCGGTCGCCTGGGGCCGGGGCGATCCCAACGACCATGTCTATGGAGAGGTGGCGCGGGCGCTGTCGCAGATGACGGACGCGGAAGGCCGGCCCATCCGCCTTCTGCCGCTGCCGTCACCGGGCTTCGTCGGCGACGAGGACGAGCGGCCGATCCCGGCCAGTCACATGAACTTTCTCATCGCCAACGGCGCGGTGATCGTGCCGACCTACGGAGATGACAAGGCCGCCGATCTGGCCTGCCAGGGCCTGAAGACGGTCTTCCCCGAGCGCGAGATCATCCCCCTGTCGTCGATCGCCATCCTGACGGGCGGCGGATCCTTTCACTGCATCACCCAGCAGGAGCCCGCCTGATGCCCCGCACAATGAGCGTCGCCGCCCTGCAGACCTCGTACGGCGAGGACATGCAGGCCAACATCGCCCGCACGATCGAGCTGATCCGCGAAGCGGCCGGCAAGGGCGCCCAGGTCATCCTGCCGTCGGAACTGTTCCAGGGGCCCTACTTCTGCGTCAGCCAGGAGGAGCGCTGGTTCGGCGAAGCGCATCCGTGGCGCACGCACCCTTGCGTGACCGCGCTCCAGCCCGTCGCGGCCGAGCTCGGCGTGGCGATCCCGGTCTCGATCTTCGAGCGCGACGGCCCGCACTATTTCAACTCGATGGTGATGCTGGACGCCGACGGCGCGGCGCTCGGCGTCTATCGCAAGAGCCACATCCCCGACGGGCC
>CAMPGL010000117.1 GCA_946885435.1 uncultured Brevundimonas sp. | reverse complement strand
ACCCTGTACGGACCGATCAAGAGCTTCCTGATCAAGGCGTCGGCGGGCCTGCACCTGGAGACGCGCGACAAGGACATCCACGTCACCGCGCTTTGCCCCGGCTACACCTGGAGCGAGTTCCACGACGTGAACGGCCAGCGCCAGCAGATTGCGCACTCCACGCCCGAATGGGTCTGGATGGGCGCCGACGAGGTGGCCCGCGCGGGCTACGAGGCGTCGGAGGCCAACCGCCCGATCTGCGTGCCCGGCGCGCCGAACAAGGTGGCCTCTGCCCTGTTCAAGGTGCTGCCGGACGAATGGTCCCTGGCGCTGGCCAGCCGCCACGCGGAGCGGCTGGGGCGGCTCTAGTGCCCCGTGGGCGACGTGACCGAGCTGGCGAACATGCCCGGCAGCGCTTCGCCCAGGCCGGCCAGGATGAACTGGATGCCCAGGGCCACCAGGATCAGGCCCAGCACCCGCACGATGATCGACATCCCGACCTCGCCCAGAAGGCGGTTGATCGGGCCTGACAGGGCGAAGCACGCGAAGGTGGCCAAGCCCGCCGCGGCGATCGCCGCTATCCCGGCAAGCGTGCCCTGATAGCCCAGGTCCGTCGCCTCCGACGACTGGATGATGATGGCCGAGATGGCGCCCGGGCCGATGATCAGGGGCATGGCGAAGGGCACGACCAGACGCTGGAAACGCCGGCGCGCATAGCCCCGCACGTCCTTAGCGTCGTTGATCGCGTCGGCGTCGACGAAGCTCTGAAGGAAGTTCTCGCGGACCATCTCCAGGCCCAGCATGAAGAGCAGGATGCCGCCGCCGATGCGGAAGGCCGCCAGCGAGATGCCGAAGAAATCCAGTAGCGCCAGGCCGGTGAAGAAGAAGAACACCATGAAGGCGATGACGAAGGCCGTCAGCAGCGCGTTCACCGACAGCCGCTGGCTCAGCGTCGCGCCGGCCGTGGCGGCCGCGAAGATCGGGATGTTCCCGATCGGGTCGAGCAGCGCGAACAGCGCGACGAAGACATTGACCCCGAACTCGACCGCGTTCATCTCACGCCCTCAGCCTAAATGAATCGCCGACCGGCCCCGCCCCTCGCGGATGCGCCGCCTTGGCCGTAGCCCGACGGAGCCGCCCATGTCCATGTCCGCTGACTCGCGCCTGATCGTCGGGCTTGACCTGCCGAGCCTCGATCTGGCCCGCGACATGGTCGCGAGGCTGGGAGAGGCCGTCAGCTTCTACAAGGTCGGGCTGACCCTCCTGGCCCGGCCGGGCGGGGTCGTCTTCGCGCATGAGCTGCGCGCGTCCGGCAAGCAGGTCTTCCAGGACTGGAAGCTCCACGACATCGGCGCCCAGGTCGAGGGCGCGGCCCGCGCCGTGGCCGAGGGCGGCTGTGACCTCGTCACCGTCCATGCCGAGCCGCAGGTGATGCGCGCGGCGGTAAAGGGGCGTGGCGCCGCCGATACGAAGATCCTGGCGGTGACGGTGCTGACCAGCCTGTCGGACGCGGACCTGGGAGAGATCGGATACGGCGAGACGGCGGCCACGCTGGTCGAGCGGCGGGTGCGCCAGGCGCTGGACTGCGGCGTGGACGGCGTGGTCTCCAGCCCGCAGGAGGCCGCGCGGGCGCGCCAGTTGGCGACCGAGGCCGGACGGGCGGACTTCCTGGTGGTGACGCCGGGGGTGCGGCCTTCAGGCGCTGACGCGGGGGACCAGCAGCGGATCGCCACGCCCGCCGACGCGCTCAAGGCCGGCGCCAGTCACCTGGTCGTAGCGCGCCCGGTCATCGCGGCCGCTGATCCGCGCGCGGCGGCGGAAGCGATCCTCACCGAGATGGCCGGCGTCAGTCGTCCCTAAGGTAGACCCCGCCGCAATCGCAGTCCTCGCGGCCGTAATAGCCGCCGTCGTGATGGCGTCGGCGCGAGCGGGGGCGGTCGTCGTTGTAGCCGTACTCGTCACGATAGCCGCCCGAGTAGCGGCGGCCGTGGCTGTCCTCGTACCGCCAGCGGGACGCCTGGTAGCCCCGCGACCAGCTGTGGCCGTATCCGCCGTAATAGGGGATCGGATAGCCGTTGTAGTGGCCGGCGTAGCCGCGGCCGTACCCGCTGTAGCCGTACCCGCCATGGCCGTACCCGACCCCGCCGTAGCCGTAGGAATAGCCGTCGGCGTAGTCGCCCTGGCGGATATAGGCCTCGTGCTCGGTCTCGGTGATCGTGCCGACGTAGACGCTGGCGCCGCCATAGCCGTAGCCGTAACCGCGATCATAGCGGTCGCCGTGGCCGTATCGGTCGTGCCGTCGGTGATCCCGGTCATACCGGTCATGACGGCCGTAGTCGTCACGATACCGGCCGTAGTCCTGAGCCTGGGCGACGGCGGGAAGGGCGAGGGCGGCGGCGAGGCCGCAGGCGGCGAGCTTGAGCATGGCGGAGCAATAACGCGCCGTTTACGATTTCGATCAACCCGCGTTGTTCGGACCGGTCAGCCGCACTCGCCGGTGCGGTCCTGCCAGCATTCGTTGGAATAGGACGGCGGCGGCGGCGGAGGAGGAGGCGGCGGGGGCGTGTCGTAGTGTGGCACATACGGAACGTCCGAGCCGTAGTCCTCATCATAGCGGCGATCGTAGTCGTCGCGCCGGTAGTGGTCCTCGTAGCGGTCGTGGTCCTCATAGCGCTCGCGCCGGTCATAGCGGTCGCGCTCGTAGGCGTAGCCGCCGGATACGGAGGCGCGATAGTCGACCTCCTCGCGGGCGTACTCGCGGCGGTAGGTGCGGCTCTCGATGACCTGATAGGTCACGAACGGGCCTTGCGGGCCGTAGGGCGCGTAGACGGGTCCGACGGGGACGATGCCGTAGCAGCCGCAGCCGGCGTTGTAGCCGACCCCGCCGCCCACCGTGTAGGGCAGGGCGTAGCCGCCGCCGTAGACCCCGCCGCCGCCCATGAAGTAGCCGCCGCTGGAGCTGCCGCTTTCAGAATAGCTGTCCGAGCGGGCGTAAGCCGAGGAATAGGCCTGGGCGCTGGCCGAGACGTCCACGTCGACGCTGACCGAGCGGCCGCCGTGGCCATACCCGCCTCCGCCGCATCCGCCGTGGCAGCCTCCGCCCCCGCCTCCGTGGCCGGGCCCGTCGGCCATGGCGGCGCCGGGAAGAGCGAGGAAAATCAGGGCGGAAAGCACGGGGAGGTACTGGGTCATGGCGCCATCCAGCGCCCCCGACTTCAAGCCCTCAAGCGCGGACACCCGGTGAACGGCGCCTTAACCCTAAGATTCGCCTCAGCCTAGAAATCGTAGGCGACGCCCTTGCGCTCCCAGTCGCCGAAGCGGGTCGGCTCCTGGCCGGAGGGGCCGCCGTCTTCGGGAGGCAGGTCGGCGGGCTGGGCCGCGGCGCGGCGCGCGGCGGCTTCCTCAAGCGCGCGGCGGGCTGCGGGGGTCAGCGGCTTGCCGGGGGCGGCGCCTTCGATCTCGGGCTGGTCGTCCATGAGGGATATCTAGGATCCCGCAGGCCGTCCGTCACCCTCGCGACAAGCTCGACGCTTGCGCGTTAGTGTCGGTCTGAACCGGAGCCCGCGATGCCTAGCCTGAAGCCCGTCTATCCGCTGTACCTCGCCAACCGGCCGGTGCAGCCGAACCAGGACCTGGAGGTCACCGACAAGTTCTCGGGCGAGGTCGTCACGCGGGTGGCCATGGCCGACCCAGCGACCATCGACCGGGCCATCGCGGCGGCGGAGGCGGCGTCCCGGCCCATGGCCGAGATGGCGGCCTATGAGCGGCAGGAGGTGCTGAACCACTGCGTGACGCGGTTCAAGGAGCGGTTCGACGAGCTGGCCTATTCCCTGTGCGTCGAGGCCGGAAAGCCGATCAAGGACGCAAAGGGCGAGGTCACCCGCCTGATCGACACCTTCCGGGTGGCGGCCGAGGAGAGCGTGCGCATCACCGGCGAGCACATGCCGCTGGACATTTCGGAGCGCGCGCGCGGCTATGAGGCGATCTGGAAGCGGGTCCCGATCGGGCCTTGCTCCTTTATCTCGCCATTCAACTTTCCGCTGAACCTGGCCGCCCACAAGGTGGCCCCGGCGTTGGCGGTGGGGTGCCCCTTCGTGCTCAAGCCGGCGTCGCGGACGCCGCTTGGGGCGCTGATCATCGGGGAGGTTCTGGCCGAGACGGACCTGCCCGAGGGCGCCTTCTCCATCCTGCCGGCGACGCGCGACGGGGCGGACCTGTTCACCACCGACGACCGGCTGAAGCTGCTGTCCTTCACCGGCTCTCCGGACGTGGGCTGGGCGCTGAAGGCCAAGGCCGGCCGCAAGAAGGTGGTGCTGGAGCTCGGCGGCAATGCGGCGGTGGTCGTGGACCGGGACGCGGACCTGGACGATGCGGTCGAGCGGATCGTTTTCGGGGCCTTCTACCAGTCTGGCCAGTCCTGCATCGGGGTGCAGCGCATCCTGATCCAGGCGGACATCTACGACGAGCTGCGGGATCGGCTGGTCCAAAAGACCCGGACCCTGGTCTGCGGCGACCCCAAGGACGAGGCCACCTTCATCGGGCCCATGATCGATGTCTCCGAGGCGAAGCGGCTGGAGGACTGGATCGCGGAGGCCGTGGACGGCGGGGCGACCCTGCTGTGCGGCGGCGGCCGGGACGGCGCCATGCTGGAGCCCAGCCTGCTGGAGAAGGTCGGCAAGGAGACCAAGCTGAACCGCGAGGAAGCCTTCGGCCCGGTGGCGACGCTCCAGCCCTTCACCGACTTCGAGGCGGCGCTGGACGAGGTCAACGACAGCCGGTTCGGCCTGCAAGCCGGCATCTTCACGCGCGACCTCAACAAGGCGCTGATGGCCTGGGACCGGCTGGAGGTCGGCGGCGTTGTCATCGGTGACGTGCCCTCCTACCGCGTCGACAACATGCCCTATGGCGGGGTGAAGGACTCGGGCCTCGGCCGCGAAGGCGTCCGCTTCGCCATGGAGGACATGACCGAGATCCGGAACCTGGTGATCCGCCGGCGACCGGTGGTCTGACCCTTGGCGGTGTGGCGGGCCAAAACACACCGCCAGACCGTCAAAAACCGCCAAATCCCGCCATTCGGCCCCTGAGTCCCGAGCGGTCCGTGGCGACGTCTGGGAGGCGTGGAGGGAGATCATCCGCAAAGTCTAAGCGCGTCCCGGCAGACGGGTGAGAATGGCGTCGCGTTTCTGACAGGTCGTTGAAAAGACGGAGCTCTCGCTGGGAGGATGCGAGCGTTCTCTCCTCCCCACGCAGTGGGGAGGGGGACCGCGAAGCGGTGGAAGGGGGCGGCGCAGGCGGACGGGAAATTTGCTTTAGAGGCTAGCGCCGCCCCCTCCGTCTCGGCGCGTACTCGCGCCGATCCACCTCCCCATCGCGTCGCGATGGAGAGGAGAATGGGTCACCCCGCGGGAGAGTTCAGCCGGTCCGAAATGTCGACTCCGCGCTCGGCGGCGACCTGTTCGACGAAGCCCCTGACCTGCGGGAGCCAGGGGGCGTCCGGCGGGGCGGAATTCAGGAGCGCGATCCAGTCGTCCATGGCTCCGTCCCGATCGCCCGTCTGGTCCTTGCGCAGCGCCAGGAAGTAGCGGGCGCGGGCGTCGCCGGGATCGAGCGCCACGGCGGCGCGGAAGGCGATCTCGGCCGCCTCGGTGACGCGGCCGCCGGCGGCCTGGACCAGGGCCTCGCCGCGCGCCGAGGGCAGGGCCGCGTTGTCGGGCGCCAGCAGCGAGGCGCGGCCGAAGACTTCGGCGGCCTCGGCGTAGCGGCCGGTCTCGGCATAGGCCTGGCCGAGGGTCGAGAGCATCGCGGGATCGTCGGGCGTCTCGCGCACCTGGGCCTCGAGGGCCGACACCATGGCCTCGGGGATCGACTGCGGCGCGGCGACCACGGCCTCCCGCGACGACAGGTCGGGACGGCCCAGCAGCACATAGAGGCCGCCGCCGAGCAGGAGCACTCCCACGGCCAGGGCGGCGGCGGTGATCTTCAGCGCTCGCTCCGACAGGGGACGCGCCGCGTCCTCGCCCCTGCGGGCCTCGGTCAGCAGGCGGCGCTGGGTTTCCAGCTTCAGCGCGTCGGTTTCGGCGTCGGACAGTTCGCCCGCGCCGTGCTGGCGCTCGATCTGGTCGAGCCGCCGGCCGAGCGTGGGGCGCGGCTGGGCGGCGTCGGCCGCAGCCGGACGCAGCAGCGGCAGGACCACCCCGACCGCGGCGGCCAGCAGCATGGGGATGAGGACAAGCCAGATCACCGGGGCTCCTCCTCGTCGAGCAGGGCGTCGAGGCGGCGGCGTTCGTCCTCGGTCAGGGGCTGGGCCTCCACGCCGGCGCGGCGGCGCATCAGATAGGCGGCGATGGCGCCGCCACCCAGCAGCAGCACCAGGAAGGGCCCGGCCCAGAGCACCCAGGTCGACTGGCGCACCGGCGGCCGCATCAGGACGAAGTCGCCGTAGCGCTCCACGACGTAGTCCAGCACCTCGGCGTCGGTGTCGCCCGCGGCGATCCGCTCGCGCACGAGGTTGCGCAGGTCGGCGGCCAGGACGGCGTCCGACTCGGCGATCGACTGGTTCTGGCAGACCACGCAGCGCAGCTGATGG
>CAMPGL010000116.1 GCA_946885435.1 uncultured Brevundimonas sp. | reverse complement strand
TCTTTCGTCTGGAGCGGGGACGGCGCGGCGCGGGCGCGGGGACAGGGTCGGCCGGAGCGGCGCGGCGGCGCGACAGGGTGTCGTTCTCGAACTTGAGGCGGTCGCCGATCGCGGTCGTCCAGCGCAGGCTGGAGCCCGCGTCCTGCAGCAGGGTGGTGCGCGCGGCCATGACCAGGACGCTGAAGGTCAGGGACAGGATGCCCAGCCAGTTGACCACCGCCCTCTGCCACACCCCGGCGCCGAGCCAGGTGACCAGTCCGGTCAGGCCCAGGATCAGCACGGCGAGCAGGCCGTAGTAGATCGGCGTGGCCCAGACCGGCAGGCGGCCCTCGCGGTCGGGGAAGACCTCTTCGAGGATGGCGTTCCTGGCCATGACGGCGACGATGACCGTGAACAGCAGCACGAAGGTCAGCAGCGACTTGAGGATGTCGTCGGTGTTCAGGAAGGTGCTCTCGATGCGGCGGTAGTCGGCGCCGAACTGGACGAGATTGTCGAGCGCCATGGCGTGGTAGTGCACGCCCGGCAGCTGGCCGTGCAGGGGCGTTGGGGCCCAGTCGCTGTTGCGCATGTGGCTGCCGATCAGGACCAGCCGGTCGGCCAGGACGTAGTCGTAGCGGTCCTGGGTCAGGCCGAAGCCGGCCACCAGGCGATCGTAGCCGAGGTTGAAGGTGTAGGCGCAGGCCTGGCGCTCGCCCGACCCGACGCCGCGGGCCGCCACCGACTGTTCGAAGACGCGGGTGAACAGGCCGACGTCGTGGCGGCACTCCGGCGCGGGCGAGGAGCTGACGGCCTCGGTGAACTCCGCCTGGCGCTCGGGGATGCGGTCGCCCCAGACCACGGACATGTCGCTGGCCCAGGCGCGGCGCAGGGCGGTGGCGGCGCCCGAGGGCGGCGGGACGCCGGACAGGGCCGCGCGGGCGGCCGCCGCGGCCGTCTCGAAGGCGGGCAGGCCGCAGCTGTTTTCGCCGGTGGCCTTGAGCGCGCGCAGGCAGCCCGCTGCGTAGAGGGCGCCGGCGGGCGACAGGTCGAAGCCGGCGACGCCGGGCAGTGGCTGGTCGTCATAGGCGTTGACCAGCGGATAGGCGCGGGCCCCGACCAGGACCGGCGAGAGCAGGGCGACCTGGTCCAGGCGGCGCTGGACGTCGGTCTGGCCGGCCTGTTCGGCGGCGTCGGGCTTGGCCAGGATGATCGGCACGCCCCCGGCCTCGACGATGCAGGCCAGGCGCGTCAGCGGATCGGACAGGCAGGCGGTGTGGCCGTTCCACGCCTCGGCCCGGGTGGCCTCGGATAGGACGTCGACGAGGGTGGCGAAGTCGGCCTCACCCTCGGGGGTCAGCCCGGCCTGGCCAAGGATGATGAGGTCGGCGAAGACGGCGCGGGGCGGCTCCGAGCCGGCGCTCAGCACATCCTCGATCATGTAGCCGAGATTGGCGTAGCCGGGCGGCCAGCCGGTCCAGCCCTGGCCACGCAGGGCGGTCAGGCCCTCGTCGTCGATGTGGACGATGCGCACGAGGTCCTGGCCGGGGCGCTCGTCACGGCCGTAGGCGCCGGCCGTCAGGCGCTGCCAGACGTCGTCGGAGCCGGCGTTGGTGATGTCCTCGAAGCCGAACAGGTTGAGCTTGGAGCCGCCGAGCGCCAGCAGCGTCAGCACGAGGCTGATCGTCGCCGCCTTGGCGATCTTCGCCCACGAAACCACAGTCTTCCCTCCGCCCACCGCAATTCCGCGTTATGGGGACCAAGGAGTCAAGCGTGGCCGTAGCGGCCTTCAGTCGCGCGGCGCGAGCGGGCGGGACATCCAGCGGGCGGCCGGGCCGTAGGCCGCGACCTTGGCGGCGAGGGCGGGCGGGATGGACGGCTCGGTGAAGCCCAGGGCGCGCCAGTAGGGAGCCGCGCCCTCGACGGCGATCAGTTCGGCGGTGGTCAGGCCGTCGTGGCTGGCGAGGTCGAAGGCGAGGTCGACGAGCGCCCGGCCCGCGCCTACGCCCCGGCCCTCGGGGGAAACGGCCAGGTCGTGGATGTACAGCACCTGGCTCGGGGCCGCCGGATCGAGCCGGTCGCCGATGGCCGGAGGCGCCGCGCGCGGCCAGCCGTGGGCCAGCAGGTAGGCGATCAGGCGCCCGTCGCGTTCAGCAGCGAGGCAGTAGCCGGCCAGCAGGTCGAGCCGGCTGGCGAAGGCGGCTTCGTCCTCGCGCAGGAAGGCCGGGTAGGACTGGGCCTGGATGGCGAGGGCGGCGGCCAGGTCACGCGCTTCCAGACGGCGCAGGGCGATCGGGGAGGTCCGGTCGGGCATCGGTACGGCGGGCTGCGCCTAGCGGGGCGGAGGGCGCAGGCCTTCCTCCAGCGCGCCCGTCTGGCCGCGCACCTTCACCGGGATCATCAGGTAGCTGACGCCATTGGCCTGGGCCGGGGGAAAGCGGCCGGCGCGGATGTTCACCTGGATGGACGGCAGGAGAAGCTTGGGTGCGGACAGGGTCTCGTCCCGCGCAGTGCGCATGGCGACGTAGTCGTCCTCGCTGACCCCTTCGCGGACATGGACGTTGCCGGTCCGCTGGGCCTCGACGGTGGTCTCCCAGGCATAGGTGTCGCGGCCCGGGGCCTTGTAGTCGTGGCACATGAACAGCCGCGTCTCGGCCGGGAGGCTCAGCAGCCTGCGGATCGAGCGGTAGAGCTGGCGGGCGTCGCCGCCGGGGAAGTCGGCCCGCGCGGTGCCGTAGTCGGGCATGAACAGGGTGTCGCCGACGAACACGGCGTCGCCGATGCGGTAGCTGACGTCGGCGGGGGTGTGGCCGGGGGTGTGGAGCACCTCCGCCTCGAGGTCGCCGATCGCGAACCGCTCGCCGTCGGCGAACAGGTGGTCGAAGTCGCTGCCGTCGGTCTGGAGATCGGTGGCGTTGAAGATCGGCCGGAAGATGCGCTGGACGTCGCGGATGTGCTCGCCGATGCCGATGGCGGCGCCGGTGCGGGCCTTGATGAAGGGTGCGCCGCTGAGGTGGTCGGCGTGGGCGTGGGTCTCGAGCGCCCAGACCACCTGCAGTCCGAGCTGCTCGGCCTCGGCCAGCACCGCCTGGACAGAGCGAGTGTCCGCCTCGCCGGTGGCCGGATCGTAGTCGAGGACGGGGTCGATGACGGCGGCTTGCCGCGTGCGCGCGTCCCAGACCAGATAGGTCACGGTGTTGGTCGGCTCGTCGAAGAAGGCGCGAATCTCGGGGGAGGCGCTCATGGATGACTCCTAGGCTTTCGTCTTGACCTATATATTAGCAATCACTACATTAGGCAAATCTGATGGAGCCTGCCGTGGAAGCCCTGTTCAAATCCGAGGTCGAAGCCTTCGAGTCGCGTGCGGCGGAGGCCGCGGCGCTTCTGAAGGCGATCGGAAACGAGAAGCGACTGCTGATCCTCTGCCATCTGATGGCGGAAGGCGAGGCGTCGGTGAGCGCGCTGGTGGCGAAAGTCGGCCTCAGCCAGTCGGCGCTGTCGCAACACCTCGCGCGGCTACGTGAGGACGGCCTCGTCGAATTCCGCCGCGCGGCCCAGTCCGTCCATTACCGCGTGAGCGATCCGCGTGCGGCGCGGGTGATCGCGCTTCTTCGAGACATTTATTGCCCGGAACTGTCCGGGAAAGGAGCCTCCAATGACCACTAAGACCCCCCAGATCATCTCGGCTCGCAAGGCGCACGAACTGCTGGAAGCCGGCGCCGTGCTGGTCGACATCCGGGAGGCCCCGGAACGCAACGTCGTCATCCCCGGCGCGCGTCACGCGCCGATGTCGGCCCTTGCAAGCCAGGACCTGGACGCGCCGTCCGGCCCCCTGATCTTCCACTGCCGCAGCGGCCGACGCACGGCGATGAACGCCGGGCTGCTCCAGGCGCAGGCCGGCGGCTGCGACGTCTATCTGGTGGACGGCGGCATCGACGCCTGGGCCGCCGAAGGCCTGCCCGTCCGGTCCGGCGCGGCCTGAGTCCCGAAGGCGCGCCGGGAGGCCGATCATGCTGGAATGGGCCTGGCTGCTGGCGCTCCTCGCCGGATCACTGGTCGGGTTCTCGCTCGGGCTGGTCGGCGGCGGGGGGTCGATCCTGGCCGTGCCGCTGCTGGTCTATGTGGTCGGGATCGATGATCCGCACGTGGCGATCGGCACGAGCGCGGTGGCGGTGGCGTTCAACGCCGCGGCCAACCTGATCCCGCATGCGCGCAAGGGCAATGTGAAGTGGCGCTGCGCCGCGGTCTTCGCCGCCAGCGGCGTGCTCGGCGCGCTGGGCGGAGCCTACGTCGGCCAGAGGGTGGACGGCGAGCGCCTGCTCGGCCTGTTCGCCGCCCTGATGGTGGTGGTGGGCGTGCTCATGCTGGTCCGGCGCGACGGCGGGGACGCCCAGGACGTGCAGCTGGGCCGCGACAACCTGCCCAAGCTGGTCGGCGGCGGCCTGGGGACCGGCATGCTGTCCGGCTTCTTCGGCATCGGCGGCGGCTTCCTGATCGTGCCCGGACTGGTCTGGGCCACGGGCATGCCGATCCGGCTGGCCATGGCGTCCTCGCTCGTCGCGGTCGCCGCTTTCGGGGTGACCACCTCGGCCAGCTATGCGCTGTCGGGCAACGTCGACTGGGGAACAGCGGCCTTGTTCATCGGGGGCGGGGTGGCCGGAGGGCTGCTGGGCGCCAGGGCCGGCGAGACGCTGGCCGAGCGGCGCGGCGCGCTGAACCTGCTCTTCGCGGCCCTGATCTTCGTGGTCGCCGGCTACATGCTCTACCGCACGCTGGGGTGATCGAGCCGGCGGCAGGCGGCGGCGTGCATTCCGCCGTCTCGGCGCGCGAGAGTCAGGAGGAAGAGGAACTCGCGGTCGTCGGGCGCGCCCAGGATGTAAACGACGTCGCTGAAGCCAGGCTCGCGCGTGTCCGCGTCCAGGATGCGGGACCCGGCGTCGATCCGCAGGCCGGAGGGCGTCACCTCGATGTCGGCGCCCCAGCCTTGCGCGATGCGGTTGGCCACATCGATGCGCATGACGAACGGCTGGCTCTGCTCGGCCGCGGCGTCGAAGGTCCAGCCGCCGTCGGAGCGGCTCAGGGTGCTGCGGGCCTCCGGTTGGCACTCCAGGACCAGCCGATCAGGCCACTGCGGCGCGTCCTGGTGGGCGGCGCCGGCGAGGGCGAGCAGAAGTTCAATCATCACAGGAGTTTCCCCGGCGGTCCCCCAACTCGGCCGCTCTGGGCGACCTTCCGCGAACTCGGCGGGATGGGTCAAGCGCGCAGACCTGACGGAACATCACCGGTAGGGCCGGACAGGGATTAGCGGAGCGTCAACGCCGCGGCCGGCGCTCACCACTGCTTAACCGCGTTCGCACACCGGATTGAAAAGGCCCGCGGCTAAGGTCGTCTCAACGGACGAGAATGCGTCCGATCGATGGGATGTCCGCTGGTGCTGTTTCTGCTGAACGACGCCGTGTTTGATCTGGCCGAAGGCCTGGCGGTCGATCCGGTCGACGAGCGGCGCTTCGCGCGGCTCGGTTTCGACTATGTGGTCGAGCTGGGCTGCGAGCTGTTCGCCGAGAACCCCATGCTGCATCGCGACGAGCCCGAGCGGGCGCGCCGCCTGGCCTGGCTGATCGCCAGCCGGAACGTCGGGCTGAACGCGGCCCTGTTCGCGGCACCCGAGACCGCCTGCGCGCCTGAGCTGGTCGAGCCGCGCTTCGCGGTCCTGCCGGACGCGGTGATCCGCCAGCTGAAGTCGAAGGCGTCGAAGGGGCGTCTGACGCCCGTGGCCGCCGACAAGGCGGTGTGGGGGCGGATGGCGGCGTAGGGCCGCTCTACTCCACCTTTTCAACCAGGAAATGCCGACCCTGGCGGTCCTCGATCTCGACGAGCCAGATGTCGGGATCGTAGCCGGCCTGGCGCTCGGCGTAGGCGTCGAGCTCGGATTCCAGCGCGCCGGGGTGGGGCTCGATCCAGAGGCGGTCGCCATCGAGGCCGGTGGTCTCGGCGTAGAGGCGGGCGGTGCGGTTGAGGGTGTCATAGGCCTTGACCAGGACCGCGCCCGCGCGCGCATCGCCCTTGCGCACGATCACGGCCGAGGCTCCGGCCAGCTCGGCGCGGCGGACCAGGGCGGCGACCCAGACGTCGGTGGAAATCAGCAAAGGCTTAACCGTAACCGGAAACCGAACCGCAAAGCCGGCGTGGTTAAGGTGAGGCCATGCGCATCCCGAGCCAAGCCCGAAACAGCTTCGCCCTGCTCGCCGCCGTGGGCGGCCTGGCGCTGGCGGCTCCGGCCCAGGCCGGACCGGCGGACATTTACTATGAGCGCGCCCTGATGAGCGCGGCGCATGCGCGCTGCGGCCTGTTCACGCGCGCGACGGCCCAGGCGCTGGAGGCCGGGGCGGCCCAGGCGCGCGGCGCGGCCCTGAGGTCCGGCGTCAGCGAGGCGGACCTGAACGGCGTGCGCCAGCGGGCGCGGGCGCGGGCGGCCGCGACGGCGTGCGACTCCCAGGATCTGAGGACGGCCGCGGGCCGGGTGCGCTCGGCCTTCGAGGCCTGGTCGCGCACGGCGCGGATGGAATTCCCCGGAAGCGGCGGGGCCTGGTCGGTAGACCGGCGCGCCTATCGCACGCCCAGCTGGCT
>CAMPGL010000115.1 GCA_946885435.1 uncultured Brevundimonas sp. | reverse complement strand
CGGCGGTGCAGAACTTCATCGTCATGCCCATGACCTTCCTGTCGGGCACCTTCTATGCGGTCGAGGCCCTGCCCGAGCCGTTCGAGACGCTGAGCCACTTCAACCCCTTCTTCTATCTGATCGACGGCTTTCGCTACGGCTTCATCGGCAGCGCCGACGGCAGTCTGGTGGCCGGGATGCTGACCACGGTGGCATTGACGCTGGTCGTCGGCTGGGTCGCCTATGAGGCCTTCCGCCGGGGCTGGCGGCTCAAGAGCTGAGCGGTTACCCATCTTCCCGAGAGCGGGCGCCGAGGCGGCGCATTCGGGAGGGTTTCTCATGCTTCGCAAGCTGGCGGCCGGAGCCGCATTCGCCGCCGCACTGGCGCTCACCGGCGCCGCCGTCGCCCAGGACACGCCCTACCGCGACCAGGTGGCGACCTTCGTCCAGCCGACGGACCTCGGCCGCTTCGAGGCCCTGACCGCCCTGCTCGACCGCCACGGCCTGGCGTATGAGGTTCAGACCTTCGCGGGCCAGCGCGACGGCCAGCCGCTGGAAGGCCGCAACGTGGTCGTGACGATCGGCGAGGGCGAGCGCGACCTGCTGCTCACCGCCCACTACGACGCCGTGATGTTCGACGACGGAACCCTGGCGGCGGGCGTGGTCGACAACGCCGGCTCCGCCGTCATCATCGCGGAGGTGGCGCGACGCCTAACCGACGCCGACCTGAACCACCGACTGGTGGTCATCTTCTTCGATCAGGAGGAGCTTGGACTGGTGGGGGCGCAGCGCTGGGTCGCGGCGAACGGGACCGGGCGCATCTCGGCGGTGGTCAACTCCGACGTCGCCGCTTTCGGGGACACTCTGATGCACTCCGAACATGCCGGCGAAGGCTTCGCGCCGGTGATGCGCGCCGTCCGCACCGTCTGCGCCGAGCGGGCGCTGCCGTGCGTGGCCTATCCGGCGTATCCGCCGTCAGACGACCGGGTCTTCACCGCCGCCGGCGTGCCCAATGTCTCGGTCGGCTTCCAGAGCCGCGTCGGGGCTCACCAGATGTGGCTGGCCTTCAACGCGGGCGCAGCCTCGGGCCTGGCGCCCGGCTTCCTGCCGGAGGTCTTCACCCTGATCCACACGCCCAACGACAACATGGGCCGGGTCGAGGAGGCCACCCTGGCGCTCGGCGCGGACACCTACGAAGCCATCATCCGTGAGCTGGACGAGACGCTCTAGCGCGCTTGGTTGACTCACCCGCCCCCCGGGCGGAAAACCGGGGCATCCGCCCCGCCGCAGCCTTGCGCGGGGCGACATCTCTTTTGGAGGCCGAGCCGTGTCCACCGAGCACCTGATGGGAGTCTACAACCGCGCGCCGCTAGAGGTGGATCGCGGCCAGGGCGCCCGCCTTTGGAGCACCGACGGGACCGAGTACCTCGACTGCGTCATGGGCATCTCGACCAATGCGCTGGGCCACGCCCATCCCAAGCTGGTCCAGGCGGTCAAGGACCAGGCCGAGAAGCTCTGGCACGTCTCCAATATCTTCCGCATCCCGGGCCAGGAAGCGCTGGCGGACATGCTCTGCGAGAAGTCCTTCGCCGACGTGGTCTTCTTCACCAACTCGGGGACCGAGGCCGTGGAGTGCGCCATCAAGACGGCGCGCAAATATCACCACGCCAACGGCCAGCCGGAGCGCATCGACGTTTACGGCTTCGACGGCTCGTTCCACGGCCGCACCTACGGCGCGATCAACGCGGCGGCCAACCCGAACTACACCGAGGGCTTCGGCCCGCCGATGCAGGGCTTCCATCAGCTGAAGTGGGGCGACCACGACGCCATCAAGGCGGCCATCGCCAATCCGACCACCGCCGCCATCATCGTCGAGCCGGTGCAGGGCGAGGGCGGTTGCCGCGCCATGCCGGAACAGTGCCTGCGGGGCCTGCGCGAGCTGTGCGACCAGCACGGCGTGCTGATCATCTTCGACGAAGTCCAGTGCGGCATGGGCCGGACCGGCAAGCTGTGGGCCCACGAATGGGCCGGCATCGCCCCGGACATCATGGCCATCGCCAAGGCTTTGGGCGGCGGCTTCCCGATCGGCGCCTGCCTGGCCACCACCGAGGCGGCCAAGGGCATGACGGTCGGCGCCCACGGCTCGACCTTCGGCGGCAATCCGCTTGCCATGGCCGTCGGCCAGGCGGCCTTCGAGGAGGTGTCGAGCCCCGAGGTCCTGGCCAACGTCAACGACATCGCCGGCTACCTGTCCCAGCAGCTGCACGGACTTAAGGACCGCTACCCGGACCTGATCGTCGACGTGCGCGGCAAGGGCCTGCTGATCGGGGTCAAGCTGGTTCCCAACAACCGCGAGTTCATGGGCATCGCCCGCGACCAGGGCCTGCTCATCGCCGGCGGCGGCGACAACTGCGTGCGCATGCTGCCACCGCTGATCCTCACCCGCGAGGAAGCCCAGGAAGCCATCGCCAGGTTCGAACGGGCGCTCGACGCCGCTCGGGCGAAGGCGGCGGCTTGATCCAACAATCCGATCACCCCGGCGAATGCCGGGGCCCAGATCGTAAGACGCCGGCGGATCGGGACTGTTCGATGAGCCACCTACGGCTGACGCAGAGCCATTTCATCTGGGCCCCGGCATTCGCCGGGGTGAGCGGAGCTTGGGAATGACCCGGCACTTCCTCGATATCTGGCGGCTGGACGACGCGTCGCTGCGCGCCATTCTGGACGACGCCCATGCGCGCAAGCAGGCGCGGGCCGGCTGGCCCAAGGGCCGGGTCGACGCCGACGCGCCCGCGACGGACCGTGTCCTGGCCATGGTGTTCGAGAAGAACTCCACCCGCACCCGCTTCTCGTTCGACGCGGCGATCCGCCAGCTAGGCGGCGACGCCATCATCGCCAACGCCTCGGACATGCAGCTGGGCCGCGGCGAGACGGTCGAGGACACCGCGCGCGTGCTGTCGCGCATGGTCGATGCGGTGATGATCCGCGCCAACAGCCACGAGGACGTGCTGCGCTTCGCCCAGGCGTCCAGCGTGCCGGTCATCAACGGCCTGACCGACAAGAGCCACCCCTGCCAGATCCTGGCCGACCTGATGACCATCGAGGAGCGGCTCGGGCCGATCTCGGGCAAGACCGTCGCCTGGATCGGGGACGGCAACAACGTCTGCGCCAGCCTGATCCACGCCGCCCCGAAGTTCGGCTTTCACCTGCGGATCGCCTGTCCGGGCGCCTATCACCCTGACCTCTATGACCTGCAGCGCGGCGGCGCCCACGTCAGCCTCGGCGACGACCCGCAGGCCGCCGTCACGGGCGCCGATGTCGTCGTCACCGACACCTGGGTGTCCATGGGCGACCAGGACCACGAGGAACGGCTCCACGCCTTCGAGGCCTATGCGGTCGACGAGGCCCTGATGGAGCGCGCGGCGCCGAACGCCGTCTTCCTGCACTGCCTGCCGGCCCACCGCGGCGAGGAGGTCACCGACGCCGTGCTGGACGGACCGCAGTCCGCCGTCTGGGACGAGGCGGAGAACCGCATCCACGCCCAGAAGGCGGTCCTGGCCTGGTGCCTGGCGGGCGCCTAGGCCCTACTGCAGATTCACATCCACGACCCCGCCTTCGTCCGGCGTGGTCTTGGTCGCGTTGGCCTTGGCGATTTCGAAGGCGAAGCGCATCAGGCCGCCCTTCTGGACCCAGATGCGCGCCTCTTCCGCGTCGAAGCGGAGCACGGTCAGGTGCGGATCGTCCTTGCCGTCCGGGTACCAGGCGGCGAGCACCGGATTCCAGTAGCGGTCAATGATCTCGCGGTCCTGGCCCTGGACAGACAGCTGGCCGGCCACGCAGGCCCAGACGTGCTGGTCCTTCGAGCCGTAGTGGAACATGGCGCTCTGGCCGCCGGGCGAGGCGACGTCGCGCGCCAGGTCGGTGTCGTCGCGCGTGAAGAACCAGATCGTGCCGGTCTCTTCCTCGCGGAAGGCGGTCATCGGCTGGGCGTGATAGCCCGGCTGGTCCAGGCCGAGCATGCCGGTGTTGGACTTCTTGAGGTGATCCCAGAAGGCGTCTTCGGCTTCCTTGGGGGTGAGGACGTCGTCGGCCATGCGGGGCTCCTTGGGCTGTGTTCGGGAAGGACGCCCTCCCAACGGCCCAGGCCCCGACGCCGTTCCGTCAGCGGCCGGTGGTGTAGCCCAGCAGATTCACCAGATGGACCAGGAACAGCATGGCCGCCGCCGCGGACATCACCATGAGGAAGCGGTACGGCACCATCCGCGGCCCCTTGATCAGGTCCGGCGGCTGGGCCCCGCGCCACGCGCAGAACGCCCCGAAGGCGAGGGCGGACAGCAGAAGCGCGACGGTGACCTGCAGGTTCATGGCGCCCAGATGGGCCCAGCCCTCCTCGCGGGCAACGCTTACCGCGAAGTTAACTCTTCACCGCCTGTTAACCACGTTCGTCGGACTGAAGGGCTGAGGCGGCGGTGCGGGGGCAGGATGTCCACAGGAACCCGATAGCAGCGCTACATCTTGGGGTTAACAGTGCGTTTACACCCTAGACATGGGCGTTTACCGTCCTCGTGGGTGGACTGGGAGTCGAATCGATGAGTGCTGCGGCGCCGTGGAGCGTCAAGGGGATCGATCCGAAGACCCGTGAGGTCGCCAAGGATCTCGCCCGCCGTTCCGGCATGACGCTCGGCGAGTGGCTCAGCTACATGATCGCCGACAGCGACGAGGACGACGGCTACACGCCGCTGGCGCGCCGCACCCATGCCGAAGACGCCCATGAGCGGCGCCGCCGGGCCCGCCGGCTGGACGACGCCTATGGCATGGACACCTCCGCCTCGGCCCTGGCGGCCATCGAGGCCCTGAGCGCCCGGATCGAGGGCGCCGAGCGCCGCAGCGCGCTCGCCATCGACGGCGTCGACCGCGCCGTGGCCGGCCTGGTCCGCCGCCTGGAGGAGACCGACACCGCCAACGCCACGCGCGACCGCCGCATCGACGAACTGTCCGAGGCCATGCGCGAGGGCCGCGGCCGCCTGCGCCGCTTCGAGGACGAGGTCGGCCCCCGCCAGGCCGAGGCCTTTGGCAAGATCGAGGAGGCCATCGGCAAGCTGGCCGGCCGCTTCTACGAGGCCGAGGCTCGGGGCCGCGACGCCCAGACGACCCTTCGCGACCGCATGGACCGGTTCGAGCGGGAGTCCTCGCCCGAACGTCTCGCCGAGGCCGTGGTTGAGCGCGTCAGCGCCCGTCTCGGCGACGCCCAGAACCGCACCGCGGAGGCCATGCGTCGGCTGGAAGGCTCCTTCGCCGACCTCGATCGCCGCATTGGCTCGGTCGAACGCAACGGCGGCCAGGGCGGCGCGCTGGAAAAGCTCGCCGAGAGCCTCAGCCGCAAGGTCGAGGAAAGCCGCGCCGAGATGCTGCGCCGGCTGGACGGCGCGGTCCACGACGGCCGCATGGACCGGGTGGAGCGCGCCGTCGCCGACCTGGGCCAGCACGTCCAGGAATCCGAGCGCCGCTCGGCCCAGGCGCTCGAGGCCATGGGCCGCGAGGTCGTGCGCATCGCCGAGAACCTGAACGGCCGCCTCGAACAGACCGAGCGCAAGCAGGCCGACATCCTCACCGAATCCCAGGAACGCGCGCTGAAGGCGGTCGAGACCATGGGGCAGGAACTCTCCAAGTCGCTGGGATCGGACATGGCCCGCGTCGCCGACGCCATCGAACATCGCCTGCGCCACGCCGACGACCAGCACGCGCTGGCGCTGGAGAAGCTGGGCGGCGAGATCACCCGCATCTCCGAGCGTCTGGCCGAACGGATCGCCCAGGGCGAGCGCCGCGCCGCCCAGGGCGTCGACGATCTCGCCGAAAAGCTCAACCGCGCCTCCGAGAAGATGGAGTCGCGCTACGACCGCGCCTCGGGCGAACTGGCCGAGCGCATGCGCCAGAGCGAGGAGCGCACCGCCAAACTTCTGGCCGAGGCCCGCGAGAGCATCGACAAGCAGCTGGCCAAGCGCGAGCCCGCCGGGACCGACTGGCGCGAACAGGCCTTCCCGCAGGAGACCTTCGATAGCGACTGGCGGGAACCCGCCGCCGACTTCCCGGCGGCCGAGACGCTCGATCCCGGTTTCCCGGCGGCGCAAGAGGCTTTCGCCGACCCCGTCTTCGAGGAACCCGCGCCCAGCTTCGGCGAGCGCGCCGGTTTCGGCCAGGTCGCCCACGAAGCCGTCGAGCCGACCTTCGAGGCCGAGGAAGACCTGGCTCAGTTGGAGCCGGCGCCGCAGGTCGCCGCCGCGCCTCAGGTCCCGGTCATGCCCGTGTTCGGCGCCTCCGAGCCGCCGGCCCAGGCCTTCGTCCAGCCGGCCGCCGACCTCGACAGTTTCGAGGCCGAGGACGAGTTCGTCACCGACCGGCGCCCGCGCGGCGAACGGCCTCTGACCACGCGCGAAGCCATCGAGGCCGCCCGCGCGGCCACCCGCCTCGGCGACGATGCGTCGGAGGACGGCGAGGCCAAAAAGGGCTTTGGCTTCCGTCTCGGCGGCAAGTCCCGTCTGCAGAAGCGCATGGACAAGCAGTCCAAGCGCGAGAGCTCGACGATCCGCAAGGCGCTCGGCGCCACCACCACGGCGGTGCTGGTCGTCGGCGTGGGCGCCGCGGGCGTGCTCGGCTACCAGCGCCTCGTCGAGGAAGGCTCGGCCATCCCGGGCCTGACGGGCGCCGGCTCGGCCGAACTGCTGGCGGCCTCGGCCTGGGCTTCCGATGGCGGCGGGGTGATGGTGGGGGTG
>CAMPGL010000114.1 GCA_946885435.1 uncultured Brevundimonas sp. | reverse complement strand
TCAGCATCGGCACATGGCCGAAGACATCGTGGAAGATGTCCGGCTCCTGCAGGTAGTCCAGCTGGTCCGGCTTGCGGATGAACTGGCCTGACGGGAAGCGGCGGTTGGCCAGGTGGTCGAAGAAGACCTCGTCCGGCACCAGGCCGGGCACGGCCACCACCGTCCAGCCGGTCAGGGCCTTGAGCTTTTCGTTCATCACCCGGAAGTTGGGGATGCCCTCGCCGTGCAGGTCGAGCGCGTCCAGGCCGCGCAGGAAGGCGTCACAGGCCCGACCGGGCAGGATGCCCATCTGCCGCTCATAGAGGGTCAGCCAGGTCTGGTGCTCGACGTCGGTGTACTGGTCCCAGGCTTGATCGATCGTCCAGTCGGCGTTCGCCCCCGGGGGCGGCTCGGTGAAGACGTGTTCGAAATCGGCCATGGCGGCGGTCCTGTCCTGCGCGCGCCTGTTTAACGCGCGAGCCCTTAACGAGGAACCGCCTAGTGGAGCATGCTGGTGCGCAGACGGTAGCGCCCGTCGGCGAAACCGGAGAAGACTCTGGCCGCCGCCGGATTGCTTACCGGCGCGCCGTCGGTGTCCGGCTCGAGGTTCTGCTCGGAGATGTAGGCCGCCTGGACGTCGTCGAGGCCTTCGGCCAGCACGTGGTAGAAGGGCTGGTCGCGCGCGGGCCGCTCGGCCTCGGGGATGGCCTGCCACCAGTTGTCGCCGTGGCTGAACTCGCTGTCGACGTCGATCACGACGCCGCGCAGCGGGAAGCTCCTGTGCTTCACCAGCTGGCCGATGCTGAACTTGGCGGTTCGCGTGTTCATGCCCTGCATTGTGCAGATCGCGCCTGACGCTAGCCTGAACGGCGTATGCGGATCACTGGACAGGTTCGCGGGCGCCGCTAGGCTGGATGCGAAAACGAGCGCGGGACGCTGGGTCCCACAGCTCCGATGCAGGTTCGGGCCATGCCTGGGACTTCCGACGCGCCTTCAGGGGCCGCGCCAACCCTCTCCTCCGCCGTGGGCGGACGCCTGGAACAGCCGTGCTATGCGGCGCTGGACCTGGGCACCAACAACTGCCGGCTGCTGATCGCGCGCAAGGCCGGCGGCGGTTTTCGCATCATCGACGCCTTCTCGCGCATCGTCCGCCTGGGCGAGGGGCTCAGCCAGACCGGCGAACTGTCCGCCGCCGCCCAGGATCGCGCCATCGCGGCGCTGCAGGTCTGCGCCGACAAGATCACCCGGAGACGCGCGGTCAAGGTCCGCGCCGTCGCCACCCAGGCCTGTCGGGGCGCGGCCAACGGCGCGGCCTTCCTCGAACGTGCCGAGCGCGAGACAGGCCTCAGGCTGGAGGTCATCCCCCCGGAGGAGGAGGCGCGCCTGTCGGTGGCCGGCTGCTCCGACCTGATCGACCGGGGGTTCTCCTCGGCGATCATCCTGGATGTCGGCGGCGGTTCGACCGAGATCTCCTGGGTACGCCGGCGCGGCGGCGACGGCCGTCCGCCCGAGGTGCTGTCCTGGATGTCGGCCCCCATCGGGGTAGTGTCCCTGGCCGAGCGCTTTCCGGAGCCGGAGACCCCGACGGACGCCTGGTACGAGGCCATGGTCGGGGCCGTGGTCGAGCGCATCGCCGCCTTCGAGAGTGCGGAGCCGCACCGGGAGGCCTTCGCCGACGGCCGGGCCCAGCTGATCGGCACCTCGGGCGCCATCACCAGCCTGGCGGGATTGCACCTGGGCCTGCAGCGTTACGAGCGGTCGCGCGTCGATGGCCTGCGCATGCAGGCGCGGGAGTGCCGCGCGGTCGCCGCGCGCCTGCTGGCTACGGACCGGGCCGGCCGCGCCGGCGAGGCCTGCATCGGCCCGGACCGCGCGGATCTGGTGCTGGCCGGGGCGGCGATCCTGGAGGCGGTCCAGCGCCAGTGGCCGTGCGAGCATGTGCGCGTCGCCGACCGCGGCCTGCGCGAAGGCATGCTGCTGTCGCTGATGCAGCCGAAACGCCGTCGTCGCCGGCGGCGCTGAGGCGTCAGTAGACCTCGGACGGCAGGTCGATGTCGCAGATCGAGAAGTCCGCGCCGCGCTCGCCCCGCACCCGTTCCACCAGGCTGGCGAAGGCCTGGGAATCGGTCGCCAGCATGCGCACCCGCGGCCGATCGCCTTCGGCCATGTCCGAGGCGACGCGCACCTGGGTCATCACGTCCGGCTCGGGCACGGCCCCGGAGGGGTCGGTCCCGAACTGTAGAGCGCGAACGACATCCAGCCCGGCCACGACGCGTCCCCAGACCGTGTAGCGCTTGTCGAGCGACGGATAGGCCTGGCGCATCAGGAAGAACTGGCTGTTGGCGCTGTCGTTCTCCTCGCCGCGCGCCATGCCGGCCACGCCCGGGCAGTAGAGGCCCCACGCGTGGACCTTGCCGTCTCCGGTCTGGCTCATCAGGGCGTCGGGCTGGGTCTGGATCGGCAGGGAGCCGACAAAGCCGATGACGGCCCCCGCCGGCTGGGCCACGGGCGCGTAGGCGATGTCCGGCCCGCGCCGGAAGGTGAATTCGGCAGCCAGATCCGGATAGGCGCTCTGGCCCTCGCCCCACAGGGTGCGGTCGGCGCCGCGGCTCAAGGGATCGCCCGTCTGGGCCATGAACCAGTCGATGACCCGGTGGAAGCGCTGGTTGTCGTAGAAGCCCTCGCGCGCCAGGCGGCGGATGCGCTCGACGTGGTTCGGCGCCACCTGCGGGGCCATTTCGACCAGGATGCGGCCTCGATTGGTGTCGATGACCAGCAGGTTCTCGGCAGGCACTTCTCGCCAGTCGGTCGCCTCAATGACCGCGCCTTCCTCGGGCGGAGGCGGAGGCGGCGGGACCTCGTCCTGGGCCAGGGCCGGGGCGGCCAGGCCCAGGCAGAGAAGCGAGCTGATCAGAAGGCGCTTCATGGTCCCTCCAGGACGGGTCAGTTGGTCACTTCCGACGGCAGGGTGAGGTCGCAGACCGAGAACGAGCCGCCGCGCGCCGTGCGGCGCTCCTCGACGAGCTGGGCGAACCGCGCCGACCGCGGGTCGAGCACCCGCACCGCCGGGCGCTCGCCGGCGGGGATGTCGGAGGCGAGACGCACTCGCGTCATCCGGTCCCGCTCGGCCTCAGGCACCATGCCGCTGTTGGGATCGCCCGAGCGCAGCAGCATGATGGCGTCCATGCCGTCCACGACCCGGCCCCAGACGGTGTAGGCGCCGTTCAGGGTGAAGTTGGCCGCCCGCATGATGAAGAACTGGCTGTTGGCGCTGTCCACGCTCTGGCCGTTGCGGGCGGCGCCCACCACCCCCGGGCAGAACCAGGCCGAGCCGTCGACGCGCCCGTCGCGGGTGACGAACATCTGGCCGTCCGGCTGGGTCGAGATCGGCAGGCCGCCGTAGATGCCCACTTGGCCGCCGGCCGGGCGACGGAAGGCGGTGTCCGAACCGGTCACCTCGACGAAGGGTTGCTCGGTCCCGCGACGGAAGGTGAACTCGGCCGGCACGTCCGGCAACTCGCTGGATCCCAGTCCCGTGCCCAGCGGGTCCCCGGTCTGGGCCATGAAGCCGTCCATCACCCGATGGAAGGTGATGCCGTCGTAGAAGCCCTGGCGCGTCAGGGTGCGGACCCGCTCGACGTGCTGCGGCGCGACATCCGGAGCGAGCTCGACCAGGACCCGCCCCTTGGTCGTCTCGATGACCAGCAGGTTCTCGGCCGGCACCTCGCGCCACTCCGGCGTCTGGGCGGCGACGGGACCGGCGATCAGGGCTACGGCGAGGCCGAGCAGGGCGGTCAGGCGCATCAGGCGTTTTCCGAAAAGCGGGCGCGCAGGGCCTCGGCCACCGCGGGCGGTACGAATCCGTCAATGTCGCCCTTCAGCCGGGCGATCTCCTTGACCAGACGCGAGGCGACCGCCTGGTGACGCGGATCGGCCATCTGGAAGACGGTCTCGAGCTCGGCGTTCAGCGTCTGGTTCATCGCCGTCTGCTGGAACTCGTATTCGAAGTCCGCGACGGCCCTGAGGCCCCGGATGATGATGTTGGCGTTCACGGCCTCGGCGAAATGCATCAGCAGACTCTCGAACGGGCGCACCTCGATCGAGGCGTCCGGCCAGCGCTCGCGCACCGCGTCCTGCAGCATCGCGACCCGTTCGTCGGTCTTGAACAGGGGCCCCTTGTCGTCATTGCGGGCCACGCCGATCACCAGGTGGTCGACCAGCTTGATCGCCCGCCCGATGATGTCGCAGTGCCCGTTGGTGACGGGATCGAAGGTCCCCGGATAGAGGCCGATGCGCAAAGGGTCCTCCCGCTGACGCCGTCTCTACTCTTCGCCGGAAACCGCCGCTTCGTCACCCCCGGCCTCGTCCTCGCCGCTGTCGGGCAGGCGCTCGACCGAGACGACGCGTTCGCCCTCGGCGGTGCGGAAGATGGTCACCCCCTGGCTCGAGCGGCCGACGATGCGGACCTGGTCGACCGGCGTGCGGATCATCTGCCCGCCCGAGGTGACCATGAGCAGGTCGTCGCTCTCCTCGACCGGGAAGGCCGCGGCCAGACGGTCGCCGGCGCGTCCGCCCAGGCCGTGGGCGGTCAGGCCCTGGCCGCCGCGTCCGGTGCGCCGGTATTCATAGGCCGAAGAGCGCTTGCCGAAGCCCGTCTCGGTGATCGTCAGGATGAACTGTTCCGCGGCGCCCAGTTGGGCGATCCGCTCGACGGACAGGACGGCGTCGCCGACGGCCTCTTCGTCCCCGTCCGGCGTCACGGCCTCTTCCTCCGCGTCGCCGTTGGCGGCGCGGCGCATGGCGTTGGCGTGCTTGACGTAGGCCGCGCGCTCCTCCGGCGTGGCGTCCACGCGGCCGAGGATGGCCATGGAGATCACCTCGTCGCCGGACTGCAGGCGAACGCCGCGCACCCCGGTGGAGTCCCGGCCCTTGAAGACGCGCACGTCGTCGGCCTTGAAGCGGATGGCCCGGCCGAGCGCGGTGGTCAGCATGACGTCGTCGTCGGCGGTGCAGAGCGCCACTCCGACCATGGAGTCGCCCTCGTCCAGTTTCATGGCGATCTTGCCGGCGCGGTTCACGCTGGCGAAGTCCGACAGCTTGTTGCGGCGCACGTCGCCAGACTTGGTGGCGAACATGATGTCGTAGCCGTCCCAGGTCGCCTCGTCCTCGGGCAGGGGCAGGACGTTCATGATCGAATCGCCGGGCTCGATCGGCAGCAGGTTCACGAAGGCCTTGCCGCGCGTGTTGATGCCGCCCAGCGGCAGGCGCCAGGTCTTCAGCTTGTAGGCCTTGCCGTTGGTGGCGAAGAACAGCACCGGCGTGTGGGTCGAGGCGGAGAACACGCCGACGATGGCGTCCTCGTCCTTCATCCGCATGCCGGCCTTGCCCTTGCCGCCGCGGTGCTGGGTCCGATAGTCGGACAGGGCCGTGCGCTTGACGTAGCCGCCGTGGGTCACGGTCACGACCATGTCCTCGCGCGGGATCAGGTCCTCGTCCTCGAGCTCGAAGTCGCCCTCGACGAACTCCGAGCGGCGCGGGATGGCGAACTGGTCGCGCACCGTGATCAGCTCCTCGCGCACCACCGCCAGGATGTTGGCGCGGTCCGACAGCAGGTTCAGCCGCTCCTGGATGGCGGCGGAGACCTCGCGCGCCTCCTCGAAGATTTCGTCACGGCCCAGGCCCGTCAGGCGCGACAGGGTCAGCGACAGGATGGCGCGCGCCTGTTCGTCCGTCAGGCGGATCAGGCCGCCCTCCAGCACGATCGAGCGCGGATCGGCGATCAGTTCGACCAGCGCGATCATGTCGCCGACCGGCCAGGCCTTGGCCTGCAGCTGTTCGCGCGCGTCCGCCGGGTCCTTCGCGGCGCGGATAAGGGCAACGACCTCGTCGATGTTGGCCACGGCCACGGCCAGGCCGACCAGCACGTGGCCGCGGTCGCGGTACTTGGCCAGTTCGAACTTGGTGCGCCGGATGACGACCTCTTCCCGGTGGTCCAGGAAGATCTCCAGCAGCTGGCGCAGGCCCATCTGCTCGGGCTTGCCGCGGTTGAGCGCCAGCATGTTGACGCCGAACGAACTCTGCAGCGCGGTGAAGCGGTAGAGCTGGTTCAGGATGACGTCGCCGGGGGCGTCCCGCTTCAGCTCGACCACGATGCGCATGCCGCGCCGGTCGCTTTCGTCGCGGACGTCGGAGATGCCCTCGACCCGCTTCTCGCGGACCAGTTCGGCGATCCGCTCCTGCAGGGTCGCCTTGTTCACCTGATAAGGGATCTCGGTGATGATGATGGCCTCGCGATCCTTGCGGATCGTCTCGATCGTCGCCTTGCCGCGCACGACCACCGAGCCGCGGCCGGTCAGGAGCGCATTGCGCGCGCCGGTGCGGCCGAGGATCTCGCCGCCGGTCGGGAAGTCGGGTCCGGGAACGATCTCGAGCAGGGCCGAGGTGTCGATGTCGGGATCGTCCAGCAAGGCCACGCAAGCATCCACGACTTCGCCCAGGTTGTGAGGCGGGATGTTGGTGGCCATGCCGACCGCGATGCCGCCCGCGCCGTTGACCAGCAGGTTCGGGTAGCGCGCTGGCAGCACCATCGGCTCCAGCCGGCTGCCGTCGTAGGTCTCCTGGAAATCGACCGTGCCCTTGTCGATGTCGTCTATCAGGGCTTCGGCCGCCTTGGTCATGCGGCTTTCGGTGTAGCGCATGGCCGCCGGGGGATCGCCGTCCACCGAGCCGAAGTTGCCCTGGCCGTCGACGAGCATCAGACCCATCGAAAAGGGCTGCGCCATGCGCACCAGGGCGTCATAGATCGCGCTGTCGCCGTGGGGGTGATAGCGACCCATCACGTCGCCGACGATGCTGGCCGACTTGACGTGCTTCTTGTCGTGGGTCCGGCCCTCCTCGTGCATCGAATAGACAATGCGGCGGTGCACGGGCTTCAGGCCGTCTCTCGCGTCCGGTAGGGCGCGTGAGACGATCACGCTCATGGCGTAGTCGAGGTAGGACTTCTTGAGTTCGTCCTCGATG
>CAMPGL010000113.1 GCA_946885435.1 uncultured Brevundimonas sp. | reverse complement strand
ATCCGGCGGCGCGACAGGGCGATGCCCTCGTTGTCCGAGATGATGTCGATGGCGTCGGCGACGTGGTCCAGATTGTAGAGCGGCTCGCCCATGCCCATGAAGACGATGTTGGACAGGCGGCGGTCTTCCTTGGGCGACGGCCATTCCTCGAGGTCGTCGCGGGCGACCTGGACCTGGGCGACGATCTCGGCGGCGGTCAGGTTGCGGACCAGCTTCTGGGTGCCGGTGTGGCAGAAGGTGCAGTTGAGGGTGCAGCCGACCTGCGACGACACGCACAGGGCCCCGGCGCGGCCGACGTCGGGAATGTAGACCGTCTCGATCTCGATCCCGGGGGCGGTGCGGATCAGCCATTTGCGCGTGCCGTCCTTCGAGACCTGTCGTTCGACGATCTCGGGGCGGGCGAGGGTGAAGGCGGCGGCGAGTTTGGCCTGCGTATCCTTCGCGATGTTGCTCATGGCGGCGAAGTCGGTGACGCCGTAGTGGTGGATCCAGCCCCAGACCTGACTGGCGCGCATCTTCGCCTTTTCCGGCGGGCAGATGTCGGCGTCGATCAGCGCCTGACGCAGGCCCGCGCGCGTCAGCCCGGAGAGGTTGACGGGAGCCGCCGGCTTTACGGCGGACGTGCGGGAGAGGTCGAGCGTGAGGCTCAAGGCGGCATCCTGAGAGCGAGGGAGGCGGGGCTTATACCACAGATCGGGAAGGATTTAAGGCGGGGGAGAGAAGACCTGTCTCCCTCCCACCTGGGGGAGGGAAAGGCCGGCTATGGGTAGCAAACACACCTGCGCTCGAATATGCCCTCGTGATCAGCACTTCGAGGGATTTACGTGGCATCAGGGCGAAAAAGCACCGGGAAGCAGCTAACCGCCCACCTCAAGCGCCTCTACGGCCGCATGGGTGGCGAACTGCACTGGATCGAGAACCCGCCCAAGCTACGACAGAAAAACTGGAGAGGCGGTGAGGCGTTCGCTGCCGAGGCTGGTGAGCGCCAGGCCAGGGCCGAGGACATCAGAACGGCGATCCCCCATATCGTTTACGTGATCCAGATGTTCGAGCCCGACTGGAACCCCGAGCAGGAGAAACTGATCAGGCCGCTCCGCCGGGGGCTCAACCGACCGCCCCACGGTTGGGCGGACGCCGCCTTCGATGTGTTGCGAGAGGACGGTGAATGGCTGACGGTGCGCGAGATGCTGGATCGGATCGTGGAACGCCACGACCTCAGCGTCGATGACGGTCCCGCCTACGTTCTGGCATACGGAGCCATCAACGCGGCGTTGCAGCGCGCTCAGCGGGGCTTGGTAAACGATGGTGCACAGCCGCCGCGATGGGCGCTGAAATCGCGACAGAGCGGGAACGAGCCGTCTAGCGCCGCTGGCGAGGACGACTGCTAGGCGGCGGCGGCTCCCACGCGGCGACCACGGCCTCGCGGAAACGTTGGCGCAGGCTCGAAAGCAGGCGACTGAACGGCGATGGATCGCGATCCCGGATGTTCAACGGCGCGGCGGTGCGCTTCAGCATCTCCTTCTCCACCGTCTTGTGATAGCCGCAGACCTTGTATCCGATCACGACTTCGCTGCGCAGCCACTCGCTCAAGGCCGTTTCGCTCGCCTGACGACCCTTGAGGTCACCGAGTTCGCCGGTCCCCGCGACCCAGTGGATAGCGAAGACCGATTGACGGAACGGCGAGTCCGCGATGCTTCCGAGAAGGTGCCCGGTGACCCTCTCGCGCAGGGAGTAGCCTTCGCCTACGTATCCGTTGCGCGAAACCCCGTGGTCCCAGGCCGGCAACTGCGGATCAGGGAAATAGCCAGCAAGGTTGAAGAGCCGTTCGCCGCTCCGAAGGAACAAGCCGTAGACGCCAGGGCTCAGAGGCATTCGCTTGGGATCGTCCATGAACTCGCCGGCCGACATGAACTCGAAGCCGTCACGCCACCGCTTCGCGGATCGAGCGTCGGCGACGCGGGGGGTCTCCACTTCTCCGGCGGCGCGCTTGGCCTCCTTGCGCGCCAGCCGCCGCTCCTCTGAACTCGGCGGGCTCCACTCGATCGGCGCGCCGTCTTGGTTGATGATTTCGCACCGACGCTTGGAACCGCCCGCCTTCTTCTTGAGGAAATAGCCAGCCATCGGCGAGCGGCCTGGGGTCATCATCGTTCCCAGGAGCGCAGCGAAGCTGTCGTCCGGACCGGTGGCCGTGTGGCTCAACCGCCACGTAAGCTGAGCCGTATAGAGGTCGAGGTAGTTGCCGAGGATGCGACGATAGATCATCCGCATGCCCTCAAGGACGCGGAAGCCGCTTTCGGCCCAGTTGGTGCAGGCCTCCGGCGTATAGAAGTGGTGGTCGTGGATGACCCGCTTCAGCGCGCAATGCTCGCGAATCTGGCCCCAGTGACCGCCGTCAGCGAACACGACAGCGTTCGGATCGACCACGTCGATGAACGGCGGGATGGGGTGATGCTCCTGCTTTGCGACCCACGCGCGGGCGGGACCGCCCCGCTGGCGAGCCAGCGTCACCCGCAACGTTCGGTCTGGCGCACCATATGGAAAACGCCAGTGATCCTTTTCATTTCGCACGTTCTTGGGGCGGATGTAGCCCTTCAGCTCCTTGCCATCGATCTCGATCTCTTCGCGCAGGATCGTGCGCCGCTCGAAGGCCTGCATCGCGCATCTGATTTTGTGGAGCCAGACGAAGATCGTCTTGTAGTTCTTCACCTTGGCCCGCAGGTCCCGCTTGATTTCGAGAGCACTGCGTCCCTGATAGGCGACGTTGAACTGCGCCAGGATCAGCAGGATCGTCTTGAACGGCAGCTTGCGGTAGGCGAACGGCGTGTTGGTAGTCAGGGTGAACTGCCTCAAGCACTGTTTGCATTTGAAGAGTTTGCCGTCCTGGTAAGTCCACGCGGCAGGTGATCCGCAGTGGTTGCAGCAGGGGTCGCCCCCATTCTCTGCGAATCGGTAACGGCGAAACAGCGCACGCGCCGCGTCTTCCGAGAGTTCGGCGATCTCGGTAGGCGTCGCGGCATGTGCCGGGCCTTGAAGGAGAGCCAATGATGTCAACGCACATACGGGAGGTTTGTCGCGTATGTGCGATACTAATCGCGTCGTAGCCTGTCAAGAAGATTGTCGCGTATGTGCGACTTTTATCGCTTAAACGAGCGATAGGTCGCGTCGGTTGATAGGTGGGTGAAGTGATGGCATTAACTGGTCATGGCTAAACGCCCCGCGACCTCTGATCTCGATGATCCCGAAAACGTCTGGCGCGAGAAGGCGCGAACCCTGCTGCGGGTCGAGCAGCGTCGCCAGAACCTCACTTACGCCGACATCGCGGAACGCATGCAGGCGATAGGCATCGAAGAGACCGAGGTCAGCGTCCGCAACAAGATCAGCCGAGGGACATTCCCGGCAACGTTCATGCTGCAATTCATGCATGTGCTGGGGGTCGACCTTATCCCCTTCAAGCCTCAGTTGACCGGGGAGTTCAAACTGGCTCCCGAACTGCTCGACAAGCTTCCGCAGGTTCGCATGACGCCAGAACTGATTGCAGCCTTGGTAGGGACCCCAAAGAAGGAGTGACCAATTCTTCTACATAGGCCCCGTTAAGCGTGTCTTCCGTCCTGACCGTGATCTCCTTCTTTTGGAGCGCCACTTCTGTGGCATCCTATTCGCGTTCGTCCACACAGCACGCCGAACATCTGCCGGCAGCTTCGATAGTGATCCGATCAACCGAATAACCCAGCCGGTTTGCAGACGCGGTCAATGAAGTCGTCTCAGGCGCGGAGATTTCGCGGCACGAGCCGCAACAATCGCAGATTAGGAAAGCCGCCGGGTGGGCAGCCACGCCGAGGGTGCAGGCCACATAGCATTTCGACGACGCAAGGCGGTGGACCAGCCCCAGCCCCGTCAGGACCTCAAGGGCCCTGTAGATGGTGGCGGGCTTCGCGACCCGCCCGACAGCGTGGTAGGCGGCGACGAGATCATATGCCTTCACTGGTCGGCCCGACGTCAAAAGCAGTTCCAAAACCCGCCGTCTGGGAGCGGTCATCTGTTGGTCGGCGGAGACAATGCGGTCGTAAGCAGCATCAAGCGCGAGACTCACCGCTGTGGCCGTCGGCGATTTCGCTTCCTGACTATGTGGACAAGCCGCTGTCATGCTGACGACGGCTTTGTGGTGGGGTCTCGGTAAGCAAGCAGCCGCAGGGCGTTGAAAACTACCAGGAGCGTTGAGCCCTCGTGCATCGCCACGGCCGGCCCGATACCGAGGCCGAGGATGGTCGCTGGCACGAGGAAGGCGACAACGCCGAGGCTGACGATCAGATTTTGCAGAATGATGCGGCGGGTGCTGCGGCTCAGGCCCACCGCGAAAGGCAGTTGCGAGAGATCGTCTGACATCAGGGCGACGTCGGCAGTCTCCAGCGCGACGTCGGAACCGGCCGCGCCCATGGCGATGCCCACGGTCGCAGTGGCCATGGCCGGGGCGTCGTTCACCCCGTCCCCGACCATGGCGATCTTGCCCTCTGCGCGGAGCCGTTTGATAGCCTCCACCTTGTCCTCGGGCATGAGGTCGCCCCAAGCTTCGGAAAGGCCGACCTGGCTCGCGATCGCCTGAGCCGCCTTCTGATGGTCCCCCGAGATCATGATCATCCGAGATACGCCCAGCGCGCGCAGGGCCTCAAGCGTGGTGCGGGCTGCCGCGCGTGGCGTGTCCAACAGACCGATCACCCCGAGATCGCGCTCGCCCTGGCGCACGACCATCAGGGTGCGTCCATCCTCCCGGAGCCGCTTCACGGCGGCCTCCGCTTCCTGACCCAGGGGAGCGACGCCATCGGCGCCGAACATCTCTGGCTTGCCGATGAGGACCGTCGCGCCCTCAAGCTGAGCGGTGACGCCCTTCCCGGTCAAACTCTTCAGGTCCGACGCCGGAGCAGTCGTCTTGCTGCCGAGACGTTCGGACCCGTCGCGGGCGATGGCTTCCGCCAGAGGGTGGTCGCTCAGCCGTTCCACGGCGACGGCGGTCATCAGCAGATCAGTCTCGCTTGCGCCGCCCACAGGCACGATGTCCGTGATGCGGGGCCGCCCCTCCGTCAGGGTGCCCGTCTTGTCGAAGGCGATGGCATTGAGGGAGCCGAGGTTTTCAAGCGGCGCGCCACCCTTGATCAGGACGCCCGCCCGAGCCGCTCGCGCCACGCCGGACAGGACGGCGCTGGGCGTGGCGATGGCGAGGGCGCATGGGCTGGCCGCCACCAGAACGGCCATGGCCCGGTAGAAGCTGTCGCGGAAAGGCTCGTCGACCACGACCCAGGCGAAGAGCAGGACGAAGGCGAGGCCGAGGACGACGGGGACGAAGATGCGTTCGAAGCGGTCGGTGAACCGCTGGGTCGGCGACTTCTGGGTCTCGGCCTCGCTGACCATGCGGACGACCTTGGCCAGGGTCGTGTCGGAGGATTTTCGGGTCGTCTCGATCTCGATCGAGCCCGCTCCGTTGATGGTGCCGGCGAAGACAACGGAGGAAGAAGCGACCTGGGCGGGCCGCTGCCGGGCCGCAGCGGCGTCTGGGACCGGTTGCTTATCGACCGGCATGCTCTCGCCGGTGACCGGGGCCTGATTGATGCTTGTCGCGCCAACCACGACGAACCCGTCCGCCGGCAACCGTTCGTTAGGCCGCACCACGACCGTGTCGCCGATTTCGACCTCCTCGACCGGAACCTCCACGACCTGGTCGCCGCGACGCACATGGGCCGTGCGGGGTGCCAGATCGGCCAGGGCCTCGATCGCGCGTTTGGCCCGGCCCATGGCGTAGTTCTCAAGAGCGTGGCCGATGCTGAACAGGAACAGGAGCAGCGCGCCCTCGGCCCAGGCTCCCAGAGCCGCCGCACCGGCGGCGGCGACGAGCATCAGGGTGTCGATCTCGAAGCGCTTGTTGCGGAGGTTTTCGAAAGCCTCGCGAACCGTGAAGAAGCCGCCGAAGCCATAGGCGACAAGATACAGACAGAGAGGCAGCCACGCCGGAGCGCCGGGAGCCAGCCTTTCTAGACCGAAGCCCAGCGCCAGTGCGACGCCGCTCGACACAGCGAAGATCACCTCGGTGTTCGATCCAAACACCCCGCCATGCGCGTGCGGGTCAGCGCCCGCCTTCTCGCTCGCATGGTCGTGGCCGTGCACCGCTTGATGGTCGGTATCGGTCGAACTCATCGGCTCGCCTCCTCAGTGGCTTCGGTGCGAGCCGCGCCTCGCAGGATGTCGACGCCGCCCTTGATCGCGAGCGCGGCTACCAGCAACCCGACCACGAAATCCGGCCAGGCCTGATCGAGCCACAACACGAGCCCACCCGCGACGAGAATGCCGCCATTCGCGGCGAAGTCGTTCAGGCTGAATGTCTCAGCGGCGTCCATGTTCACATCATCGGACGTGACCCGTTTCAGGAGCATCAGGCAGATCAGGTTCACGACCGCAGCCACGAGGGCCAGACCCATCATCGTCAAACCGACCGGTTCAGCCCCGAACCACCATCTTCGGCCGACGTCTATAAGAACCCCGACGGCGAACATCAGCAGCAGAATGCCGGACAGACGCGCCGCGCCTTTCTTCCAGGACAGGGCGCGGCCAACCGCGAGAAAGCTGATCAGATAGACGACCGAGTCCGCCCCGTTGTCGACCGCATTGGCCAGCAAGGCGCTTGAGTCGGCGAGGATGCCGCCCGCGCCCAGCCCCACGAAGAGCAGCGCGTTGAGGATGAGGACCACCAGCAGCGTCCGTCGCTGCTGGTGGTCTTGAGCGGTCAGTTCCGTCAATCGTCCATTCCTTCCGACGCCCTGTGCTTGACCGCCCTGGCAGCAAACGTCGGCAGGACCAGCAGGGTCAGGATGGTCGCCGTGAGAAGCCCGCCGATCACCACCGTGGCTAGAGGCTTCTGCACCTCCGCTCCCGCGCCATGAGCCAGCGCCATCGGGATGAATCCGACGATGGCGACCAGGGCGGTGGTCAGAACAGCGCGAAGACGGCTGGACGCTC
>CAMPGL010000112.1 GCA_946885435.1 uncultured Brevundimonas sp. | reverse complement strand
CCCGACACCGGCAATATGGAAGTCCTCCATATGTACGGGAACGCCGAGCAGCAGGAACGCTGGCTCAAGCCGCTCATGGCGGGCGAGATCCGTTCGGCCTTCCTGATGACCGAGCCGGCGGTGGCGTCCTCGGACGCCACCAACATCGAGACCCGGATCGAGCGCGACGGCGACCACTATGTGATCAACGGCCGCAAGTGGTGGTCGACCAACATGGCCCACCCGAACGTCGCAGTGACCATCGTCATGGGCAAGACCGACCCGGACGGTCCCACCCACGCCCAGCAGTCGATGATCATCGTGCCCGTCGACACGCCCGGCTTCCGCGTCGAGCGCATGCTGACGGTCTTCGGCTATGACGAGCGGCCGATCGGCCACGCCGAGGTGGTGCTGGAGAACGTCCGCGTCCCGGCCGAGAACCTGATCGCGGGTGAAGGCAGGGGCTTCGAGATCGCCCAGGGGCGGCTGGGGCCCGGCCGCATTCACCACTGCATGCGCACCATCGGCGCGGCCGAGCGCGCGCTGGAGCTGATGTGCAAGCGGCTGATGTCGCGTCGCGCCTTCGGCAAGCTGGTGGGCGAACATTCCGTCTGGGAGCAGCGGGTCGCCGAGGCCCGGACCGAGATCGAGATGTGCCGCCTCCTAGTGCTCAAGGCCGCCTGGATGATGGATCACGTCGGCGCAAAGAACGCCCGGTCCGAAATCGCCCAGATCAAGGTCGCCGCCCCGCGCATGGCGCTCAAGGTCATCGATGACGCCATCCAGGCTCACGGCGGGGCCGGCGTGTCTGGCGACACGGACCTGGCGGCGATGTACGCCATGATCCGTACCCTGAGGATCGCCGACGGGCCCGACGAGGTGCACAACCGCACCATCGCCAAGCTCGAATTCGGGCGGCACGCCGGCCGCGCCTAGCGTCGCTTCGGCGACACACCCGGACCGTCTCGCGTTCGGCCCCTCTTGGCGCGCTCATCGCGCCATGAATAACTCTAGGTGCGGTCGTCGGGGGTGAGGATGGCGCTCAAACGGGGTTCAATCAGGGCCGGTGGCGCGCCATCGGACGCCTCTTTGGAGGCGCGGCTCGACAGCCGGCTGAAGGCCATGTTCCAGGCGATCGAGCGCGAGAAGGCCCCGACGCTGCTGCCCGACCTTGATGCGCTGCCTCGGCCGCGCGGCTCGCGTCGGATACCCGATCAGGCGTAGCGGGGGTCGGGAAGGGCCTCACCGGCCTCCTCGGCGTCGAGGATCGTCAGCAGCTTGGAGCGCGCGCGGTTCACGCGGCTCTTGATGGTGCCGAGGGCGCAGCCGCAGATTTCGGCCGCTTCCTCGTAGGACAGTCCTGCGGCCCCCACGAGGATCAGCGCCTCGCGATGCTCGTCCGGCAGCTTGGCCAGGGCGTCGCGGAGGTCGGTGAAAGCCACGCGCCAGTCCTGCGACGGCTCGGCCGTCAGTCGAGCGGCCATGGCGCCGTCCGAATCCTGCACCTCGCGGCGCTTGCGGATGACGGCGCTGTAGTAGGTGTTGCGCAGGATGGTGAACAGCCAGGCGCGCAGATTGGTCCCGGCCTGAAACTTCTCGCGATTGGTCCACGCCTTGACGAGGGTGTCCTGCACCAGATCGTCGGCCTGGGAGCCGTCGCGACTGAGGGACCAGGCGAAGGCGCGCAGCGACGGGATCATCTCCACCAGCTGCTCGCGCCACTCCTCGATGTCGGTCGTTCCACAGGCGGTGTCCGTCGTGGTCGACGTGCCCATGCCGGGATCGATCATAACCAGAAACTTCCGTACTCGGGCGCAGATCGAGCTCTCCGCGCCGCTTCAGACTAGCTAACGCGTCGTGTCTGGGGCCGTTCCGGGTCCTTTGGTCGCATCAAGCGATTGAATTTTCACATGCGGATACAAGAAAGCGCGCAAAGGCGGGGCCCTGCGCGCTTCTCGGGTCGGCATGTCCGCAATCGGGCGGTCAGGCCTCGGCGGGGTTGCGGCGGCGCGTGCCGTGGGAGGATTCTCCGCCCTTTCGGCCGGCCTTGGCGGCCAGTTGGCGGTCCTGGGAGAAGCTGCGCTTCTCGCTCGGAACGCTGGCCCCGCCCTTGCGCGCGATCTCTCGCTGACGCTGAGGGTCCATGGAGGCGAACCCGCGCTTCGACGTGCCTTTGATCGGGGTGGTCTGTCCGTCAGCCATTCCGGGCTTCCTCGCGTTTCGTCTGGTGCCAGAACAAACCCGGGATGGCGCGTCAGGTTCCTTCGACGTTCACCCTTCGTCGTGCGGGCGCGAGTCGCCGGGTCCGCCGCCGCCGGGGTCGGGCTGCGGAGCTTCGTCGGGAATGGCCGACGGGTCGTGCTCGGGCGTGGTCTGCGGCGGCTGTTCGATTTCGGCCGGTCCGCCTGGCGGGGTGGGTTCGATGTAGGTCATTCGGAGATCTCCTTGCTTTCAGGAGATGAAACCGCCGTCGAGCCCGAAAGGGTCCGAACTATTCCTGGACGTCGAGACCCAGCTGGCGGATGGCCTGGGCCAGATCGCCCTCGGTGTAGGGCTTGCCCAGGGCGCGGACCTTCGGGTCGTTCGGGAAGCGCGCCGCCACTTCGCCGGCGTCGTAGCCGCTCGCCATCAGGATGGGCATGTCCGGCGCCCTGACGCGAAGCTCGGCCGCCAAGTCGTAACCCTTCACGTCGGGCAGGCCGACGTCGATGACCGCGAGGTCGGGCTTAGCCTGATCGAACGCGGCCCGCGCGTCCGCGCCCGAGCCGGCGACCGTCACCTCAAAGCCGAAACCGCTGAGGGCCTCCTCGGCGATCATGGCGACGAGGGCTTCGTCTTCAACAAGTAATGCGCGCAACCGTACACCCCGGCCCAAGGCCACCGAACGCCCCGGACCGCGCATACTGACAACTTGCCGCAAAGGTCAAGCTGAACGGCCGATAACCGAGTCCGCCACAAAGGGATTGCTGCGCCGCTCCTCTCCGAAGGTCGACATCGGTCCGTGACCGGGAACGAAGCGGACATCGTCCCCGAGCGGCCACAACTTCTTCGTGATGGCGTCCAGCAAGTCCTGGTGATTGCCGCGCGGAAAGTCCGTCCTGCCGATGGAGCCCTTGAACAGAACGTCGCCCACCTGGGCGAAGCGGGCCTCGCGATTGAAGAAGATCACATGCCCCGGCGTGTGGCCCGGACAGTGGATCACCTCCCAGGTCGTCTCGCCCAGCTCGACCGTGTCGCCGTCGTGCAGCCAGCGGTCGGTGACGAAGCCCTTCGCCTCGGGCATGCCGTACATCATGCCCTGGGCCTCGATGCCGTCGATCCAGAACTGATCGTCGGGGTGGGGCCCTTCGATGGGACAGCCGGTGCGCCGCTTCAGCTCGGCGGTGGCGCCGGCGTGGTCCAGGTGCCCGTGGGTGACCCAGATCTTCTCCAGCGTCAGGCCCCGCCGCGCAATCTCCGCCAGGATCTGGTCCAGCCCGCCGCCCGGGTCGATCACGGCGGCCTTTTTGGTCTTGGCGCACCACACCGTCGTGCAGTTCTGCTGCAGGGGCGTCACGGGCGCGATGAAGACGCCGATAGGGGAGGCGGAGCTCATTCCACTCAGATAGCCGCCGGCCGGAAAAGAAAGAAGCCCGGGACCTCTCGATCCCGGGCTTCGATCTCAGGCCGCGTGAAGGCGGATCAATCTTCCTTCACATTGTCGACGTTGCCGGCCAGCGCCTGTTCCGGCGTCGACAGGGCAGGGTCGTCCAGCACGTCCAGACCCTTGGCCAGGCGCGAGTGCCAGAAGCCGTAGATCGCATAGATCACGGCCCCGAGCACGGCGTAGCCGCCCAGCAGCATCAGCGGCAGCGGATTGTCCTCGGCCGCGTGCTGGAACATCGGGATCAGGTTCTGGCTGGCCAGGAACAGGCACGCCAGGATGCCCAGCACCGCCGTGAAGATGCCGCCGGGGACCCGGAACGGGCGCTCCATCTCGGGGTGCTTGATGCGCAGCATAATGACGCTGAAGCAGACGATGGCGAAGGCCGTCGCCGTGCCGAGCGAAACCAGGTCGCCGAGGATCGAGATCGGCAGGAAGGCGGCCAGCACGGCGATCACGACGCCGAGCAGGATGGTGCCGATCCAGGGCGTGCGGAACTTCGGGTGCACCCGGGCGAAGGCCTTCGGCAGCAGGCCGTCGCGGGCCATGGTGTAGAAGATCCGCGTCTGGCCGTAGCACAGCACCAGCATGACCGAACTCAGGCCGGTGATCGCGCCGATCTTGATCAGGAAGCTGATCAGGTTCATCGGCGAGCCGTCCGAAAGGGTGATCGGGAGGTCCGCCCACTCCAGGCCCATCCGATCGATGGCCACCGCGATGGGCGCCGGCGAGGCCAGCTCCAGATAGGGAACCACGCCCGTCATCACGGCCGCCACGGCCATGTAGATGATCGTGCAGACGATCAGGGCGCCCAGGATGCCGAACGGCACGTCCTTCTTCGGGTTCTTGGCCTCGGCCGCGGCCGTCGAGACGGCCTCGAAGCCGACGTAGGCGAAGAAGATGATCGCCGCGCCCCGGAAAATGCCGCCGACGCCGTACTGGCCGGCGGTGCCGGTCGGTTCAGGGATGAACGGCACCCAGTTGTCCGGATTGATATAGGCCACGCCGACCGCGATGAAGGTCAGCAGGACCAGCACCTTGATGACCACGATGGCGTTGTTGATGTTGGCGCTTTCCGACACGCCGATCACCAGCAGGGCGCAGACCGCGGCGATGCCGATGGCCGCCACCAGGTTGAAGGTGCCGGTGAAGGGGAAGGTGGTGACGCCGGATTCCTGGACGAACTGAACCAGCGGCGTGGCCCATTGGGGACCTTCTCCGCCCGCGTATTGTATCGCCGGGAATATCTGCTGACTTATGCCGAAGTCGCTGAGGATCGAGACGACATAGCCCGACCAGCCGACGGCCACGGTCGAGGCGGCCACGCCGTATTCGAGCACGAGCAGCCAGCCCATGATCCAGGCGAAGATCTCGCCCAGGCTGCCGTAGGCGTAGGTGTAGGCCGAGCCCGACACCGGCATGGTCGAGGCCAGCTCGGCGTAGCAGAGGCCCGCGAGCGCGCAGGCGATGCCCGCCACCACGAACGACAGCATGATCGCCGGGCCGGCGTTGGCCGAGGCGACCTGGCCGGTCAGCACGAAGATGCCGGCGCCGATGATGGCGCCGATGCCCAGGCTCATCAGGTTGATGGGGCCCAGCGAACGCTTCAGCGGGCTGCGATGCGCCTCGCTCTGGATCTGGGCGATGGACTTCTTGATGAACAGCCGGGGTCCCGGCGGTCTCATGGACTCGGACATTCGTCCTACCCCTCCCTTGGACCCAACTCCCCCGAGCGGGCCTTCACTCGTTGGCGCGGACGCTAACGGCGCGCGCGGCGCGGCGCAACGCGGTTTCTGTCCGGTGAACGTCGTCTGACGCTTTTGTTGCGGGGTGGCGCTGAGCTAGGAGCGGCCATGCTTCCGATCCATGAGGCCCTGCCGGCGCTCAAGGCCGCGCTCGCCGAGCACGCCTCGGTGGTCCTGATCGCCCCGCCGGGCGCGGGCAAGACCACGGTCGCGCCGCTCGCCCTGCTGGACGAGGCGTGGCTCGCCGGGCGCAGGATGATCGTGCTGGAGCCGCGCCGGCTGGCCGCCCGCGCCGCCGCGCGCCGTATGGCGGACACCCTGGGAGAAAGGCCCGGCGAGACGGTCGGCTATCGCGTCCGCATGGAAAGCCGTGTCGGACCCAAGACTCGCATCGAAATCGTCACCGAGGGCGTCTTCTCGCGCATGATTCTGGATGACCCCGGGCTGGACGGCGTGGGCGCTGTCCTCTTCGACGAATTCCACGAGCGCAGCCTGGACGCCGATCTCGGCCTGGCGCTGGCGCGGGATTCCCAAGGCGTGCTGCGCCCGGACCTCAGACTGCTGGTCATGTCCGCGACGCTCGACGGCGGTGCGATCGCCGGTCGGCTGGACGCCCCGGTGATCGAAAGCCACGGCCGCGCCTTCCCGGTCGAGACCCGCTACCTCGGCCGCGACGCGCGCGTCGAAGACGGCGTGACGCGCGCGGTCCTCAAGGCGCTGGCCGAGGAGACCGGCTCCGTGCTGGCCTTCCTGCCCGGCCAGGCCGAGATTCGTCGCATCCATGAGCGGCTCAGCGAACGCATCCGCGACCCGAACGTAATCCTCGCGCCCCTCTACGGCGCCCTGACCTTCGCCGAGCAGGACCTGGCCGTGAGCCCCGCTCCCCCCGGCAAGCGAAAGGTCGTCCTGGCCACCGCCATCGCCCAGACCAGCCTGACTATCGAGGGCGTGCGGGTTGTGGTCGATTCCGGCCTGGCCCGTGTTCCCCGTTTCGACCCCGGCTCCGGCCTGACCCGCTTGCAGACGGTGCGGGTCTCGCGTGCCTCGGCCGACCAGAGGCGAGGGCGGGCCGGCCGCACCGAACCGGGCGTCTGCTACCGCCTCTGGGACGAGGAGGAGACCCGGGGTCTCGTCCCTTTCGATCGGCCCGAGATACTCGAGGCCGACCTGACCGGCCTGGCCCTCTCGCTTGCCCGCTGGGGCGCCCGCGACCCGGCCGAACTGACCTTCCTGGACCTGCCGCCCCCTGGAGCCTGGGCCCAGGCGCGAACCCAGCTGACGGCCATTGACGCGCTCGACGCGAGCGGCGCCCTGACGCCGCACGGCCAGGCCCTGTCGGAACTGCCTCTCCCGGCCGCGCTCGGCCAGATGCTGCTCAAGGCCGCCGCGCGCGGCCAGGCCGATCTCGCCGCCCGCCTCGCCGTCCTTCTGACCGAGCGCGGCCTGGGCGGAAACGATGCCGACCTGACCCACCGCCTTGAGCGCCTCGATCGCGACGGCTCCCCCCGCGCCCGCGACGCCCGCGCGCTGGCGAGCCGCTGGGCCAAACTCGTCGCCGCCCCCTTGCGGGGCGACGGGGAGGCGACGTCCACCATCGGCCACCTGCCCGCCGAAGCCTTCCGCCCAAGATCCTCTGAACAGAAGATCCTCGATG
>CAMPGL010000111.1 GCA_946885435.1 uncultured Brevundimonas sp. | reverse complement strand
ACGCCGACGCCGCCGTCCCCACCGGCCCCTTCGCCTTCGTCACCGACACCGACGCCCTGCTCTCCGAGCGCGGACCCCACCGCCTGCTGATGGAGCCCACCGCCAACGACTGGGTGATTTAGGCCGAGCCGGACCTGGTCTATATCTCGGCCTATGTCCAAGCCCGCCGTCCTGATCATGCAGCGGCATCTGGCGCCGCTGAGTGCGTTCCTGGAGGGGACGTACGACGTCTATCGGTTCTGGGAGGGGCCGCCGGCCGAAGCCGCGCAGGCCATCGGGGCGGTTGTGGTGGCGGGGGAGTTTCCGCTCGACAAGGCGCTGATCGAGAGCCTGCCGAACCTCGGGCTGATCGCGTGCTTCACCTCGGGCTATGACGGGATCGACGTGGACTGGTGCCGGGCGCGGGGGCTGCCGGTCACCCATGCGCCGGCGGTGAACCACGAGGACGTGGCCGATCATGCGCTGGGCCTGATCCTGGCGGCGCGGCGGGCGATCGCCTCGGGCGACCGGGATCTGAGGGCCGGGCTGTGGACGCCGGAGTCCAAGACCATCACGCCGTCGCTGAAGGATCAGCGGGTCGGGATCGTCGGCATGGGCCTGATCGGCCAGGCGGTCGCCGAGCGCTGTGCGGCCCTGCGGATGCAGGTCGCCTGGTGGGGACCGCGCGAGAAGCCGGAGCTGGCCTGGCCGCGGGCCGAGGGCTTGGTCGAGCTGGCGCGGGGGTCGGACATTCTGGTCGTCGCCTGCAAGGCGGATGAGACAAACCGCGGTCTGATCTCCGCGGAGGTGATCGAGGCGCTGGGGCCGACCGGCCTGCTGGTCAATGTGGCGCGGGGTCAGTTGGTGGCTGAGGCGGCGGTGATCGACGCCCTCCGGGACGGGCGGCTCGGCCAGGCGGCGCTGGACGTCTTCGCCGAGGAGCCGACCTCGGCCGAGCGCTGGGCGGATGTGCCCAACACGGTGCTGACGCCGCATACGGCCGGGGCGACCAGCGAGGCGGTGCAGGGCATGCTGATGCTGTTGCTGGCAAATCTGGCGGCGCATTTCGCTGGAGAGTCTCTCCGGACGCCCGTGCCGGACTAGGCCTGGCAGGCATTTCAGGCTTGCCATAATCATATAAACATATCTTTATATGCGTCATGACTCTGAGTGCTGACGCCGCTGTCGAAGCCCTGCGCGCCGCTGGTGAGCCGACCCGCCTGCGCATCCTCGCCCTGCTCGCCGCCGAGGAGCTGTCGGTCATGGAGCTGGCGCGGATCCTCGACCAGAGCCAGCCGCGCGTGTCGCGCCACCTCAAGCTGATGAGCGAGGCGGGGCTGATCGAGCGCTTCCCGGACGGGGCCTGGGTCTTTTACCGCCTGCCGGCGGACGGGGCCGTGCGGCGGCTGTCGGACGCGGTGCTCGACTTGCTGGACGCCTCGGCCGCCGACCGCGACGCGGCGCGGCTGGAGGAAGTGAGGGCGGAGCGCGACGCCTCGGCCAAGGAATATTTCGAACAGGTCGCGCCGCAGTGGGACCGCATCCGGTCGCTCTATGTGTCCGAGACCGCCGTGGAGGCCGCCATCGAGCGGGCGGCGGGGCCGGGCCCGTTCGAGCGCGTGGTGGACCTGGGCACCGGGTCGGGCCGGATGCTGACGCTGCTGGGCAAGCGGGCCAAGATGTCGGTGGGGCTGGATCTCAGCCAGCAGATGCTGAACATCGCCCGGCGCAACGTCGCCCAGGCGGGGCTGGAAAAGGTCGAGCTGCGCCACGGAGACATCTTCGCCACGCGGCTTCCGGCGCAGAGCGCGGACCTCGTGATCGTCCACCAGGTGCTGCACTATCTGACCGACCCGGCCTCGGCCGTGGCGGAGGCCGCGCGGCTGGTGGCGCCGGGCGGGCGGCTGCTGATCGTCGATTTCGCCCCGCACGAGCTGGAGGGGCTGCGCGCCGAGCACCAGCATCGGCGTCTCGGCTTCTCCGACCAGGAGATCGGCCGCTGGCTGCAGGAGGCGGGGCTGGGGTCGACTGCGCCGATCGTGCTTCCGCCCGACACCGAGGGCCTGACCGTGACCATCTGGACGGGCGAGCGGCCCGCCGCCGCCGCGCGCAGGAGCGCCTGAGATGGCCACGCTCGCCGAAGCCCGCGCGCTGTTGCTGTCGCCGCTCGGTCCGGTCGCCCGGGCCGGGGCGACGCGCAATCCGGTCAATGTCTCCTTCGAGTTCTTCCCGCCCAAAACCGACCAGGCGGAAGAGAACCTGTGGCAGGCGATCCGCCGGCTGGAGCCGCTGAACCCGTCGTTCGTCTCGGTGACCTATGGAGCCGGGGGTTCGACGCGCGAGCGGACGCACCGGACGGTGCAGCGCATCCTGGAAGAGACGACGCTTAGGCCCGCCGCCCACCTGACCTGCGTGGAAGCCAGCCGGGACGAAGTCGACCAGGTCATCCGCGAATACAAGGACGCGGGTGTGCGGCACATCGTGGCCCTGCGCGGCGATCCGCCCGGTGGGGCCGGGATCGGCGGGGTCTATACGCCGCGCGCGGACGGCTATGCGAACGCGACCGAGCTGACCCAGGCCATCAGCCGCGTCGGCGGATTCGACATCACCGTCGGGGTCTACCCGGAGAAGCATCCGGAGAGCCCCTCGCTGGACCACGACATCGACGTGCTGAAGGCGAAGGTCGACGCCGGCGCGACGCGCGCGGTCAGCCAGTTCTTCTTCGACATGGACGCCTTCCTGCGCTTCCGCGACCGGGTACGAGCGGCGGGCGTGACCATTCCGCTGGTGCCCGGCGTGATGCCGGTGTCGAACTTCGCGGGGCTGAAGCGGATGTGCGGTTCCTGCGGGGCGAGCATTCCGGCCTGGCTGGAAGGCCACTTCGAGGGCCTGGACGACGATCCGGACACCCGCCGGCTGCTGGCGGCCTCGGTCGCGGCCGAGACCTGCGCGCGGCTTCAGGAGGAGGGGTTCGAGGACTTCCACTTCTACACCCTGAACCGGGCGGACCTGGTCTACGCCATCTGCCGGGTGCTGGGCGTGCGGGAGGCCGTGCAATGAGCCGGGCCGAGCGCATCCAACAGCTGCACGCCGCCGCGCGCGAGCGCATCCTCGTGCTCGACGGCTCGTGGGGCGTGATGTTCCAGGCGCGAGGCCTGGCCGAGGCGGACTATCGCGGCGAACGCTTCGCCGGTCACAACGGCCAGATGAAGGGCAACAACGACATCCTGTGTCTGACCCGGCCGGATATCGTGGCCGAGCTTCATGACGCCTATTTCGCGGCCGGCGCGGACATCTCCGAGACCAACACTTTCTCGGCCACCACCATCGCCCAGGACGACTACAAGCTCGACGACCAGGCCGTCTGGGACATCAACCTGGAGGGCGCCAAGCTCGCCCGCGCCGCCGCCGACCGCTGGACCGAGAAAGAGCCGCACAAGCCGCGCTTCGCCGCCGGCTCGATCGGGCCGCTGAACAAGATGCTGTCCATGTCCTCGGATGTGAACGACCCGGGCGCGCGGCTGGTGACCTTCGACCAGGTCTATGAGGCCTACCGCCAGCAGGTTCGGGCGCTCCACGAGGGCGGGGTGCACCTCTTCCTCATCGAGACCATCACCGACACCCTGAACTGCAAGACCGCGATCAAGGCGATCAAGGACCTCGAGGACGAGGGCTATGAGCCCCTGCCGATCTGGATCTCGGGCACGATCACCGACCGATCCGGCCGGACCCTGTCCGGCCAGACGGCGGAGGCCTTCTGGAACAGCGTGCGCCACGCCAAGCCGTTCGCGGTGGGCTTCAACTGCGCGCTGGGGGCGGAGCTGATGCGGCCGTTCATCGCCGAGTTGAGCCGGGTGGCCGACACCCTGGTCGCGGCCTATCCCAACGCCGGCCTGCCCAACGCCATGGGCCAGTACGACGAGCGGCCGCACGAGACCGCGCACTTCCTGGAGGAGTGGGCCAAGTCGGGCCTCGTCAACATCGTCGGCGGCTGCTGCGGCACGACACCGGATCACATCCGGCACGTGGCCGAGGAGGTCGCCGGGGTTCCGCCGCGCCAGGTCCCGGACCGGCCGGTGGCCATGCGGCTGAGCGGCCTAGAACCGTTTGAATTGGTAGCCTGAGTTGCGTCCCACCTTCATCAACGTCGGCGAGCGGACGAACGTCACCGGCTCGGCCAAATTCCGCAAGCTGATCGTCGAGGGCGACTACGCAGCGGCCCTGTCGGTGGCGCGCCAGCAGGTCGAGGCGGGCGCGGCCATCATTGACATCAACATGGACGAGGGCCTGCTCGACGGGCCGAAGGCCATGACGACCTTCCTCAATCTGATGGCGGCCGAGCCCGACATCGCCCGCGTGCCGGTGATGATCGACAGCTCCAAGTGGGAGGTGATCGAAGCCGGGCTGAAGTGCGTCCAGGGCAAGCCGATCGTCAACTCGATCAGCCTTAAGGCCGGCGAGGCGGAGTTCCGGGAACAGGCGGTGAAATGCCTGCGCTATGGGGCCGCAGTCGTGGTCATGGCCTTCGACGAGCAGGGCCAGGCCGACACGGCGGCGCGCAAGATCGAGATCTGCACCCGGGCCTACCGGCTGCTGGTCGACGACATCGGCTTCCCGCCCGAGGACATCATCTTCGACCCCAACATCTTCGCGGTGGCGACGGGGATCGAGGAGCACGACAACTACGCCGTCGACTTCATCGAGGCGACGCGGGTGATCAAGAGCACCCTGCCCCATGCCCGCGTCTCGGGCGGGGTGTCGAACGTGTCGTTCAGCTTCCGCGGCAACGAGCCGGTGCGGCGGGCGATCCACTCGGTGTTCCTGTACCACGCCATCCAGGCGGGCATGGACATGGGCATCGTCAACGCCGGCGACCTGCCGGTCTATGACGACATCGACCCGGTGCTGCGCGAGGCGGTCGAGGACGTGATCCTGAACCGGCCGCAGCGGACCAACGTCTCGAACACCGAGCGGCTGGTCGACATGGCGCCGCGCTACAAGGGCGAGAAGGGCCAGGCCCAGGTCGTCGACCTGAAGTGGCGCGAGGCGCCGGTGGGCAAGCGGATCGAGCACGCCCTGGTCCACGGCATCACCGACTGGATCGAGCATGACACCGAGGAGGCGCGCCAGGCGGCCGAGCGGCCGCTGCACGTCATCGAAGGTCCGCTGATGGACGGGATGAACGTCGTCGGCGACCTGTTCGGCTCTGGCAAGATGTTCCTGCCGCAGGTGGTGAAGTCGGCCCGGGTGATGAAACAGGCCGTCGCCTGGCTCGAGCCCTACATGGAGGCCGAGAAGGCCGGAAAGCCGCGCGAGCAGGCCGGCCGCATCCTGATGGCGACGGTGAAGGGCGATGTCCACGACATCGGCAAGAACATCGTCGGCGTCGTGCTGCAGTGTAACAACTACGAGGTCATCGACCTCGGCGTCATGGTCCCGGCCGACCGCATCCTGGACGAGGCCGAGAAGCACAAGGTCGACATCGTCGGCCTGTCGGGCCTGATCACGCCGAGCCTGGACGAGATGGTCTTCGTGGCCTCCGAGATGGAGCGGCGCGGCTTCGACATCCCGCTGCTGATCGGCGGCGCCACGACCAGCCGGACCCACACGGCGGTGAAGATCGAACCGGCCTACCGGCGGGGCTCAACCACCTACGTCATCGACGCCTCGCGCGCGGTGGGAGTCGTATCGGGCCTGCTGTCGCCGACCGAGCGGGCCAAGAACGAGGCCGCCACGCGCGACGAGTACATCCGCATCCGCGAGCAGTACGCGCGCGGCCAGGAGGTCAAGGCGCGCGCCGGTCTGGAGCAGGCGCGGGCCAACCGCTTCCGGCCGTCCGGAAACGGTCTGCCGCCCCGGCCGTCGTTCCAGGGAGTGAAGGCGTTCGACGCCTGGGATCTGGGGGATCTGGCCGAGCACATCGACTGGACGCCCTTCTTCGCCAGCTGGGAGCTGATCGGGCGGTATCCGCAGATCCTGGAAGACGAGATCGTCGGCGAGGCCGCGCGCGACCTGTTCAAGGACGCCCAGGCCATGCTGAGGCGGATCATCGAGGAGCGGTGGTTCACTGCCCGCGGCGTGGTCGGCTTCTGGCCCGCCAATGCGCGCGGCGACGACATCGTGGTCTGGGCCGACGAGGGCCGGACACAGGAACTGGCCCGCTTCCACGGCCTTCGCCAGCAGATCGCCAAGTCGAACGGCAAGCCGAACCTGTGCGTCTCGGACTTCGTGGCCGAGGACGGCGAGGACTGGATCGGCGCCTTCGCCGTCACCGCCGGTCACGGCGAGCTGGAGAAGGCCGCCGAGTTCAAGGCGAAGGGCGACGACTATTCCGCCATCCTGGCCACCGCGCTCGCCGACCGGCTGGCCGAAGCCTTCGCCGAGCGGCTGCACAAGGAGGTCCGCACCACCTTGTGGGGCCATGCGCCGGACGAGGCCGCGACCATCGAGGAGCTGATCGCCGAGAAGTACGAGGGCATACGCCCCGCGCCCGGCTATCCCGCCCAGCCCGACCATACGGAGAAGGCGACCCTGTTCCGCCTGCTCGACGCGGGCGCCAACGCCGGCATGGCCCTGACCGAAAGCTACGCCATGACGCCCCCGGCCTCGGTCTCAGGCCTCTATTTCGCGCATCCGGAGAGCCATTACTTCGGGGTGGGCAAGATCGACCGCGACCAGGTCGAGGACTATGCGCGGCGCAAGGGCTGGGACGTGACGACCGCCGAACGCTGGCTGTCACCGATCCTCAACTACATCCCGGGGCAGTCGGATCGAGGGGCGGCGGCGTAAATTCCCTTCTCCCCTTGCGGGAGAAGGTGGGCCGCGAAGCGGGTCGGATGAGGGGTCGACGAGCCCTCTCGGTCAAGCGGTGCCGCTGTCCTAACCTCAGAAGCGGAATCGCCGGCGCGACCCCTCATCTGTCATGCTGCGCATGACACCTTCTCCCGCAAGGGGAGAAGGGGCCTTAGGAGGCGTCCGGCTCGGCCGGGGTCGCGGTTTCCTCCGCCACGTCCTCGGTGGTCGCCTCGGCTTCCTCTTCCAGCAGGCTGGGCGGCAGGACCTCCTCGGGGGTCAGGCCGACC
>CAMPGL010000110.1 GCA_946885435.1 uncultured Brevundimonas sp. | reverse complement strand
CTGGGCACGCCGATGATCGCCACCATCACCGGCGAGGGCGGCTCGGGCGGCGCCATCGCCCTGGCCGCCGCCAACCGGGTGCTGATGCTCGAGCACTCCATCTATTCGGTGATCAGCCCCGAGGGCGCCGCCTCGATCCTGTGGCGGGACGGCTCGCGCGCGAAGGACGCCGCGGCCGCCATGAAGATCACCGCCCCCGATCTGATGGGTCTGGGCATCGTCGACCGCACCATTCCCGAGCCTCAGGGCGGCGCCCACGCCGACCGTGACGCGGCCATCCAGGCCGTCGGCGATGCGGTCGAGGAAGAGCTTGAGGCGCTGAACGGCCTGACGCCTGATCAGTTGCGGGAGCAGCGCGCCCAGCGATTTTACGCCATCGGCCGGCTCAGCTGAAATGGCAAGTTTTCCTTAAGTAAAACAGCCTACATGTGACGCCGATATCCGGGGACCGGGAGTGCGTCATTGAGCGGAAACGGCCCGGACCTCAATTCGATTTTCAACCTGAGTCGGGTCAGCGTGCTGGTGGTCGACGACTGCAGCTTCTCGCTGCAGCTGACCTGCCAGGCGCTTCTCGCCTTCGGCGTGCGCACCCGCTACCAGTGCCGGTCCGCGGCCGAGGCCGAGGAAATCCTGGCCACCGAGGTCATCGACCTCGCCATCGTCGATTGCGACATGCCGGGCAAGGACGGCTACGACCTCGTCAGGGGGCTGCGCGCCTCAGGCAGCGATCCCAACGCCTATATCCCGATCATCCTGCTGGCCAGCCACACGCGTCGGTCCCGCATCCTGGCCGCGCGCGACTGCGGCGCGAACTTCACCATCGCCCGCCCGATCAGCCCGACGGTGCTGCTCGACCGAATCCTGTGGGTGGCGCGCTCTCCTCGGCAATTCTTAATCGCTCCCGGCTACGCCGGACCTGACCGCCGCTTCAGGGAAGAAGAGCGGGAGCTTGGGGACGAACGTCGCGCCAATCGGATCGCGATGCTCACGTCCCAGGCGAAATCGTCCGAGGGGAGCGCCGCCTGATGTCCGTCATTCAGTGGATTCGGAAAAAGCCTCGGCTCAGCTCGCTGATCGAACAGCCGGGCGGCGTCACGGTCCGCAAGGCGCTCAACACCGCGAAACTGGACCTTGAGCCGATGCGCGCCGAGGCGATGAGCCTCATCGACGGCCAGATCCGGGTCCTGGAGGCGCTGGTCGAGGCGGGCATGGGCGACGATCGTTCGGGCTATCTCCGCCAGCTCTACGCCGGCGGCACCGGGGTGCTCGACAACGCCGGGCCCTTCGACCTTGAGGACGTCTGCACGGCCGCCTACAGCCTGTGCGAACTGGTCGATCGATATGAGCGCACCGGCTCCCCATGCGACGAACGTGCGGTGGCGGTCCACGTGCGGGCGCTGCGCCTGCTCATCACCATGGGCTCCGGTACGCCCGAGGCGCGCCTGCCCGTGCTTGAGGGCCTGCAGCGCGTGCTGGCCCGCGTCCCGGTCTGAGCGGAGCCCGAGGGCCGTTTCAACGTTCAAGCTTGCGGAGCCGGTCGGCTCGGCTAGAGGCTTGGCCATGATCCATAAGCACTTCGCGCCGCTCGGCGCCTGCACCCTTCTCGCCGCCTGCGCCCTTCTCGCCGCCTGCGCCACCGTGCCGCCGCCCGCGCCGGGGCCAACGGGTCCCGTCCGCACCTCGACCGGCGACGACTGCGCCATCTTCGCGGCCATCGCGCGCGAGCACTATCGCTTTCAGGAAAACCCGCCGCCGCCCCTCTGGAACCCTGTCGAGTCCGACGACGGCGGCGTCTACCGCCTGACGTGCGACTGGGACCGGCTGGGCGTGCCCTTCCACGAGACCTATAATCCGCGCAGCCCCTCCATGCCCGGCCGCGTGCAGTGGGTGAAGTTCGAGGAGCCCCGCTATCACAGCCGCGGCGCCACGGTGGTCACCGGCATCATGCACGGGCCGCTGGCCGGCATGGGCTATGAGTGCGACATGCTCTCGGGCTTCGCCGGCTGGACGGTGCGCGAGTGCCGGACCACCTGGATTTCCTGATCGCCGTTTCCTCCCGGGCCGATAGGTCCTAGATCGTCCCCATGCCTCCCTCCGAGAGTCCGGCGGAACTTTTCAAGCGCGCCCTGGCGCACGCCGCCCGCGCGCTCGCCGAAAGGCCGGACATGGAGGTGGCCTACGGCGGCGAGACCGCCCAGGTGCGCGACGGCGTCGCCTATCTGCCGCATCCGCCGCGCGATCTGGCCTCGCCCGAGGCCCAGGCCCTGCGCGGTCAGGCCGACCAGCTGGCGCTCCGCGTCGCACACCACGACGACGCCCTGCACAGTCGCTTGCGGCCGGCCGATCCGGCCGCGGCCCGCGCCTTCGAGGTCGTGGAATCCGCGCGCGTGGACGCCCTGGGAGCTCGAGCGCTGGAAGGCGTTCGCGCCAACCTGACCGCCGCGCTCGAGGCGCGGCTGGCCCGGCCCATGGCGCCGCGCGTCGACAAGACCCCGGCCATGGACGAGGCCCTGGCCCTGATGGTGCGCGAGCGCCTGACCGGCGACGCCCCGCCGCCCGCGGCCCGCGAGCGGGTCGAGGCCCTGCGCGCCGAGATCGACTCGAAGGCCGGCCCGGTCCTGGACCAGTTGGAGGCCGCGATCGAGGACCAGGAAGCCTTCGGCAAACTGCTGCGCCAGGCGCTGCGGGACCTCGACCTCGACCCCGCGCCCGACAGCGTCGAGGACACCTCCGACCAGGAAGGCGAGGATCAGCCCGGCGAGGACCAGCCCGAGCCCGACAGCGGCGAGGACGAGGAGCCGGACGCCGGCGGCGGCGAATCCGAGGGCGACAGCGCCTCGGAGGACCAGGACGAGTCGGCCATGTCAGAGCGCTCCGCCGAGGGCCTGGCCGAGGCCGAGCCGACCGAGGACGACGGCTCCGAAGCCACGTCCGAAGGCGAAATCCCGAACCGGCCCGAACTGTCCGACGACGGCCGCGACGCGCGCGCCTATCGCATCTTCACCACCCGCTTCGACGAGGTCATCGACGCGGAGGACCTGTGCGACCCGGTCGAGCTCGGTCGCCTGCGAGCTCTGCTGGACCAGCAGCTGACCAGCCTGTCGAGCGTGGTGGCGCGGCTCGCCAACAAGCTGCAGCGCCGCCTGCTGGCCCAGCAGAGCCGCTCGTGGATGTTCGACCTCGAGGAAGGCGTGCTGGACACCGCGCGCCTCACGCGGGTGATCACCGACCCGACCTCGCCGCTCAGCTTCAAGGAGGAGAGCGAGGCGCCGTTCCGCGACACGGTGGTGACCCTCCTGCTCGACAATTCCGGCTCGATGCGCGGCCGGCCGATCATGGTGGCGGCGGTATGCGCCGACATCCTGGCCCGCACGCTCGAGCGCTGCGGCGTCAAGACGGAGATCCTCGGCTTCACCACCCGCGCCTGGAAGGGCGGCCAGAGCCGAACCGCCTGGGTCGAGGCCGGAAAGCCCGCCATGCCGGGCCGCCTGAACGACATCCGCCATATCGTCTACAAGGCCGCCGACGCCCCCTGGCGCCGGGCCAAGAAGAACCTCGGCCTGATGATGCGTGAGGGCCTGCTCAAGGAAAACATCGACGGCGAGGCCCTGATGTGGGCGCGCGAGCGGCTGGCCGGCCGCATGGAGCAGCGCCGCATCCTGATGGTCATCTCCGACGGGGCGCCGGTGGACGACTCGACCCAGTCGGCCAACGCGGCGCTGTACCTCGACCGGCACCTGCGCCAGGTCATCGCCGAGATCGAGAGCGACGACGCGGTCGAACTGCTCGCCATAGGCATCGGTCACGACGTGACCCGCTGGTACCGCAAGGCCGTGACCATCGTGGACGTCGAGCAGCTCGGCGGCGTCATGGTCGAGAAGTTGGCCGAACTGTTCGAACATGATGACGCCGCCCCTCGCCGGCGGCGGACGCGAAAAGCCGCTTGATCAAAAACGCAATTCCTTCTCCCCTCGGGGGAGAAGGTGGCCGCCAGAGGCGGTCGGATGAGGGGGCTGCTTCAGTGTCACGATCGTCGGACCATCAGGACAGAACGACCACCCCCCTCAACCGTCATGCTTCGCATGACACCTTCTCCCCCGAGGGGAGAAGGGGCCGATCCCTCATCGGGCCGCTCCTCGCCCTCCTCCTCGCCGCCTGCGCGACCACGCCCGAGGTCGGCTGGCAGGCGCGGCACGCCGCCAGTGAGGCGCTGCGCGAGGCCGTCCGTTTCGCCGAGGACCCGCTGCCCGACGCCTGGACGCCGGTCGCCGTCACCACCACGCCCGTGCCCCTGAACGCGCCCGCGCTAGAGGACGGAACCCAGGCTCTGGTCTATGCCGGCGGGCTCGAGATCCGCTCCGGCTTCAACCGCCTGCACGGCCTGTCGGACATCGACTTCGCCGACAACGGCCTCGACTTCTGGAGCATTGGCGATGAGGGCCTGCTCGTGCGCGGCCGCGTCGTCCTGGGCGCCGACGGACGCCTGACCGGCGTCGAGGGCGTCGAGGTCCGGCCGCTGGAAGACCCCGACGGCCAGCCGCTGATCCCCAAATATCTCGCCGACGCCGAAGGCCTGACCCGCATGCCCAACGGCGAGCTGCTGATCAGCTTCGAGCGCGACCACCGCGTCTGGCGTTACGACGGGTCCGACGGCCGCTGGCTGGGCGAGCGGGTCATCCCAGACTTCGCCTTCACCGAGAACGACGGGATGGAGGGGATCGCGGCGGCGGGCGAAGCCGACGCCTTCTGGGCGGCAGGCGAATCGGGCGGCCTGTGGCGTTGTGAGATCACCTGCGAGACCTGGACGCGGCCGCCGGGGGAGCCGCTGCAGGACGACGATCTGCGAGTCGTATCGCTGGCCCTGGAGCCGGGCGGCCCGGACGTCTTCATCCTGGAGCGCGCCTACCACTCGGCCCGCAACACCAACACGATCCACATCCAGAGCCTCGACATCGACCGCTTCCGCGCCGCTCCGAATCCCTGGCGTTCGCTGGCCCGGTTCACCGCCCCCGCTACCGTCGACAACTTCGAAGGCCTCGCCGCCGTGCGGCGGCCGGACGGCGGGGTGCGGCTCTACATTCTGTCTGACGACAACTTCAACGCCAGCCAGCGGACGCTGCTGATGGCGTTTGATGTGCGATAGCGGTCGTCTCCTCCCCATGACGAAGGAATGGGGAGGGGGACCACGAAGTGGTGGAGGGGTCGGCCGCCGCGAGGCGCCGGAGCAGCGGAGGGAGCCCCTCCTGATCATCGCTTCGCGCTGATCTGTCCTCCCCATCGCCTCCGCGATGGGAGCGGAGACGAGAGCTAGACCTTCTCGCTCACCTTGATCGCCAGCCGGCACCCGGCCTTGATCACCGCCGTCAGCGCCGAATAGCCCGGCGCCTCGTGCGCGCCCTGCTCGACCGCGTGGTCGTGGTGCCTCAGCTCATCGTCCCGATAGCTGCGGAACTCTTCGGCGAGCGCGGGGTCGCGGCCTTCCCATTCCTCGGCCTGGTCGGCGTAGTGCTCGGCGATGACGGTTTCGACCGCCTCGGTGCAGGCGTGGGCCGCCTTCTCGCCCATCAGGGCGGTGCCGACGCCCAGGCCGTAGGCGGCCAGCCGCCAGATGGGCGTCATGAGGGTCGGGCGCGTGTTGTGCTCGGTCAGGAGCGCATTGAAACGGTCGAGGTGGACCTGCTCCTCGCTCTCCATGCGGGCCATGTCCTCGGCCATGTCGGTGCGGCCGGCGGCGCGGAAGACGTCCTTCTGGGCGCGATAGATCTGGACCGCCGCCATCTCGCCGGCGTGGTCGACGCGCAGCATCTCGCGCAGGCGGCCGGCGACCTGGCCCCGGCCGGGGCGCGGCAGTTGAACGCTACGGCTCATTGAACAGCCTCGGGGCGCGGGCGTCGCGCGGGCGCGCCGCGGCCAGCAGGCTGAGGATCGCCAGCACGACGGAGATCACCGCGTTCCAGGCGGCCATCGACAGGCCGGCCCAGGACCAGGCGATCTCGCCGCAGCTCGGCGTCGTCTGCGGCGCCCGCAGGCTCTCGAGCAGCGATCCGGTGTCGATCGGGCCCTGCACGCCCATGCAGGTCGCGGGCAGCTCCCACCAGCCCTGCTCGCCGCCCGCGTGGAAGGTCGCGATGAAGGCGCCCGTGCCGAAGGCCACGAACAGGAAGAAGGCCGCCAGCCGCGGCGTGCCCGTCGCCCTGCTGATCAGCGTCCAGATGACCGCGGGACCCGCCACCGCAATGGCGGCCCAATAGGCCTCGCGCTGCTGCAGGCACAGCGGGCACGGCGCCAGGCCCTCGAAGCGCTCGAACCCGTGCGCCGCCCCGAGCATGCCGGCTGCGGCGACCAGCGCCCAGACAGCCCACCAGCGTAGCAGTGCTCGCAGAAACGACATGCGGCGTCCTTAGCGTGACGAAAGATCGGCGTCGATTGGCTTTCAGGCCACCAGATCACGGCAGAAGATTGGTCGCCCAGCTCGCCCCATAGGCCACGCCGGTGGCCACCACGGCGATGGCGAGCGCCCAAAGCGTGGCCACCGCCGCCCCTCCCACCACGAACAGCCCGTCGCGCTGGATCAGCCCGACCGCGATCAGCGCCAGGCCGACTGACGGCACGGTGTTCATCAGGGGCAGCACGATGGCTACGGTCGCCACTATGATGAAGACGGCGGCGAAGCGTTCTCCCGCCCCGCAGGCGAAGGCCTTCAGGCGCGGCCGCGACAGCCGCTCGAACCAGCCCATGCGCTTTTCCGCGAAGCTCGCCATCCGCTCCAGCCAGGCTTTCGGCGCGCGCCGCCGCAGCAGGGCGTCCGGCAGCCACGGCTCGTTGCGGCCCAAGAGCAGCTGCCCCGCCAGGATCAGGATCGGAATGCCCACCACCTGCGGCACCCCATAGAGCGCCGGCACCAGACACGGCACCGCCAGCACCAGGATCATCAGGCCGAAGCTGCGCTCGTCCAGCCGGTCCCGTATCTCTCCCAGCGTCAGGCCGTCGGGCCCCGCGGCGTCCGCGAGGCTGCGGATCAGGCCGATGAATCCCTGGCCGGTGTCGTCCTGGAATCTGTCCTGGGCGATGGGATCGTCCGACGGGCTCAGG
>CAMPGL010000109.1 GCA_946885435.1 uncultured Brevundimonas sp. | reverse complement strand
CGCCGATGACCAGGGTCTCCAGCACCAGGAAGGCGATCATGTATTCGACCACCCGCTGGGTGATCGGCTTCCAGCTGGCCAGGATGCACAACGGCATCAGGAAGGCCGTCAGCAGGACGAACAGGATCGAGATGCCATCGACGCCCAGGTGGTAGGCCGCGCCCGCGAACCACGGCACGTACTCGACGAACTGATAGCCTGGGTCCGAGGCGTCGAACTGCGCGACCAGCAGGACCGAGACGGCCAGGGTCACGAGCGTGGTGATCAGCGCGATCCAGCGGGCGCTGTTGTCCAGCGCGTGCGGCTCGGCGCGGCCGGCCGCCAGGCGCGTCAGCAGGATCGCGGCGGCGCCGACCAGCGGCAGGAAGGTGACGATACTGAGGATGTAGGGCATCGGCCTAGCTCGCCAGGCTGAAGGCGAAGGCGAGGAGTCCGGCGACCCCCAGCAGCATCACGAACGCATAGTGGTACACATAGCCGGACTGCAGCTTGGACAGCCGCCCTCCCGACTTCAGCGAGGCCCAGGCCGCGCCGTTCGGGCCCAGCCCGTCGATCAGGCGCACGTCGCCCACCTTCCAGAACAGGTCGCCGACGGCCTTGGCGCCGCGCACGAAGATGAAGTCATAGGCCTCGTCGAAGAACCACTTGTTGTAGAAGAAGGCGTGCAGCGGGCCCGAGCGCTCGGCCATGCGGCGCGCCAGCCCTTCCTTGATGACATAGATCCAGATCGCGAAGGCCGAGCCGATCAGTGTGAGGATCAGCGGCGACCACTTCACCCAGGTCGGAACGTCGTGGCTGTCGTGCAGCACGTGGTTGTGCTCCGAGACGTAGATCGCGCCGTGCCAGAAGTCGTGCTCGTGGTGCCCGATGAACCAGGGCGCGAAGACCAGGCCCGCGGCCACGGCGCCCACCGACAGCACCAGCAGCGGCACCAGCATGGTCAGCGGGCTCTCGTGCGGCTTCAGTGGGCCGTGGTGGTGATGGTCGTCGTGCGCGTGGTGATCGTCGGCCAGCGGCTCGGAGTGGGTCTCCAGCTGGGCCGCGGTGGCGTGGTCGTCGGCGTGGTGCGCGTCCTCGTGCTTCCAAACCGGCTTGTTGTGGAAGGTCATGATGACCAGCCGCCAGGAATAATAGGCCGTCAGGCCCGCGGCGAGCACGCCCACGAAGAAGGCGAAGTAGCCGACCGCCGAATGGCCGGTGGAGGCCGCGGCGAAGGCGCTCTCGATGATCGAGTCCTTCGAATAGAAGCCGGCGAAGCCGCCGTAGCCGGGCACGCCCAGGCCGGTGATGGCGATGGTGCCGATGGTCATGGCCGCATAGGTGATCGGCAGGAGCTTCATCAGCCCGCCCATCTTCCGCATGTCCTGCTCGTGGTGCATGCCGTGGATCACCGATCCGGCGCCCAGGAACAGCAAGGCCTTGAAGAAGGCGTGGGTGAACAGGTGGAACATGGCCGCCTGGTAGGCGCCGACGCCCGCCGCGAAGAACATGTAGCCGAGCTGCGAACAGGTCGAATAGGCGATGACCCGCTTGATGTCGTTCTGGGCCAGGCCGACCGTCGCGGCGAACAGGGCCGTGACCGCGCCGGTGACCGCGATGATCTGGGCCGCGACCGGCGCATACTCGTAGATCGGGCTGAGCAGGCAGACCATGTACACGCCCGCGGTCACCATGGTGGCGGCGTGGATCAGGGCCGAGACCGGCGTCGGGCCTTCCATCGCGTCCGGCAGCCAAGTGTGCAGGAAGAACTGGGCCGACTTGCCCATGGCGCCGATGAACAGGAGGAAACCGGCGAGATCGAGCGCCGACCAGCTGTAGCCCAGGAACTCCCAGGTCGTGCCCGCGCGGGCCTCGATCATCGGGAACAGCTCGGCGAACTCGATCGTGCCGAACATCCAGAAGACGGTCATGATCCCGAGCGCGAAGCCGAAGTCGCCGACCCGGTTGACCACGAAGGCCTTGATGGCGGCGGCCGAGGCCGTCGGCTTCTTGAACCAGAATCCGATCAGCAGATAGGACGCCAGGCCCACGCCTTCCCAGCCGAAGAACAGCTGCATGAAGTCGGCGGCGGTCACCAGCGCCAGCATGGCGAAGGTGAACAGCGACAGGTAGGCGAAGAACCGCGGCTTGTCCGGGTCCTCCGCCATGTAGCCCCAGCTGTACAGGTGCACGAGCGCCGAGACGGTGGTGACCACGATCAGCATCACCGCCGACAGGGCGTCGATCCGGATCGACCAGGTCGACTGGAAGTCGCCGATGTTGATGAAGGGCAGCAGCCGGAGCGTGAAGGCCTCGAGCCCGCCCCAGGTGTGCTGGCTGAAGACGTACCAGCCGATGGCGCACGACAGGAACAGCAGGCCCGTGGTCACGGCCATCGAGGCCGTGTCGCCGATGCGGCGGCCGCTCAGGCCGGCGATCATGGCGCCGATCAGCGGCGCGAAGACGCCGATAGTGACGAGGGTTTCGATCGGCACGCGTCAGCCCTTCATCACGGAGGCGTCGTCGACCGCGATATCGCCGCGGTTGCGGAAGAAGGTCACCAGGATGGCCAGGCCGACGGCGGCCTCCGCCGCCGCGACCGTCAGGACGAACATCGCCATGATCTGGCCGGCCACGTCGTTCAGGTGCGTCGAAAAGGCCACGAAGTTGATGTTCACGGCCAGGAGGATCAGCTCGATCGACATCAGGATGATGATGACGTTCTTGCGGTTCACGAAGATGCCGAAGACCCCGATGGTGAACAGGATCGCGGCGACCGCCAGATAGTGGGCGAGACCGATGGTCATACGAGGTCCTCCGGACGCATGCCCTGGCCGGTGACCGGCTGGGTCATCGCCACGGCCTTCTTGCGGTCGCGGCCGACCTGATCGGCGATGACCTGGCGACGCACGTGCGGCTTGTGCCGGAGCGTCAGGACGATGGCCCCGATCATGGCCACCAGGAGCACCACGCCGGCCGCCTGGAAGATGTAGACGTAGTCCGTGTAGAGCACCCGCCCGATGGCCTCGGCGTTCGTCATGTCCGGGTTCAGCGCGATGGGCTCGGCCCCGCGGGCCGCGCCCCGCGACGCCACCGCCGAGGACACCAGGATCATCTCGATCAGCAGCACCGCCGCCACCACGGTCGCGAACGGGAGGTAGCGGGCGAAGCCCTCGCGCAGCTTCAGGAAGTCGACGTCCAGCATCATGACGACGAACAGGAACAGCACCGCCACCGCGCCGACGTAGACGACGACCAGCAGCATGGCGAGGAACTCCGCACCCATGAGCACGAACAGGCCGGCCGCCGAGAAGAACGACGTGATCAGCCACAGCACCGAGTGCACGGGGTTCGACGCCAGCACGACCCGAAGGGCCGCGATCACGCTGACGGCGGACAGGACATAGAAGGCGATCGCGGCGATCAAGACGAGGCTCCCACGGCGCGCAGCGAGTCGCGCGGGTTCGGGGCGCCTTCTAAACTGCGCCCTTCCTGACTGCCAAGGCGGGATTGGTGTGAGGGGTGGCTCATCGGTACGGCGCGTCCATCTCGAGCATCTTGGCGATCTCGCGTTCCCAGCGGTCGCCGTTCGCGAGCAGGCGCTCCTTGTCGTAGTAGAGCTCCTCGCGGGTCTCGGTGGCGAACTCGAGGTTCGGGCCCTCGACGATGGCGTCCACCGGGCAGGCCTCCTGGCACAGGCCGCAGTAGATGCACTTGACCATGTCGATGTCGTAGCGGGTCGTGCGGCGGCTGCCGTCGGCGCGCGGCTCGGCCTCGATGGTGATCGCCTGGGCGGGGCACACGGCCTCGCACAGCTTGCAGGCGATGCAACGCTCTTCCCCGTTCGGATAGCGGCGCAGCGCATGCTCGCCGCGGAAGCGGGGCGACTGCGGGTTGCGCTCGAACGGGTAGTTCACCGTGGCCTTGGGCCGCAGCATGTACTTCACCGACAGGCCGACGGCGCCGATCACGTCCAGCATCATCGCGCCCTTGGCGGCCTGGGCGATACGGTTCAGCATCAGAAGTCTCCGTACGGGCAGCGCACGTCCGCCCGGCAATAGTGGCCGCCGCTCTCGCGGTGCTGGATCGTGCCCATGCAGCCGGTCAGCGTCAGCACAAGCGCGCAGGCGATCGCCAGGCGGGCCTTCATCGGTTGCTCCGCTCGCAGTCACGCTCGTAGCGGTCGCTCTCGCGGTCGAGCATGGAACACAGTCGGTCCCGCTCCGCCTGCTGCTGGCGGATGCGCTCCTGGCGCTCCAGCTCGGCGATGACGCTGGTCGAGCCCGGCTCCGGCCCGTCGATGGTGCAGGCGCCCGCCATGAGCGCCAGGCCGATGACGGCGAGTCGCATCATCCCTGGACCCCGAACACGCGCCAGGCCGCGACGAGCACCACGGCCACCAGCGAGGTCGGCAGGAAGATCTTCCAGCCCAGCCGCATCAGCTGGTCGTAGCGGTAGCGCGGCACGAAGGCCTTCACCATGGCGATCATGGTGAACCAGAACACCGTCTTCACGAAGAAGACGCCGAAGTAGAACAGGTTGGCGACCCACTCAGGCCAGCTGGCCAGGAAGTCGGTCGGGAAGCCCGGATTCCACCCGCCGAAGAACAGCAGGGTGATCATCGCGCACATGAAGACGATGTTGGCGTACTCGCCGATCATGAACAGCAGGTACGGGGTCGAGCTGTATTCCACCTGATAGCCGGCCACGAGTTCGGACTCGGCCTCGGGCAGGTCGAACGGCGGCCGGTTCGTCTCGGCCAGGGCCGAGATGAAGAAGATGATCGCCATCGGGAACATCACCACGATCAGCGGCAGGGTCGCGAGCCCCCCGCCGAAGGCGTACCAGTTCCAGATCCAGCCCGACTGCTGGTTGACGATCTGGGTCAGGTTCATGCTGCCGGCCAGCAGGATGACGTTGATGATCACCAGGCCGATCGAGACCTCGTAGGACACCATCTGCGCCGCCGAGCGCAGCGATCCCAGGAACGGGTACTTCGAGTTCGAAGCCCAGCCGCCCATGATGATGCCGTACACGCCCAGCGAACTGATCGCGAAGATGTAGAGGATCCCGACGTTCAGGTCGGAGATCACCCAGCCCGGGGCGAACGGGATCACAGCCCAGGCGATGAAGGCCAGGATGAAGGTGATCAGCGGCGCCAGCAGGAACACCGTCTTGTCGGCGCCGGCCGGGACGATGACCTCCTTCAGCACGAACTTGAAAAAGTCCGCGAACGACTGGAGCAGGCCGAACGGGCCGACCACGTTCGGGCCTTTGCGCATCTGCACGCCGGCCCAGATCTTCCGGTCCGCCAGCAGCAGGAAGGCGAGCGAGATCAGGATGCCGACCGTGACCAGCAGGATCTGGCCGGCGGTGATCAGGGTCCAGCCGAGGGGGGTGGTCCAGAATTCCATCGCCTACTCCGCCGCCATCAGCCGGGGCTGGACGCGCTCGGCCGACAGCTCGGCCATCACGTCGCTCGCGCGCAGGATGGGATTGGTCATGTACGGGTCCTCGACGGGCGCGTTGAACGCCGCGTCGCCCAGGTCGCCCTTCTTGCCGAGCGCGCCGACGTCGAACGAAGCCGGCTCCGGCACATAGTCGATGCGACCGAAGGTCGGATGCTCGCCCATCAGCCGCTCACGCAGCTGGTCCAGGGTGTCGTACGGAAGGGTCTTGCCCATGACCTCGGACAGGGCCCGCAGGATGGTCCAGTCTTCCTTGGCGTCGCCCTTCGGGAAGACCACGCGTTCGGCCATCTGAACCCGGCCCTCGGTGTTGACGTAGAGGCCCGGTTTTTCGGTATAGGCCGCGCCCGGCAGGATGACGTCGGCGCCATGCGCGCCGCGGTCGCCGTGGCTACCGAGGTAGACCTTGAGGGCGCCCGTGGCCGAGCTCTCGACCTCGTCGGCGCCCAGCAGGAACAGCACGTCCAGCGCGCCGGGCTTGAGCATCTCGCGCGTCGATAGGCCGCCGGCGCCGGGGACGAAGCCCATGTCCAGGCCGGCCACGCGAGACGCGGCCGAATGCAGCACGTTGAAGCCGTTCCAGCCGTCCTTCACCACGCCCAGCTTCCTGGCCAGGGCGCCGACCGCGTTCAGCACCGCCTCGCCATTCAGGCCTGACAGGGCCGCCGAGCCGACAATGATCGCCGGGCGCTCGGCTCTGGACATGAAGTCCAGCGAGCCTTTCGGCGGCTTGGCGAGGGTTTGGGCCCCGGCGCCGAGCCAGGCGTAGTCGAAGGTCAGGTCCGCCTTAGCCCCGATGAGCGCGGTCTCAAGCCCGCCCTTCAGCCAGGCCTTGCGCAGACGCGCGTTCAGCAGCGGCGCCTCGCGGCGGGGATCGACGCCGATCATCAGGATCGCGTCGGCCTGTTCGATGCCGGCCAGGCCGCTATTGAACAGCCAGCCCTCGCGTGGACCGACGCCGAGCGCCGAACCGTCCTGACGGCAGTCGGTGTTGGCGGAGCCCAGCGACCGGAAAAGGTCCAGCGTCGCCTTCATCGACTCCGCGTCCTGCAGATCGCCGGCGATGGCGCCGATGCGGTCCGGGGCGGCGGCGTTCAGCTTGCCGGCCACGACGCTGAGCGCCTCGGCCCAGCTGGCCTCACGAAGCTTGCCGTTCTCTCGGATCCACGGGCGGTCCAGGCGGCGGCGCAGCAGGCCGTCGACGCCATAGCGGCTGCGGTCGGCCAGCCACTCCTCATTGATGCCCTCGTGCACCCGCGGAAGGATGCGCATCACCTCGGGTCCGCGGCTGTCGACGCGGATGTTGGAGCCCAGCGCGTCCATCACGTCGATGGACTCGGTCTTCTTCAGCTCCCACGGGCGGTAGTGGTACTGCCAGGGCCGGTGCGTCAGGGCGCCGACGGGGCACAGGTCGTTGACGTTGCCCGACAGCTCGCTGTCGACCGACTTTTCCAGATAGGTCGAGATCTCGGCGCCCTCGCCCCGCGACAGCAGGCCGATGTCGGACACGCCGGCGACCTCGGTCACGAACCGGACGCAGCGCGTGCACTGGATGCAGCGCGTCATGAAGGTCTTGATCGTCGGACCCATGTGCTTTTCGTCGACCGCGCGCTTGTTCTCCGCATAGCGGGACGCGTCGCGGCCATAGCCCATGGCCTGGTCCTGCAGATCGCACTCGCCGCCCTGGTCGCAGATGGGGCAGTCGAGCGGGTGGTTGATGAGCAGGAACTCCATCACCCCCTTGCGGGCCTTCTCCACCA
>CAMPGL010000108.1 GCA_946885435.1 uncultured Brevundimonas sp. | reverse complement strand
CGCCGGCGCGGAAACGCCCCGCGCGCCGCGCGAAGCCGACAGCGAGGACGACGACGGCTCGCGCCGCCGCCGCCGTGGCCGACGCGGCGGCCGACGGTCCCGCGAGGACGAAGGCGGCCGGGGCGGTGACGCCTATGGCTGGGTCCGTGGCCGCACGCCGTCCCTCGAGGACCCCTATGTCTGGTTCGACCCGCTTGAACGCCGCCCGGCCCAGGACGCCCGCTCGGCCGAAGACGCGCGCAAGCCGGCCGTGACCGAAGCGGTCGCCGACGCCGCCGAAGCTCCCATGACCCCGGGCCCCGAGGCCGCGGCCGAGGCCACCGAGGCCCAGCCGAAGCGCCGCCGCGTGCGACGCCGGACGCCGGAGGCCCATGCCGAGGGTGCGCCCGAGGCGACGGACGCGACTACGGCGGAGGCGCCCCCCGAACCGATCGAGGCGGATGTCCAGGTCGAGCCGGCCCCGGCCGTGCCCGTGACGGAGCCCGAGCCTCAGCCGGAGCCGGCGCCCGAGCCCGCCGTGGTCGAGGCGTCGCCGCAGCCGGCGCCCGAGCCTCAACCGGAGCCCGAGCCTGTGGTCCCGGCCGAGCCGCTGCCCGGCGAGATCACCGCGCCGCCTGCAAAGCCGAAACGCGGCTGGTGGCGCCTGTGCTGATCCGACGCTACGTTGATCCGGGGGACGGGGCGGTAGGCGGAGTGTTCATCCAGGGCCTCATCCTGGCGTGGTCTGATCGCGGCGGCCGCCGCCGTCGGCCTGTGGCTGGCGGCGCCCGCTGCGGCCACGGCTCAGTCGCTGATCCGGGACACCGAGATCGAGATGATCATCCGCTCCAACGCGGACCCGATCCTCGAAGCCTCGGGCCTGAACCCCGACGACGTCACGATCCTATTGGTGAGCGATCCCACGCTGAACGCCTTCGCCATGCAGGGCCAGCGGATGGGCTTCCACACCGGGCTGATCCTGGAGGCGGACACGCCGAACCAGTTCTACGGCGTCGTGGCCCACGAGGCAGGGCACCTCTCGGGCGGACACACCATCCGCAACGAGATGAACAACGCGGGCATGAGGCCCTTCTTGCTCACCATGGGCCTGGGTGTGCTCGCGGCGCTGGCAGGCGCGCCGGACGCCGGCGCTCTGCTCATCGCCAACTCGGGCTATTTCGGCACCCTGGGCGCCCTCACCTATTCGCGCAGCCAGGAGGCCGCGGCTGACCAGGCGGCGGTGACGGCTCTCGACGCCGCCGGCATGTCGGGCCAGGGCCTTGTCGAGTTCTTCGACGAGTTCCGCTATCAGGAGCTGTTCTCGGACGAGCGGCGCTTCCCCTTCTTCCGCAGCCACCCGCTGTCGTCCGACCGGATTTCGGCCCTGCGCCGGCGCGTGAACGGCATGCCCAATCATGGGGTGACGGATTCCGAGGAAAGCCTGTTCCAGCACCGCGTGATGCAGGCCAAGCTTTACGCCTTCCTCAATCCGCCAGCCTACACCCTGTCGCGCTATCCCTCCTCCGACACCTCGTTCGAGGCGCGCTACGCCCGGGCCATCGCCGCCTATCGCGCGGCCAACACCGACGATGCGGTGGCGCAGATTGACTCCTTGCTGGAGGAGCACCCGGAGAACCCCTTCCTGTGGGAGCTCAAGGGCCAGGTCCTGTTCGAGGCGGGTCGCGCCGCCGAGGCTGAGCCGGCTCATCGACGCTCCGTTGAACTGATGCCGGAGGCAGGCCTGCTGCGTCTCAACCTCGCCCAGGCGATCCTGGCCCAGGAGGACACCGCGCGCGCTGAGGAAGGTATCGCGGAGCTTCATCGCTCGCTGGCCTACGAACCGGACAATCCGTTCGCCTATCTGCTGATGTCGCAGGCCTACGGGGCCATGGGCGAGGACGGCCAGGCCCGGCTGGCCCAGGCGGAGTACCACTTCGCCCTGCGTGAAATGGAGCAGGCCCAGCGCGCCGCCGTGTTCGCGCGCGGTCGGCTCGAACAGGGCTCGGCCGCCTATCGCCGGGCCGTGGACATCATCCTCGCCTCGGGCGCCACGCTCGAGGACATCGAGGAACTCGACCGCGCCCAGGCTGGCGCGCGCGGCCGCTGACAGGACAGAGATGACGCAAGAGACGCCGCCCGCTTCGGGCTCGAAGAGCATCCTCGAACGCTTCAATCCTGGCTGGGCGGCGCTGATCGTCGCCCTGCTGGCGCTGATCCTGGCGGCGACGCCCTATGTCTCCGGCGGCCTGACGCCCCAGGTGCGCAAGGCGCTGCTGAACAATCCAGAGATCCTGCGCGAGGCCAGCCAGCGCCTGCAGCAGCAGGAGATGGCCCAGATCCAGGCCGCGGCGCGCGAGACGATCGCCCAGAACCTGCCGCAACTTCAGCGCGATCCGCGTGACCCGGTCATCGGGCCAGAGGACGCCGCGGTCACGGTCATCCAGTTCTTCGACTACCGCTGCCCCTACTGCAAACAGATCGCCGGGCCGTACATGGAGCTGGTTCGCACCAATCCGGACGTCCGGTTCGTCTTCAAGGAATGGCCGATCCTGGACCGCGACGAGCCGCTGTCCGAGTATGCCGCGCGCGCGGCCCTGGCCGCGAACGAACAGGGCCGCTACGCCGAGGTTCACCAGGCCCTGATGGCCGCCGAGACGATCGACAACGCCTCGGTCGACGCCATCCTGGCGCAGGCCGGGGTCGACCTTACCCGCGCCCGCGCCTTCATCTCGGCCCAGGAAACCGGTCAGCACCTGTCGGACGTCATGCAGCTGGCGCAGATGATCGGCGCCCAGGGCACCCCGACCTTCCTCGTCGGGTCCGAACTGGTGGAGGTCCGCAGCCCGCAGGACCTGCAGGCCGCCATCGACCGTGCCCAGGGCGCGTCGACCGGACCGACCGCACGCTGATCCGCGTTTGCGAGGCGTTCGCAATTTTCTTGCGAACGCTTCTCATTGCCTCTAACAGGCGCTCTCGTCTTGTTTCGGGGGTATCCTGTGAAGTCCAACTACCGCGCGCCTGTGTCTCTTCGTGTCCTGGGCGCCCTTGCCGTCGCCAGTGCGGCGACGCCCGCCTTCGCTCAGGCGGCCGATCCCGTCATCGCGGCGCAGGAGCCGGGCTCCACGCTTGTGGACAGCGTCGACATCATCGCCGAGCGGCTGAACGAGCACCCCTACGCCGACCCCGAGGCTCCCTACCGCACCGAGCGGTCGGCCTCGCCGCTGCTGACCGAGCCGCTGGATGAGACACCCAAGTCCGTCACCGTGCTGTCGGCCGAGTACATCGACGACATCGGCGCCGGCGGCCTGCGTGAGCTGATGACCATCCAGCCGGGCGTGACGCTCGGCACCGGCGAAGGCGGCAACGCGTTTGGCGACCGCTTCTTCATCCGCGGCTTCGACGTGCGGAACGACATCTATGTCGACGGCGTGCGCGACCCGGGCGTGGGCATCCGCGACGCCTTCGGCGTCGAGCAGATCGAGATCCTGCGAGGCCCGTCGTCGGCCTTCGCCGGCCGCGGCACGACCGGCGGCGCACTCAGCCTGATCACCAAGCAGCCGGCCCCGGTCGACTTCGGCGACCTGGAGCTGGTCCTCGGGTCAGACAGCCTGTGGCGCGGCACGATCGACGTCAGCCAGCACCTGACCGACACCCTCGCCGTCCGCTTCAACCTGATGGGCCAGGAATCGAACGTCCCTGGCCGCGAGGCGGTCTACAACAACCGCTGGGGCGTGGCCTTCGCCGCCGAGTGGTCGCCGACGGTCGATCTGCGCCTGGGCGTGGACTACTACCACCTGGAAACCGACTACATGCCCGACTGGGGCGTGCCCTACGACGTGGCCAACAACCGGCCCTTCGCGGTCGATCGCGAGAATTTCTACGGGATCACCGAGCGCGACTACGGCCGGTCCTACACCGACGTTTACACCCTCACCGGCGACTACCGGATCAGCGACAACCTGAGCTTCCGCTCGATCCTGCGCTACGGCGACGCCGGCAACGCCTACACGGCTTCGGCTCCGGAGCGGCCTGACGCGGCCGCAGGCACGGTGAACGCCAACGCCAAGCGCCGCGACGCGATCACCGAGTATCTGGTCAACCAGAGCCAGCTCACCTGGCGGCCGGTGCTCGGCGGCATGGAGCACACCATCGTCGCCGGCTACGAGATCTCGGGAGAGCGCATCCTGAACCGCCGCCGCGCCTTCACGGAATGCGCCACCGATCCCTGCACGGGCGCGACCGGCAATCCGGTTCAGGACTTGTACGACCCGGATCCCTACCGGCCCTGGGCCACGGTCGAGAACGGCATCGTCAGCCGCAATCGGATCGAGGTGGCCAGCCGCGCGGTCTATCTGCTCGACACCATCCACCTGAATGATCAGTGGCGCCTGCTGGGCGGCCTGCGCTTCGACACCTACGACGTGGAACTCCGCGACGTGCTCGTGGCCACCGGCGCCCTGACGGAGCGCGACTCCAGCTCGTCCTTCGTCAACTGGCACCTGGGCGCCGCCTATCTGCCGACGCCGGACCTGACGCTCTACGCCAGCGTCGCCTCCTCCTCGAATCCCTCGGGCGAGCAGCTCGACTCGACAGGTCTGGACTACGGCGGGCTGGACCCGCGCATCGTCGACCTCGATCCGGAGCGGAACGTCTCCTTCGAGCTCGGCTTCAAGGCGACGCTGTTCAACGACAACCTCAGCCTGACCGGCGCCATCTTCGAGATCCTGAAGACCGACGCCCGCGTGCTGGTCGGCTCGGGGCCGACGGCGGTGGTCACGCAGGACGGCGAACAGCGCGTGCGCGGCGCCGAGCTTCTGGTGGCCGGCAGCATCACCGACCGCTGGAGCGTCTTCGGCGGGATCACGCTGATGGACACCGAGATCACGGAGAGCCCGAACCCGGCTCAACTTGGCCAGTCGTTCCCGAACGTCTCGGAGACCAGCTTCACCATGACGTCGCGCTATCAGTTCACCGACCGGCTGAACCTGGGCGGCACGGCGATCTACAACTCGGAGCGCAACGGCGGCGGCGTGTTCGCCACCTCGACGGAGATCCCCTCCTACTGGCGGCTCGACCTGTTCGGCGGCTACCAACTGACCGACAATGTCGAGGTCTCGTTCAACGTGCTGAACGTGACGGACGAGGTCTATTACGACGCCCTCTATCGGTCGGCGACGCCCTTCACCTACATTGCGCCGGGCCGGTCGGTTCAGTTCCGGATCGACTACGACTTCTAGGGGCGTTCCGCTTGCTGCTGTGCATTCCGTCGGTCCTGACGCCGGAGGAGGTCGCCGACTTCCGGGCCCGCCTCGCCGAGGCGGACTGGGCCGACGGAAACGCCACGGCCGGCGAACAGTCGCGTCTGGTCAAAAAGAACCGCCAGCTGCCGGAAACCAGTCCGGTCGCCCGTGAGCTGGGTGACCGGATCATCGATGCGCTGGGCCGCAGCCCGCTGTTCGTCTCGGCGGCCCTGCCGCTCAGGACCTTCCCCCCGCTGTTCAACCGCTATGGCGAGGGCGAGGGCTTCGGGACCCACATCGACAATGCGATCCGGCCGGTGCGAGGCACGCACACTCGCGTCCGCACCGACCTGTCGGCCACCCTGTTCCTGTCGGGTCCAGACGAATACGACGGCGGCGAACTGATCATCGAGGGGCCGTTCGGCGGCCAGTCGGTCAAGCTGAACGCGGGGGACATGGTGCTCTATCCGGGCTCCAGCCTGCATCAGGTGACCCCGGTGACGCGCGGCGAGCGGATCGCCTCCTTCTTCTGGATCCAGAGCATGGTGCGCAGCGACGCGGACCGCGCCCTGCTGTTCGACCTCGACCAGGCGATCCAGGAGCAGGCCCGGCGCTCAGGCCAGGGCGATCCTCTGACGGTTCAGCTGACCGGCGTCTATCACAACCTCATCCGCCGCTTCGCCGACGCCTAGATCAGCCCCGAAAGGGGGCTGGACGGACTGGCGTACATGCGGCGCGGCATGCGGCCGGCGAGATAGGCTTGCCGTCCGGCGATGACCGCGTGCTTCATGGCCGAGGCCATCAGGATGGGGTCCTTGGCCCCGGCGATAGCGGTGTTCATCAGGACGGCGTCGCAGCCTAGCTCCATGGCGATCGTCGCGTCCGAGGCCGTGCCGACGCCGGCGTCGACCAGCACGGGCACCTTGGCCTGTTCGACGATCAGGCGGATGTTCACCCGGTTCTGGATGCCCAGGCCCGAGCCGATCGGCGCGGCGGCGGGCATGATGGCCGAGGCTCCCGCCTCCTCCAGCCGCTTGGCCATGACCACGTCGTCGGTGCAGTAGACCATCACGTCGAAGCCGTCCTTCACCAGCAGGTCCAGCGCGCGCAGCGTCTCGGGCATGTCAGGATAGAGGTGCGGCGTGTCCGACAGGACCTCCAGTTTGACCAGGTTCCAGCCGCCCGCCTCGCGCGCCAGGCGCAGGGTCCGCACCGCGTCCTCGCCCGTGAAGCAGCCCGCGGTGTTTGGCAGGAAGGTGAAGCGGTCAGGCTTCACGTAATCGACCAGCATCGGCTGGCTGGGGTCCGACAGGTTCACCCGGCGCAGCGCCACGGTCACGATCTCGGCGCCGGCGGCCTCCGCGGCGGCGGCGTTCTGGGCGTAGTCGGCGTATTTGCCGGTGCCTACGATCAGGCGCGAGGTGAAGGTCCGTCCCGCGACGGTCCAGGTGTCTTGAGCAGGCTGCGTGGTCATGCCCGCTGGTTAGCCCCTAAGGGCGCCGGATCAAAGGCCCAGCGCAGCCCGATAGCGGGGGTGGACCAGGTCGTGGGTCTCGCGGTGGCGCTTCATGTAGGTGGCGACGTAGGAGCAGGTCGGGATCACCTTCACGCCGGCCTCGCGCGCGGCGTCCAGTCCGGCCTTAACCAGCGCTCCGGCCACGCCGCCGCCCTGCCACTGGCACGGGGTCTCGGTGTGGCCGAACACCCAGGCGCCCTCGACCGGATCGTAGTCGGCGACCGCCAGCAGGCCGTCCTCGGCGATCTCGAAACGGTGGCGTTCGGTGTTGTGGCGGACCTTGCTGGCCGGATCGGTGATCATCTTCGGTCGGCTCCCGTCATGAAAGATCAGGCCTCGCGGCCTTTACGCCTCCGCACCGCTGGCGGGATAGTGCCGACGGCTGGCTGGATCGGAGACGTCCTCATGCGCAAATCCCTTGGCGCTCTGCTGTGTTCCCTGACGGCCCTGGCCGTCGCATCCTGCGCCAGCCCTGGCGGCATGGCCGACCTGCCCCCTCCGCCGCCGCCGCCGCCTCCGATGGC
>CAMPGL010000107.1 GCA_946885435.1 uncultured Brevundimonas sp. | reverse complement strand
CGTCGATTCCGTCGGCCGCTCGTTCAACGGGCGCGCCGTGGTCAAGAGCGTGTCCTTGCGCCTGCGACGTGGCGAGGTGGCCGGCCTGCTCGGCCCGAACGGAGCCGGCAAGACGACCTGCTTCTATATGATCACCGGCCTGGTCCCGGCCGACTACGGCGCGATCTATCTCGATGGCGAGGACATCACCAACCAGCCGATGTACCAGCGCGCGCGGCTGGGCGTCGGCTATCTGCCGCAGGAGGCCTCGATCTTCCGCGGCATGACGGTCGAGGAGAACGTCCTGTCTGTCGTCGAGCTGCGAGAGCGCGACCGGCGCAAGGCGTCCGAGGACACCGACCGCCTGCTCGACGAGCTGCGCATCTCGCACCTCAAGAAAGCCTCGGCCATGGGCCTGTCGGGCGGCGAGCGCCGTCGCGTCGAGATCGCGCGCGCGCTGGCGTCCGAGCCCAGCTTCATGCTGCTCGATGAGCCCTTCGCCGGCATCGACCCCCTGGCCATCGCCGACATCCGCGAGGTCATCGGCTATCTCGCCTCGCGCGGGATCGGGGTGCTGATCACCGACCACAATGTGCGCGAGACGCTCGACATCATCGACCGCGCCTCGATCATCCACGCCGGCGAGGTGCTGTTCGAGGGCTCGCCCTCGGAGATCATCTCGAACCCCGAGGTGCGGCGCGTGTACCTGGGCGAAGCGTTCTGAGACGCTTTCCTTCTCCCGAGGGGAGAAGGGATGAATGTCAGGCCTTGGTGTCCACCGAGGCGCCCGCCTCCTCGCCGCCCTCAGCGCCATAGCCGCTCTTGGGGCCCGAGCCCTTGGCGGCGACGACGACCATGGCGGGCCGGATGGTGCGGCCGAACAGGACGTAGCCGGGTTGGTAGGTCTGCATGACGCAGCCGCCCTGCACCTCCGTCGAGGGCTGCTCGGCCATGGCCTGGTGCACGTTCGGGTCGAAGCGTTCGCCCGGCTCCGGCGCCACGCGCGTCAGGCCGTTGGACTCGAAGGCCTGCAGCAGCGACTTCTCGGTCAGCTCCAGGCCAGCCACCAGGCCCTGCACGCCCGCATCGGCGCTGCCGGCCGGAGCGGCGGCCAGAGCCCGCTGGAGGTTGTCGGCCACGCCCAGCAGGTCGCGGGCAAAGCGCTGGATCGCATAGGCCCGCGCGTCATTGGCCTCGCGCTCGGCGCGGCGCTTGGTGTTCTCGGCGTCGGCGACGGCCCTCAACGCCTTGTCCTTCCATTCGTCGCGCTCGGCGAGGATGGCGTCGACATGGGCGAGGTCGTCGCCGGGCGAGGCGTCCAGACCGGCCTCGGCGTTCAGCTCGGCGTCGGGGTCGAAGTCGGGATTATGGGTATCGGTCACGTCTCTTGTCCGTCCAGCATGCGGCCCAGGACCTTGGCGGTGTAGTCCACCAACGGAATGACCCGGGCATAGTTCAGTCGGGCGGGCCCGATCACGCCGATCGCGCCGACCACCCGCTGTCGGCCGGTCATATAGGGCGCCGCGACCACGGCGGAACCCGAAAGGGAAAACAATCGCGTCTCCGAGCCGATGAAGATGCGAAGCCCCTGCGCCTCCCGCACCCCGTCGAGCAGGCCGATCAGCTGCTCCTTCTGCTCAAGATCGTCGAACAGCATGCGCACCCGTTCGAGGTCCGCCAGGGCCGAGGGGTCCTGCAGCAGATTGGCCCGGCCGCGCACGATCAGGGCCCGCTCGCGCGCTTCGCCCCCGGACCAGGCGGCCAGGCCATCCTCGACCAGCCGGGCGGCGGTGGCGTCCAGGGCGGCCTTCGCGGCCTTGAGTTCCGAGGCCGCCTCGGTCTGGGCCTCGGCCAGGGTCCGGCCCTTCAGTCGCGCGTTCAGGAAGTTCGACGCCTCCTGCAGGCTCGACGGCGTCACCCCGGGGGACAGACGCATCAGCCGGTTCTCGATCCCGCCGTCCTCGAACACCAGCACCGCCAGGGCCTGGTCCGGCCCGAGCGAGACGAACTCGACGTGCTTGACCCCCGCCTCTCGGACGGGCGCGGCGACGACGCCCGCGCCGCCAGCCAGGCCGGACAGCAGGTCCGACGCCGCCTCCAGAGCCTCTTCGAAGTTGCGGCCCCGCCCCGCCAGCCGCGCGTCGACTTCGCGGCGCTCCTCCGACGACAGGTCGCCGATCTCGAGCAGGCCGTCGACGAAGAGGCGCAGGCCCGCGTGTGTCGGGATGCGGCCCGCGGACGTATGCGGCGCGGCCAGCAGCCCCGCCTGGGTCAAGTCCTGCATGGTGTTGCGGATCGAGGCCGGCGACAGGTGCACCCCGCCCTTGGACACGGTGCGCGAGCCGACCGGCTCGCCGGTCTGGAGGTAGGTCTCGACGATGCTGCGGAAGATGTCGCGCGCCCGCTGGTCGAGCGAACTCAGGCTGGCGCTCTGGGACAGGAAGGTCGTCATGCCGCCCGCAGGCCTTCCCAGCCGGCGCGCGTCAGGCGATGCACCAGGCAGTCGTCCTCGCCATTGAACAGGCGCCGCCCCTCCGGCCTGAAGCCGAGCCGCTGATAGAAGCGATGCGCGTCCGCGTTGGAGTTGAGCGGATCGATGACCACCCCATGCACCTCCGGGTCGGCGAAACAGGCGTCCAGCGCCTGGGTCATCATCGCCGTGCCGAAGCCCCGGTTCAGGGCCTCGGGCTCGCCGATCCAGATGTCCAGCGCGCGCAGGCCCGGCTCGATCTCGCCCCAGTAGTGCGTCGGCTCCAGGTGCGGGTCGATGACCTGCATGGCGCCGATGGGCCGGCCGTCCGCCTCGGCGATCAGATAGAAGCTGACCTCGGACGAGGTCTCGATCTCCTCCAGCCAGTCGGCGCCGGCGAAGGCCGTCTCCGCCTTCGGGTCGTCCGTCGTGCAGGCGATCACGTGCGGCTCGCGGTCCCAGGCGGCCAGGAGCACGGCGTCCTCGGGCGTCGCGCGGCGCAGGGCAATCACGGGCTTGGGTGTGGCGGCGGTCACCTCGATAGGATAAGGCCCCCCACCTTCCCTTCAAGCCTCAGGACCGATTGCATGCGCCCGTCCGAACGCCAGCCCGACCAGATGCGCGCCGTGACCCTGGAAACCGGCGTGAACCGCTACGCCGAGGGCTCCTGCTTGGTCAGCTTCGGCCACACCCGCGTGCTGGTCACGGCCTCGGTGGAGGAGAGCCTGCCGCCGTGGCTACGCGGCAAGGGCCAGGGGTGGGTCACGGCCGAGTATGGCATGCTACCGCGCGCCACCCACACCCGCGGCCGGCGCGAGGCCTCGGCCGGCAAGCAGTCGGGCCGGACCCAGGAAATCCAGCGTCTGATCGGCCGCAGCTTGCGCGCCGTCGTCGATCTGAAGGCGCTCGGCGAGCGGCAGGTGCTGATCGACTGCGACGTCATCCAGGCCGACGGCGGCACCCGCACCGCCGCCATCACCGGCGCCTGGGTCGCCATGGCCTCGGCCCTGAACTACCTGCGCGCCGAAGAGGTGCTGAAGGCGGACCCCATCCTCGACCAGGTGGCCGCGGTCTCCTGCGGGATCGTCGAGGGCCATCCGGTGCTCGACCTCGACTACGAGGAGGACTCCAACGCCGAGGCGGATTCCAACTTCGTCCTTACCGCCAAGGGCGGTATCGTCGAGATCCAGGCGACGGGCGAGAAGCGCGGCTTCTCCCGCGTCGAGTTCGACCAGCTCTTCACCCTGGCCCAGGGCGGTTGCGCCGAGCTGTTCCGGCTCCAGCGCGAGGCGCTGGCCTAGGCCACGACTTCCAGCGCCGCGAAGTCCACCACGAGGGGCGCGATCCCGATCGCCTCCAGAAACCGGCGAAAGCCGGCCTGATCCACGCCGGTCGTGGCCGTGTTGGTCAAAGGGTGGAAGTTCACCCGCTCGGCTTCCCAGAGCCGACGATCGACCACGAAGGTCAGCCGCTTGTCCGTGTCGTTGATCAGGGCGAAGGCCGTCACCGACCCGGGCGTCACGCCCAGGGTCTCGACCATCAGCTCGGCGGAGCCGAAGGACAGCCGGTCCGACCCGATCACCCGGTGAAGGCGCTTGAGGTCGATCTCGGTGTCCTGCCGGGCCGAGATCAGCCACAGCCGATCCTTCTTGTCCTTGAGGAACAGGTTCTTGGTGTGGGCGCCGGGCAGCCGGGCCTTGAAGTCGTCGCCTTCGCCGACGCGGAACACCGCCGGGTGGTCCAGGGTGACGTGATCGATCCCATTGCCCTCGAGCCAGGCCAGGAAGCTGTCGCGGTCGTGCCTCATGCCTTCGCCTTTGACGGCTCGGCCCGCGCGAGGCTAGGGGAAACCGCATGGAGCTGCTGTGTTATCCGATGGGCTCGCGCCCGCCCGAGATCGTGCCCGGCCGGGCTCAACGCCGGTGGATGGACGCCTTTTCGAACCGGCATCCCTACCGCTGCTTGCCGCTGACCATGGCCAACACCACCGGCTGGGAGATTCTCTCACCCTGGGACGTGACCATCGAATGGACCGGCGGCCGCACCCAGAACGACATCACCTTCCACTTCGACCGGCCGGTGCCGGACCAGGACCACTTCATCGCCTCGCACTTCGCGGGCGGGGTGGTGACCTTCCATCCCGGCTATCTGTTCCGGACGCCGCCCGGCTGGGCCGTCTGGACCTCCGGGCCGCCCAACCACGTCAAGGACGGCATCCAGCCCCTGACTGGCCTGGTCGAGACCGACTGGCTGCCGTTTCCCTTCACCATGAACTGGATTTTCACCCGGCCGGGCCGCGTGAAATGGGAGAAGGGCGAGCCCTTCTGCTTCATCACCCTGATGGAGCACCGCAAGCTGGAAGACGTGCAGCCGATCGTCCGCTCGCTGGACCGCGATCCGGAAATCCACGGGCAGTTCGAGGTGTGGAACCGCGAGCGCTCCAACTTCAACCGCCGCCTGTCGTCGGGGGACCCGGACACGGTGCGCGAGTCGTGGCAGCGCTTCTACTTCAAGGGCGAGATTCCGGAAGAGGGCCCGGCGCCTGTCGATCACGTCAACAAGCGCCGGCTCAAGCCGATCAAGTTCAGCCTCTAGTAGCCCGAGGGCGCACCGGGACGGATCACGCGCGGGCCGAGGTTTGCGATGATCTCGCGCGCGTCGAAGGCGTAGCGCGCGTCGGCTGGCGGCGTACCGCGACCCATGACGATCTCCGCGCGGGCCTCATAGCGGCTCACCTCGCGGACATCGAAGTTGCGGCCCCACGGATCCCCCCAGGGCGACCAATAGTTGCGGCGGTAGAAGCGCCATCTCGGGCCCCAGTAACGACCGTAGCCGCCGTGGAACCACGGATCCGGGTCGGCGTAGTAGCGCGTGTCACGCTCGGTCTGCCGATAGTCGGTGGCGAACCAGTCGTAGCCGCTCTGCAGCGTCAGTTCGGCGGCGCGGTACAGCAGGTACATCTCCACCGTATCGCGGCTGGTGAGGGAGTTGCCCGAGAAGGACACGCCCCAGCGGTCCTCCTGCAGACGCATTTCGGAATAGCCGCCGCGCTGACCGCCATATCCTTCCGGGGCGTAGGTGGTTGCGGTGGCGCAGGCCGAGACCGCCAGCGCGGCGGCCGCGACGGCGACGAGAATGGGTCTCATGTCAGAGCTCCAGGCGAAAGGGGACTATGCTACCGGAACTAACCCCTGCGAACCTGACGCGTTCCTGAACAGGTCTCAACCCTCGCCGGACTGGCGATCGAGGCTGGCCTGCTGTTCGGCCCAGTAGGCGGCCCCGTCGTCAGGCTTGAACATGGTACGCGGCGCTCCGTCCGCGGTTGCCACCGCGAAGGTGTTCGAGGCCGCATGGTAGAAGAGAGTGTCGCCGTTGCGACGGCGCGCCGTCTCGGTCCCGGCCGGCGGGTCGGAAATGAAGGCATGGGCCTGGCGCACATAGGCGTCCACGTCCGCCGCCCCGAAAGCCTCGCCGTTTCGGGCGAAGGCGCGCTGAGCGTTCTCTTCCGCCGTGTAGCGGCGCGTCGAGGACCACACGGGCGCTCCGCGCTCGGCCTCGCGCGTCTCCCCTGGCGCAGAGGCGGACGCATCCGCCCCGGCGTCGGCCGCGGCTGTTGTGGTGGCGGTGCCCTCCGCGCCCCGCTCGCGTGTCTCGACGGCCGAGCCGCCGTTGCCGCACGCGGCCGACAAGGCCGCCACCGCGGCCAGGGCCGCAACACCTTCAATACGCATGCCTTCCTCCAACCCCACGCTTGCCGAACACCGATAGCGCACCACCGATGTTCTTGCAATGTTCTCTTTCGACTCCGGTCCGGAGCCCGGCTAAGCCTAGGCGACAGGAGATTCTCATGACCATCGACGTACGGTTGAAGCGGCTTGACCATGCCGAGGGCCTGCCGCTGCCTGCCTACGAAACGGCGGGCTCGGCCGGGATGGACCTGCGGGCCGCCATCGACGAGGGCGCGCCGGTGACCCTGCCGCCGGGCGGGCGGGCGCTGATCCCCACCGGCCTCACCATGGCGCTTCCCGAAGGCTACGAGGGCCAGGTGCGGCCCCGCTCCGGTCTGGCCCTGAAGTTCGGCGTGACCTGCCTGAACAGCCCGGGCACGATCGACAGCGACTATCGCGGGGAGGTGGGCGTCATCCTGGCGAACCTGGGGTCGGAGCCCTTCACGGTTCGTCGGGGCGACCGGATCGCGCAACTGGTGGTGGCGCCCTTCAGCCAGGCCCGCCTGGCCGAAATCGACAGCCTGGACGACACCGCCCGAGGCGCCGGCGGCTTCGGCTCGACCGGCGCCTGATCGTCATAGGCCTGTGAGCGAATCAGGCGTAGCTTCGTTCTAGGAAGGGCTATCGGGCCTTTCTCCAGTTCGAGCGAAGCGGGGGCGTGTCTTCAGTCCTGTCGTCTTGAGCCTTCCGGACCGCCGCTGATGCAGGTCCTCTCGCAGCCCCCCTCCGGCTGGCCGGCGCTGGTGTTGAACGCCGACTTCCGGCCGCTGTCCTATTATCCGCTGTCGCTGTGGAGCTGGGAGGACGTCATCAAGGCGGTCTGGCAGGACCGGGTCGACGTCATCTCCACCTACGACAAGGTCGTCCGCTCGCCCTCGGTCGAGTTCCGGCTGCCGAGCGTGATCTCGCTCAAGTCCTTCGTGCCCCAGGACCGGTCGCCGGCCTTCACCCGCTTCAACCTGTTCCTGCGCGACCAGTTCACCTGCCAGTACTGCGGGGCGGTCGGCAACGACATGACCTTCGACCACGTCATGCCCCGCTCACGTGGCGGCCGCACGACGTGGGAAAACATTGTGACGGCGTGCGCGCCCTGCAATCTCAGGAAGGGCGGCCGCACCCCGCTCGAGGCGCAGATGCCGCCCAGGCGCGATCCGCGCCGGCCATCGGCCTATCAGCTCCAGGCGCTCGGGCGGCGTTTCCCGCCGCACTACCTGCATGAGAGCTGGCTGGACTACCTCTACTGGGACATCG
>CAMPGL010000106.1 GCA_946885435.1 uncultured Brevundimonas sp. | reverse complement strand
TTGCGGGCGGCGACGTTGGGATCGAGCGGCGGGATCTGCATGGCGGCGATATAGGCCGGGACAAGCCAGCTAGCGAGCGCGGCCGTGCGGGCGCGGAACGGCGTGGAACGGCTCCGTCTCCGCCTCGTGCTCCTCGAAGCCGAAGCGGTCGAATCCGGCCCGCATCTCGGGGCTGAGGGGCGCCTCGACGATCAGCTTGCCGCCCGAGGGGTGATCGAGCTCGATCCGGCGGGCGTGGAGCAGCAGGCGCAAGCCCTCGCCCAGTGCGTCCGAGGTTTCGTCGCCGTACTTGGGGTCGCCGACGATGGGATGGCCGAGCGCGCGCATGTGGGCGCGGAGCTGGTGGGTGCGGCCGGTCTGGGGCCTGAGCGCCATCCAGGCCGCACGCTGGGCGGCGCGCGAGACGGTGACGTACTCGGTGACGGCGGGCTCGGCGCCGGGCTCCTTCGGGTCGGCGGGGCGGACCATCTCGCGATCGCCGACGCCGGACTTGATGAGCGGCATGTCGATGATCCCGGCGGCGGGCTTGGGCGAGCCCGCGACCACGGCCCAGTAGGTCTTCTTCGCCTTGCGGCGCGCGAAGGCGCCGGCCAGCTTGGCCGCCGCACCCGGGCTCTTGCCGAGCAGCAGGACGCCTGAGGTGTCGCGGTCGAGCCGGTGGACCAGGCGGGGCCGCTCGATCCCCTCCCCCCAAGCCGACAGCAGCCGGTCGACGTGCTTCGTCGTCTTGGTGCCGCCCTGCACGGCCAGGCCCGACGGCTTGTTCAGCGCCAGCACCTCGTCGTCCTCGTAGAGCACCAGGCCGCGCACGAAGCGGACGTCCTGATCCGACAGAGGCGGAGGCCCGGCGGGCCGCTCGCCTGCCTCAGGCAGGGGCGGCACGCGGACCTGGCTTCCGGCAGACAGGCGCGTGTCAGCCTTGGCCCGGGCGCCGTCGACGCGGATCTGGCCCGAGCGCGCCAGCTTGTTGATCTGGATGTTCGACAGGTGCGGCCAGCGCCTGCGGAACCAGCGGTCCAGGCGCACACCGTCCTCGCCGGCGTCGACATGGAGCGTCTTGACCTCGCGGCTCACGCGGCCAGCCTTCGCATCAGCATCAACCCCACGAACAGGGCCGCAACGCAGACGATCACCGAGGCCGCGACGTAACCGGCGGCAAGCGCGAAATCGCGCCGTTCGATCATCAGGGCGGTCTCTAGCGAGAAGGCCGAGAAAGTCGTGAACCCGCCGAGCACGCCGACTGCCGCGAACAGCCGGATGCTCTCCTGATGCGCGCCGGCCTTCAGTGACAGCCAGCCCACGAGCAGCCCCATCGCCAGGCCGCCGAAGACATTCGACGCGAACGTCCCCCAGGGCCAGGCCGCCCCCGGCGCAAGGCGCAGCGCCAGAACGCCCAGCCCGTAGCGGGCCGAGGCTCCGATGGCGCCGCCGAGGGCCACGAGGAGAAGACGGGTCATGGAGCCGCTTATAGCGCGGGCCACTCTGACGTCACCCTCGTCATGTCCGGCCCGGGTCTGACCTAAACTTCACTTGCCCGACCGGCGATTTGCGGGCGAAGCTGCGCCGTGACGGCTCGCGCCGGAGGCGAAGGGCTTCGGCGCGGCCGGGCGGCTTGGCCATAGTGGCCGACCGGGATTCTGTGAGGACCGCCCAGCGACATGTCGCACGACGATCATCATCACGCGCCGCCGCCGCCAGAGCCGACTCCGGCCGGGCTGGATCCCGCCGCGCCGCCGCCGCCGGGCGCCGCCGACCGCGCCGACCGTGTCGCGCCCGAGCCGAGCTATCGGCTGGCGCCGCCGTCGATGCGTCAGGCGGACGGCACGCTGCACCCCATCCAGGAGAGCGCCTATTTCTCGCTGGATCCGGCCGCGACCGACTCCGTTTCGGCGCACATCGACGAGTATTTCAATCAGCCGCTGGACATCTTCCCCTTCTGGGAGAGCGACGGGAAGCCGGACCGCTTTCACGTGCTTTTTGACCGCCAGATCGAGGAGCGCTTCCCGGCTGATCGGGACATCCGCGGGCACATCCACAGCTACGGCCGGGGAATCTTCGCCCGGTTGCTGATGCACTTCACGACCAAGCGGCTGTTCCAGGGCGGCGCGCTGGCGGGGCTGGCGGCGCTGGCCTTGATGGGACCGACCTGGTTCGCGGACATGACCGGCTCACAGCCGATGGGCCTGGCGCTGGCGGTCGGCGCCATGGTCGCGGTCTTCGGCCTGTGGTGGGCGATCCAGGCGATCCTGTTCATCCAGTACCGCTTCAGGCTGGAGAACGACACCTACGCCATGTCGCGCCGGATCATTGAGCGGACGCGCGAGCTGCAGAACCTGTTCACCCACGCCCGCGCCATGGCCGACCAGGCCGAGACCCAGTACCAGCAGGACGGCAAGGGCTGGGGCCAGCGGGCGCTGTATCTGACGCGGCTGACCATGTGGATCGGCGCGCGCATGGAGTACCTGGAGAAGTTCGTGCAGATGCAGCTGTGGCGGGTGCGCCGCGAGCGCTACTGGATGCGCTGGCTGGGTCGGTTCGTGACGCCGCTGGTCTATCTGGTGTTCCTGGGCGTCCTGGCGCTGGAGCCTGCGCCGGCGGGCGGAGAGGCGGCGTTCCGGGGGCTGCAGGCAGTGGCGGTCCTGCTCGGCGCCGTCATCAGCTGGTTCTCCTACTTCCGCTGGCAGACGCCGACGCAGCTGATCCAGGACAAGCTGGGTCTGGAGAGCTGGGTGCGTTACGCCTCGCTCGACGTCGACAACGCCGTGGCTGATCAGGTGCGGCGCGACAAGGAGCGGCTGGTCGAATACCGGGCCCTGACCCGGGGAGGCCGCTAGGCCCTAGCGGCCCCAGAGGTTGCGGCGGACGTCCTGGGCGTCATAGGCCTCGCGTGGCCGTTCCCCCGAGCCCATGCGGATGTCGAGCAGGGCCACGGTCGGCTCGCCGCCGCCGAAGTTCAGGCCCACGCCGACGCCCACGCCGGACGAGCGATAGCGGCCATAGTCGCTGGAGCCCGCGCCGATGGAGACGCTGGGGCGCGGTCCGCCGTCGCGCCCGGCCTCGGTCCAGCGGTTGTCGACCACGAACCACTCGCGCCCCTGCTCCAGCGTCAGCTCGGCCGCCCGCAGCAAGGCGCGGTCGTTGACGACGGAGGGATCGCCGACACCGCGATAGCTGACGCGCCAACGGTCGGAGGTCAGCTGTTGCTGCGACCAGCCCTGGGCGGACGGGCCGGCGGCGGGGCCGTAGGGCGCCAGGGTCTGGCAGGCGGACAGGCCGAGGGCCGCGGCCGCCGTGAGGGCGAGGGTGAGGCGTTTCATCGCGAATGCTCCTTGCCGGAAAAGCGCGCTCGATGAGCGGATTGTTCCCTAGCGGTGCCGCCACCCCGCCCGCTCCACGGGAAGACTGCGGCCCTCGAACATGACCGTGACGCCCTGGCCTTCGAAGACCCCGACCTGGGTCAGCCCCGCGAAGCGGTCGGCGTCCTCAGGCGCGGCCGCGAGGAGCAGCTGATAGTCGTCGCCGCCGGTGGCCAGCTGAAGCCGGGCGGCGGCCGTGTCGGGTTGGTTCGCGACCCAGGCATCGGCCTCCGCGGACAGCGGCATGGCCGCAAGCTCGAGGCGGACGCCGAGGCCGCTGGCCTCCGCGATGCGGCCGGCGTCGGCGACCAGGCCATCGGAGACGTCGGCGCTGGCCGTGGCGTGGCTGACGAGGGCGATGAGGTCGGTCCGGGGCTCGGGCCGGCGGTAGTGGTCGAGCAGGCGGGGGCTGTCGATCTCACCCAGCGCAGCCTTCAGGCCGAGCCAGCCCTCTCCGATGGGGCCGCTGACGAACAGCAGGTCCCCTGCCCGCGCCCCGGTGCGGGAAGGGCAGCGGCCCGGCTCGGCCCAGCCCAACAGGGTCGCGCCGAGGGTCAGGGGGCCGGGCGTCGAGGAGGTGTCCCCGCCGAGCAGGCTGAGGCCGAAGCGGGCCTGGTCCTCAGCGAGACCGGCGGCGAAGGCCTCGCGGAAGGCCCAGTCGCAGCGGGGCGACCAGGCGGTGCTCATCAGATAGCCGAACGGCTCGGCGCCCTTGGCGGCGAGGTCGGACAGGTTGGTGCGCAACAGCTTCTGGGCGACCGTGCCCGGGGGATCGGTCGGGAGAAAGTGGACGCCCTCGACCAGGGTGTCGTGGGTCAGGACCAGCAGACGGCCCGGCTGCGGCGTCAGGACGGCGGCGTCATCCAGCAGTCCCCGCGCCGCCGGATCGGTCGCCAGCGGCCGCAGCAGCCGCGCGATGGTCTCGAACTCGTCGGGCCGATCAGCCCCGGACATCGCGGGCCACGCCGTCGAGCGCGGCGTTGACGAAGCGGGCGTCGCGGTCGTCGAAGAAGGCCTTGGCCAGCTCGACGTACTCGTCCAGCACCACCTCCTTGGGCGTGTCCGGACGGTGCATCAGCTCCCAGGCGCCGGCGCGCAGCAGGGCCCGCAGGGTCGAGTCCAGGCGGTTGATCTTCCAGCCGTCAGCCAGCCGTTTGGTGATGGCGCCGTCGACGGCGGCCTGCTCCGCGACCACACCGCGCACGATCTCGGCGAAATAGGCTTCGTCGGCCTCGGCCAGGACACCCTCATCGGTGTCCGCCTCGAAGCGGTGGTCGGAGAACTCCTTGACCACGGTCTCGACCCCCTCCCCGCCCAGCTCCATCTGATAGAGGGCCTGGACGGCGGCCAGGCGGGCGACGGTGCGGGCGCGGCGCTCGCGCGCGGACAGGGGCGTGTCGCCCAGCGCACGCTCGGCCTCGGCGGCGGCCAGCTGCTCCATCACGGCGCGCAGGGAGTGGGGTTCGGTCGGGTCGGTCATGCTTGGCCTCCGCGCAGCCGTCGGCGCAGCGCGATGAGTTCGAGACAGGCGCGCGCGGCGTGGCCGCCCTTGTCGCCCTGCGTCGGATCGGCGCGCCAGATGGCCTGATCCTCGTCCTCGACGGTGAGGATGCCGTTGCCGATGGCCAGCCGGTGGTCGATCCCGAGCTGGGTCAGGCCGCGCGCGGATTCATTGGCGACGATCTCGAAGTGATAGGTCTCGCCGCGGATGACGCAGCCCAGCGCGACATAACCGTCGTAGCGGACGCTGACCGGGAAGCGGCCCGACTCCTCGGCCAGCGCGATGGCGGTCGGGATCTCAAGGGCCCCGGGCACGGCGACGACGTCGAACTGCGCGCCGGCGGCCTCCAGCACGCGGCGGGCGCCTTCGAGCAGCTGGCCGGAGATGTCGCGGTAGTAGGGCGCCTCGACGACGAGGACGCGGGCGGGCTCGGCCATCAGGCGTCTCCCCGCGTGCGCCGCCAGTCGATCAGGTCGGCGATGGTGCCGATCTTCAGCCCGTGCCGCTGGGCGTAGACGATCAGCTCGGGCAGGCGCGCCATGGTGCCGTCGTCGTTCATGATCTCGCAGATCACGCCCGACGGATTCAGGCCGGCCAGCCGCGCGATGTCGACGGCGGCCTCGGTATGGCCGGCGCGGGCGAGCACGCCGCCCTCGGAGGCGACGATGGGGAACATGTGGCCGGGGCTGACGATGTCGGCGGGGCCGCAGGCCGGATCGATGGCGACGGCGATCGTGCGCGCGCGGTCCGCCGCCGAGATGCCCGTGGTGACGCCCTCGGCCGCCTCGATGGAGACGGTGAAGGCGGTGTTCATGCGCGCCCGGTTGTCTGAGGACATGGGCTGAAGGTTCAGCTCACGCGCGCGCTCGGCGGTAATCGCGAGGCAGACGAGGCCGCGCGCGTGGCGGACCATGAAGTTGACCTGCTCGGCCGTGGCGAACTGGGCGGGGATGACGATGTCGCCCTCGTTCTCACGGTCCTCTGCGTCGACCAGGATGAAGGGGCGGCCGGCGCGCGCCTCGTCGAGGATTTCCTCCACGGAGCTGATCGGATGCGGCTCGGGCTTGAGGGCGGCCAAGGTCATGCGGTCTCCTGCCATCTGGCGAGGTAACGCGCCAGCATGTCGATCTCCAGATTGACGCGATCGCCCGGCTGGAGACGCCCCAGCGTGGTCGCCTCGAGCGTGTGCGGAATGACGTTGACCTCGAATGCGTCGGCCGAGACGGCGTTGACGGTCAGCGACACGCCATCGACGCAGATGGAGCCCTTTTCGGCGATCAGGCGCATCAGGGCGCGCGGGGCGGAAAAGCCGATGCGGCGAGACCCGCCCTCGGGCGTGACCGACAGGACCTCTCCCAGGCCGTCGACGTGGCCCGAGACGATGTGACCGCCGAGCTCGTCTCCGGCCTTCAGGGCGCGCTCGAGATTCACCAGATGGCCCTCGGTCCAGCCGCCCAGGCCTGTGCGGTCCAGTGTCTCGGCGGACACCTCGACCGCGAACCAGTCCGGCCCCGTCTCGACCACCGTCAGGCAGCAGCCGGAACAGGCGATGGAGGCGCCCAGGTCGACGGAGGCGGTGTCAAAAGCCGTCTCGATCTCATAGCGCCGGTCGCGCTCGGTCTGGCGGACCGCTCGCACGCGCCCGATGTCGGTGATGATGCCGGTGAACATCGGCGCTTATGGCTCCCAAAACACCGTCCAGACAGTCCGAACAGTCCAGACAGTCCGGATCAGCGGAGCGCCTCATAGCGCTCCCAGAGGTCGTCGCCGACGGGTTCGGCGCTGACCCGCCGGAACTTGGGGGCGTCGCCCAGCTTTGCAAGGGCCAGCGTGGCCACGCAGGGGCGGCCCTCCGAACCCAGAAGGATCGGGGCGCGGAACCACTCCAGGTGGTCGACCAGGCCCGCCCGAAGAAAGGAGGCCGCGACCTGGCCGCCGCCTTCGACCAGGACGGAGCCGAGGCCACGGCGGGCCAGGGCGGCGAGCACGGCCTCGGGCGACGGGCGGCCGTCGGAGCCGACCTGTTCGACCTCGGCGGCGCTGACGGGGCGGGGCTGGGAGGTGGTGAGGATGAGCGTGCCGGCCGTGGCGACCTTGGCAGAGGCTGGGGTGCGCAGCCGGGAGTCGAGGATGACCCTCAGGGGGTCCCTTCTCCCCTCGGGGGAGAAGGTGGGCGGCGAAGCCGCTCGGATGAGGGGGTTGGTCGTTCTGGTTCCTGCGGCGGCCGCGGATGCGGAGGCAGCCCCCTCATCCGTCTCGCTCCGCGAGCCACCTTCTCCCCCGGGGGGAGAGGGAAGGCGGACGGTCAGTTGCGGATCATCGGCCAGGACGGTCTCGACGCCGACGAGGATGGCGTCGTGCGCCGCGCGCAGGTGATGGCCCTGCGCGCGTGCGGCCTCGCCGGTGATCCATTTGCTCTCGCCTGAGGCGGTGGCGATGCGGCCGTCCAGCGAGGTGGCCAGCTTTAGGGTGACCCGCATCAGTCGCGGTCGGGCTCGTCCAGCCCTTCGTCGTTGAGGAAGCGGGCGAAGTCGCCGGTCCGCCGGAAGTCCTTGTAGACCGAGGCGTAGCGGACGTAGGCCACCTCATCGACCGACTTCAGCGCCTTCATGATGAAGTCGCCGACGGT
>CAMPGL010000105.1 GCA_946885435.1 uncultured Brevundimonas sp. | reverse complement strand
GGCGGCGTCACCCGCTTCGTGGAGATCGGCTCGGGCAAGGTCCTCACCGGCATGGCCAAGCGCATCGCCCCGGACGCCGAGACGATCACGCTGAACGCGCCGGAGGAGATGGAAGCGTTCGCTCGAGGATAGTCCTGAATGCGGTGGCCAGGCGAGAACGAATGGGGTGACTTTCAGTGGCTCAAGGCGGAGGCCCTGAAATTCAGACAGGAGCTGATTGGCGGTTGGTACGCATCCGCGGGCCAGCATCGTTTGAAACTCAGGATGAACAACTTTCCCGATGAGCCACTCTGGACCCTCTTTGCCGACGGGCGGCAGGTTACTCATTTCGACGAGGCTCCCAGCGCCTGGTCCATCCCAATAGCCACCAAGGACAGGCAGTAATGTTCAATCTCGAAGGCAAGACCGCGCTCGTCACCGGCGCGACCGGCGGCATCGGCGGGGCGATCGCGCGGGCTCTGCATGCGCAGGGCGCGTCCGTGGTCCTGTCCGGCACGCGCGAGGCGGTGCTGAACGACCTGGCCGGCGAGCTCGGCGGCCGGGCCTTCGCCGCGGCGGCGAACCTGTCGGACGCGGACTCGGTCGACGGCCTGGTCGGCCGGGCCGAGGAGGTCGCGGGCGCCTCGCTGGACATCCTCGTGGCCAACGCCGGCATCACCAAGGACGGCCTTCTGATGCGGATGAAGGACGAGGACTTCGAGCAGGTCATCAAGGTCAATCTGGAGAGCTATTTCCGCCTCTGCCGCGCCGCCATGAAGGGCATGATGAAGCGCCGGTCGGGCCGCATCATCGGCGTGACCTCGGTGGTTGGGGTCACCGGCAATCCCGGCCAGACCAACTATTCGGCCTCCAAGGCCGGCATGATCGGCTTCTCCAAGTCGCTGGCGCAGGAGGTCGGCAGCCGCGGCATCACCGTGAACTGCATCGCGCCGGGCTTCATCGCCTCTCCGATGACGGACGTGCTCAACGATCAGCAGCGCGAAGTCATCCTGTCGAAGATCCCGGCCGGCCGTCTGGGCTCGGGCGACGAAATCGCGGCGGCGGCGGTCTATCTGGCGTCCGACGAAGCCGCCTATGTCACCGGCCAGACACTGCACGTGAATGGCGGGATGGCGATGATTTGATCGGCGGATCGCTGACGGATCGCAACAGACTGTTTCCCGCCGTTACGGCTGTGCTAAAGGCGCGCAACCGGCGTGGGTGAGTCCCCGTTATGGGCTTGCGCCGCCGCTGTCGTCGTGAGACGGCAGGACCGAAGTTAACGCCGCGGAAGCGGTCACAGAGCAGAGAGACACTCATGTCCGATATTCTCGAGCGCGTCCGCAAGATCGTCATCGAGCACCTGGACGCCGATCCGGACAAGGTTACGGAAAAGGCCAGCTTCATCGACGACCTCGGCGCCGACTCCCTCGACAACGTCGAGCTGGTCATGGCCTTCGAGGAAGAGTTCGACATCGAGATCCCCGACGACGCCGCCGAGCACATCCAGACGGTCGGCGACGCCGTGAAGTTCATCTCGGAAAAGTCGGGCGGCTGATCCGAACGACTCTAGGCTAAGGTGCGGCCGCTCTGGTGTCCCCGCGTGGGGGCCCGGGCGGCCGTAGCTGTTTCTGAAGGATAGGTCCGCATGAGGCGTGTCGTCGTCACCGGGATCGGTCTTTTGACCCCGCTGGGGTGGGGCCGCGAAATCACCTGGAAACGCATCCTGGAGGGCCAGTCGGGCGCCGGGCCGATCACCAGCTTCGACACCGAGGGCTACGGCTGCACCATCGCCTGCGAAGTGCCGCAGGTGGACGGCCGGGGCGGAGGCGGGCCGGATCATGAAGGTTCCTTCGATCCCGACCAGGTGATGTCCGCCAAGGACCGCAAGCGTGTCGACGACTTCATCGTCTACGCCGTGGCCGCCGCCGACGAGGCGATCGCCGACGCGAACTGGAAGCCCGAGACCGACGAGGACCGCGAGCGCACCGGCGTCATGATCGGTTCCGGCATCGGCGGCCTGGGCCCCATCGCCGACACCGCCATCGAACTGAAGGAAAAGGGTCCGCGCCGGATCAGCCCCTTCTTCATCCCCTCGGCCCTGATCAACCTGGCGTCCGGCCAGGTCTCCATCCGTCACGGCCTGAAGGGCCCCAACCATGCAGTCGTGACCGCCTGCGCCACCGGCGCCCACGCCATCGGCGACGCGGCCCGGCTGATCGCCTTCGGCGATGCGGACGTGATGGTCGCCGGCGGGGCCGAGAGCTCCATCGTGCCGATCGGCGTGGCCGGCTTTGTGGCCTGTCGGGCGCTGTGCACCAGCTTCAACGACAATCCGACCGCCGCGAGCCGGCCCTATGACAAGGGCCGCGACGGCTTCGTCATGGGGGAGGGCGCGGGCGTCCTGGTGCTGGAGGAATACGAGCACGCCAAGGCGCGCGGCGCGAACATCTACGCCGAGGTCGTGGGCTACGGCCTGTCGGGCGACGCCTATCACATCACCGCCCCGTCCGAGGACGGCGACGGCGGCTATCGCGCCATGGTCATGGCGCTGAAGAGGGCCGGGATGGACGCCTCGGCCATCGACTACGTCAACGCCCACGGGACCTCGACCATGGCCGACGGCATCGAACTGGGCGCCGTGGAGCGGCTGCTCGGCGATCACGCCGGCAATGTCGCCATGTCCTCGACCAAGTCGATGACCGGCCACCTCTTGGGCGCGGCGGGGGCCATCGAGGCGGCCTTCTCCATCCTGGCCATCCGGGACCAGGTCGCTCCGCCGACGATCAACCTGGACGACCCTGAGTTCGAGACGCCCATCGACCTGTGCGCCAACAAGGCCAGGCCGATGAAGATCGACGTGGCGATGTCCAATTCCTTCGGCTTCGGCGGCACCAACGCCTCGGTCATCTTCAAGCGCGTCGCGTGAGCCGGTTCGATCCGCGGACTGAGGGGCGCGGCCGCAGCCCCCTGATGGCGGGCGTCCTGAGCGCCGCCGCCACGCTTTTCCTGCTTGGCGTGGCCGCCCTGGCCTGGGCCTGGGCGGTCTATACGGCTGATGGCCCGGAGGCGCGCCAGGGAGACGAGACAATCGTCGTCCTGCCGTCCGGCGCGGGCGTGTCGCGCATCGCCGGCATCCTGGACGCCGCCGGCGTGATCCGCTCCGAGACCCTGTTCAAGGTCGCCGTCCAGCTGACGGGCCGCGACCGCGGCCTGCGCGCCGGTGAATACGCCATCGCCAGCGGCGCCTCGATGGCCGAGGTGATCGAACACCTGCGTTCCGGCGAGGTGGTCCGGCACTTCGTGACCATCCCGGAAGGCTGGTCGAGCGCTCAGGCCATGGATATCCTCAACCGGAACAATCTTCTGACCGGGACGGCTGAGTTGCCGCCTGAAGGCAGCATCCTGCCCGAAACCTACGAGATTCACCGCGGCGAAACCCGCGTGACCCTGATCGCCCGCATGCAGGCCGCCCATGACGAGCTGCTGGCCGAGCTGTGGCCGAGGCGTCAGCAGGGCCTGCCCATCTCCACGCCGGAGGAGGCCGTCATCCTGGCCTCCATCGTCGAGAAGGAGACCGGCCTGGCCGAGGAGCGGCCGCGCGTCGCCGCGGTCTTCATCAACCGGCTGCGGCTCGGCATGCGGCTGGAGAGCGACCCGACGGTCGTCTACGGCGTCAGCCAGGGCCGCCCGCTGGGCCGGGGCCTGCGCCGGTCGGAGCTCGAGCGGCCGACGCCCTACAACACCTATCTGATCGCGGGCCTGCCGCCCACGCCCATCGCCAATCCGGGCCGTGAGGCGTTGGAGGCCGTGCTGAACCCGCCGTCGTCGCGTGAGCTGTTCTTCGTCGCCGACGGCACGGGCGGCCACGCGTTCGCGACGACCTTCGAGGAGCATCTCCAGAACGTCGCCCGCTGGCGCCAGGTGGAACGGCTGCAGCTGCGTGAACAGCAGGAGGCCCAGGGTGAGTAGGCGCATCTCCGGCATGACCGGCTTCGGCCGCGCCGAAGGCGGTCTCGCGGACTGGACGTGGTCGGTCGAGGCGCGTTCGGTCAACGGACGCAATCTGGAGGTCCGGGCCAAGACGCCGCCAGGCTTCGACGCCGTCGATCGCGCCGCGCGCGAGCTGGCCCAGGCCCGCTTCCAGCGCGGGCAGGTGGGGCTGACGATCCAGCTCAAGCGCGCCGAAGGCGCCGCGGCCGAGATCCGCATCAACCCGCAAGTGCTGAGCACCTATCTGGCCCAGTCGCGCTGGCTGGTGGAGCAGGGCGCGGCCCCGCCGACGGCTGACGGCCTGCTGGCCCTGCGCGGCGTGCTGGACGCCGGAGACGAGGTCGACGCCGACACGCAGAAGGCCCTGGAAGCCGCCATCGCCGAGGACGTGGCCGTCGCGCTGGACGGCCTGAAGGCCGCGCGGCTCGACGAGGGTGAGCGCCTCACCCCCGTCCTCCAGGGCTTCCTCGATGCGGTCGAGCGGCTGGCCATGGCCGCGCGCAGGGAGGCGGACGCCCAGACCACGGCCATCCGAGAACGCTTCACCCGCCGCGTGGCGGAGTTGACCGAAGGTGCCGCCGACCTCGAGGACCGCGTGTTCCAGGAGGCCGCGGTGCTGGCCGGCAAGGCGGACGTCCGCGAGGAGCTGGACCGACTCGACGCCCACACAGCCTCCGCGCGCGATCTGATCGGGCAGGGCGGGGCGGTCGGTCGCAAGCTCGACTTTCTCACGCAGGAGTTCATGCGCGAGGCCAACACCCTATGCTCCAAGGCGGCCACGGTCGCCTTGACGGGACTCGGTCTGGACCTCAAAGCCGTGATCGAGCAGTTCCGCGAACAGGTCCAGAATGTCGAGTGACGGCCAAGCCCAGCGCCGGGGCCTGATGCTGATGGTCGTGGCGCCCTCGGGCGTCGGCAAGACCTCGCTGACCCGGCGGCTGATCGCGGACCACTCCGACCTGCACCTGTCGATCTCGGCCACCACGCGTTCCCCGCGTCCGGGCGAGCACGAGGGCCGCGACTACCACTTCGTCGACCGCTCCATGTTCGACGCCATGATCGAGGACGACGCCTTCCTCGAATGGGCCGAGGTCTACGGCAACCGTTACGGCAGCCCGCGCGCGCCCATCATGGCCGCGCTCGACCGCGGCGAGAGCGTCCTGTTCGACATCGACGACCAGGGCGCCAAGACCATCGCCGCCCAGGCGCCCGAGGATTCCGTCCTCGTCTATCTCCTGCCGCCGTCGCTCGCCGAAATGAGCCGGCGCCTGCACGCGCGCTCGCAGGATTCGGACGAGGTGATCCGCCAGCGGATCGCCCGCGCCAAGGATGAAGTCAGCCGCTGGGACAGCTTCGATTACGTGGTGCTGAACGACGACTTCGACCGCGCCTACGCCGATCTGGCCCACATCTTCCACGCCGAGCGTCTACGCCGTTGGCGCAATCCCTGGATCGGCGGTTTCGTCGGCGGCCTGCTGGCCGAAGAGGTCGACGGGGTCTAGGCCCCCGCAGCCTGGGCCAGCCGCAGGAAACCCGCCACGTCGATGGTCTCGGCCCGCGCGTCGGGATCGACCCCCGCCTCGCGGCAGAGCGCCTCTCCGCCCAGCGTCTTCAGGCTCGAGCGCAGCATCTTGCGCCGCTGTCCGAAGGCGGCGGCGGTGACCCGCTCCAGGCTCCTGAGCTGGTCGGCTGGAGGCGACACCGCCCGGGGGACCAGACGTACGACCGCCGAGGCCACCTTCGGGGGCGGAGTGAAGGCGCGCGCCGGAAGGTCCATGATCACCCGCGCCTCGCACACCGCCTGGGAGATCACGCCCAGCCGCCCATAGGCCGATGAGCCCGGCCGCGCGGCGATGCGGTCGGCGACTTCCTTCTGGAACATCAGGGTCATGGAGCACGGCCGCCACGGGCCGGTCAGCCACTTGATCAGCAGCGGGGTGCCGACATTGTAGGGCAGGTTCGAAACGATATGGCCGGGCGCCCCGCCCAGCAGGTCAGCCTCGGCGACCGCCAGGGCGTCGCCCTCGATGACCGTCAGCCGACCGTCCGCCTCCGCGCCCAGTTCCTCCAGCAAAGGAATGAAGCGCCGGTCCTTCTCGACCACCAAGACACGGGCCGCGTCGGTTTCCAGCAGGGCGCGCGTCAGTCCGCCTGGCCCGGGTCCAACCTCGATAACCGTGTCGCCCTCAAACGGGCCGGCCAGCCGGGCGATCTTGCGGGTGACGTTCAGGTCCAGAAGGAAATGCTGACCGAAGCGCTTGTCGGCCATCAGGCCGTGCGCCTCCAGCACCTCGCGCAGGGGCGGCAGGTCGTCAGCGCGCATGGGCGCGGCGCTCGGCCATCTCGGCGGCCAGCCGGATGGCGGCGATCAGGCTGTCGGGACGGGCGATCCCCTGGCCTGCGATGGCGTAGCCGACGCCGTGGTCCGGGGAGGTGCGCACGATCGGCAGGCCAAGGGTGGCGTTGACCCCGCCCCAGAAGTCCAGCGTCTTAACCGGGATCAGACCCTGGTCGTGATAGAGGCAGATCGCCGCGTCATAGGTCCGGCGGGCCTCCTCGTGGAACAGGGTGTCGGCGGGCAACGGATCGGTGATGTCCACGCCGGCTTCGCGCAGCCTCGCCACGGCGGGCGCGAGCACCTCCGCCTCCTCCAGCCCCAGAGCCCCTGACTCGCCCGCATGCGGATTGAGGCCGGCGAGCGCGAGCCTGGGACGCGCGACGCCGAAGTCCCGGCGCAGGGCCTCATGCGCCACCGTGGCGGTCCGCACGACGCGCTCCTCGGTCACCAGTTCAGGCACCTCCGCCAGGGGGACATGAATGGTCACCAGACAGACGCGTAGGCCCCGCGCGGCCAGCATCATCACCGGTCCCCGCTGACCGCTATAGGGCGCCTCGGCGGTCAGGTCGGCGATGAACTCCGTGTGTCCGGGAAAGCGGAAGCCCGCCTGATAGAGCGGAGCCTTGGCGATGGGCGCCGTGACGACGCCCGAAGCTTCGCCCGCCAGCGCCAGACGCACCGCGGTCTCGATCCAGCCGGTGATGACCGCGGCGTTGGCCGGGTCGGCGACGCCGGGCCGGGCAGGCGTCGCGCAAGGGGCGTGCAGGACGGGCAGGGCGCTCGCGAACAGGCCGGGCGCTTCTGACGGCGAGGCGATGCGCCTCACCGGGACGCCCTCTCTTTCCAGAAGGGCTGCGTCACCCACGACGGTGAAAGGGGTCGGTCCAGCCTTGAGCGCAGTCCAGGCCTTGGCGACGATCTCCGGCCCGACGCCGGCCGGGTCGCCCAGGCTGAGGGCGAGGGGCCGCGCCGGGGTCACCTATCAGCTTTCCCGTTGCTCGATCGTCGCGGCGTTGCGCAGGTCGCGGATATACCGCCGCGCCAGCATGTTCAGCTGCTGGTTGCCGAGTTCCCGCTCGATGTCCTCGCGCGACGGAATATCGTCGCTGGCCGAGCGCCGGCCGCACAGGGCGACCAGATGCATGCCGAGCGAGGTGCGGATGGGCTGGCTGACGCTGCCGACCGCGCCGCTGCGGGCGATCTCCTGAAACTGCGGAGCGAGGTCGGCCACGC
>CAMPGL010000104.1 GCA_946885435.1 uncultured Brevundimonas sp. | reverse complement strand
ACCTCCAGCCCCAGGAAGCGGTAGATCTGGCCCATCCACTCGGCGTCGCGCCGCGCGAGGTAGTCGTTCACCGTGATCAGGTGGACGCCCTTGCCTTCCAGCGCGTTCAGATAGGCCGGGGCGGTGGCGACCAGGGTCTTGCCCTCGCCGGTCCGCATCTCGGCGATGCCGCCCTCATGCAGCACCATGCCGCCGACCAGCTGCACGTCGTAGTGGCGCTGGCCCAGGGTCCGCTTGGACGCCTCGCGGACCACCGCGAAGGCCTCGTTCATGATCTTGTCGAGCGTTTCGCCCGCCGCCAGACGGTCCTTGAACGTCTGGGTCATCATCCGCAGTTCGTCGTCGCTCAGCGCCTCGAACTTGGGTTCGAGCGCGTTGATCTTTTGGACGCGGGCGGTGAAATCCTTGACCCTGCGGTCGTTGGAAGAGCCGAAGAGCTTCTTGGCGAGGCCGAGCATGACAGGTCCGGAAAAGGCGGCGAGGTCCACCGCTCTTTCAAAGGGCTCGGCGGCGGGCTCGGAACGCCGGTAAAATGGCGGTCGCGACCAAGAAATTCAGGGGTCCGAACCCCTCGACTTGGGCGCGGGCGAGACTTAAGCAGCCCCCAAAGCCCTGTCAACGACAGGGGTTCTCGCTATTTTGCGCAAGCGGCGGAGGGAAACGGCCATGATCGCCCTCGATATCAGACGCCTCGCCCCCATCCTCGGGCTCGTGGCCGCGCTCGGACTGGCCGCCTGCCAGGGCGGTGAAAGCGACGAGCGCCCGCCCCAGCCGGGCGACGTCATCGTCGCCCGCGTCGAGGGCGAGCCGGTCTGGGCCTCCGACGTCAAGCGCGAGGCGGTGGCGCAGGGCCTGATCGGGGAAGGCGAACCCTTTGACCCGGCCACCGACCTGTTCCGCCGCGTGCTCGACGAGGTCATCGACCAGGAGCTCCTGGCCCGCGAGGCCGAACGCCGTGGCCTGGACGACAGCCCCATCGCCCAGCAGCGGCTGGAGGCGGCCCGTAAGCGCATCCTCGGCGACATGCTGGTCGAGACAGTCGTGGACGACGCCATCTCCGAGCGCGCCATCGAGGAACTCTATCAGGAGCAGCGCCGCCTCACCGAACAGTCCGAGGAGTTCCGCGCCCGCATGATCCTGGTGCGGACCCGCGAGGAGGCCGAGGCGGTCATGACGCTGCTGGCCAACGGCGCCTCCTTCGAGGCGCTGGCGGCCGAGCGCTCGATCGACGAGTCGACCCGCTTCAACGGCGGCGACCTCGACTACTTCACCGTCGACACCATGCCGCCGGCCTTCGGCGCGGCGCTGCGCGAGGCCCGCGCCGGCGACACGGTCGGCCCGTTCCAGGCCGAGGGCGGCTGGGCCATCCTGCGTGTCGAGGACCGCCGCCAGGAGCAGCCGCTCAGCCTCGAACAGGCGCGTCCCCAGATCCTGCGCTTCCTCACCTACGACCAGGTGCGCCAGCTTCTCGAGCGGCTGCGCGGCCGCGCCGAGATCGAGATCCTGGCCGAGGGCGACCCCCTGGCCGTTCCAGGCGCCCCGCAGGAGCCGGCGTCGGCGCCCGCGGACACGACGCCGACGGCTCCGGCCACGCCGCCCGCCACGCCTCCGGCCACCAAGGACGGCGCCGCCCAGCCCGCGGCCGCCCAATGAGCCGCAAGCCCGGCCGGTCCGGCGGCGTCAGCGCCGGTGTCGAGGCCGTCGGCCAGACGATCGAGCGCGCGCTCGACCCGCTCGCCTCCGCCCTGAAGAAGGCGGCGCTGAACCGCGCCGACCGCGCCCAGCGCCAGTATTCCGCCGAGCCCGAGGCCGAACCCGCCGCCGCCTCGGCCGCGCCGGGCAAGCCAGGCCTGGCCGTCTCGCCGCTCGCCGTGCGTTTCCCACGCATGGAGGCCATCCCCGGCGTCGAGGTCGCCATCGCCCGGGCCGGCTTCTACAAGCACGACCGGCCGGACCTGGTTGTCTTCCGCCTGGCCGAGGGCACGACCGCGGCCGGCGTCTTCACCCGCCACAGCATCGGCTCCGCGCCGGTCGACTGGTGCCGCAAGCAGCTGGAGGGCGACCGGTCCGACGAGATCCGGGCGCTCGTAGTCAACGCCGGCTGCGCCAACGCCTTCACGGGCCGCCCCGGCGCCGACGCCGCCCGCCGCACGGCCTCCGAGGTCGCCAAGCGATTCGACTGCCGCCAGCGCGACGTCCTGCTGGCCTCGACGGGGGTCATCGGTGTGGTGCTGGACGACCGCAAGATCGCCGCGCGCCTGCCCGACATCGAAAAGGGCCTTCAGCCCGGCCGCTGGCTCGAGGCCGCCCAGGCCATCATGACCACCGACACCTTCCCGAAGGGCGCCTACGCCGAGGCGAAGATCGACGGGTCGACGGTGCGCATCGCCGGGATCGCCAAGGGCTCGGGCATGATCGCGCCGGACATGGCCACCATGCTCGGCTTCATCTTCACAGACGCGGCCCTGTCGCCGGCGGTGCTGCGCTCCATGCTGAGCGTGCACGTCCGCTCGACCTTCAACTCGGTGACCGTCGACGGCGACACCTCGACCAATGACACCGCCCTGATCTTCGCCACCGGCCAGTCGGGCGCGCCGCGCATCGGCCGGGTGGGCGACCGCCGCCTGGCCGACTTCTCGGCCAAGCTGGAAGGCGTCATGCTCGACCTCGCCCACCAGCTGGTCCGCGACGGCGAGGGCGCTCGCAAGTTCGTGAAGGTCCAGGTCACCGGCGCCGCCAGCCCCGCCTCGGCCCGCAGGATCGCCAAGTCGATCGCCGAAAGCCCCCTGGTGAAGACCGCCATCGCTGGCGAGGACGCCAACTGGGGCCGCATCGTGATGGCCGTGGGCAAGACCGACGAGCCGGTCTCCCGCGATCGGCTGGCCATCAAGTTCGGCCCCCACCAGGCGGCCGTCGACGGTGCCCCGGCCCCGTCCTACGACGAGGCGAAGATGAGCGCCTACATGAAGAAGCCGGAGCTCGAGATCTCCGTCGACGTCGGCGTCGGCCGCGGTCAGGCCGCCGTTTGGACCTGCGACCTCACCAAGGGCTACATCGAGATCAACGGGGACTACCGCTCTTGACCCTGCCGGTGGTGCTGGTCGCCGCGGCCGCCCTCGTCGACGCCGACGGCCGCGTCCTCATCGCCCAGCGGCCCGAGGGCAAGTCGCTGGCCGGCCTGTGGGAGTTTCCCGGCGGCAAGGTCGAGCCGGGCGAGCGGCCCGAGACCGCCCTGATCCGCGAGCTGGACGAGGAGCTCGGCATCCAGGTCAAGGAGGCCTGCCTGGCCCCCTTCGTCTTCGCGAGCCACGCTTACGAGTCCTTTCACCTTCTCATGCCACTGTGGCTCATCCGGCGCTGGGACGGCGTGGTGACCAACCGGCATCACGCGGCCCTGGCCTGGGTTCGGCCGAACCGGTTGCGGGACTATCCGATGCCGCCGGCCGACCTGCCCCTGGTCGCGCATCTCTGCGACCTGCTGTGAGGAAGGAGGCGCGCGTGAGACAGCTTATCCGCCGCTTCATCCGCGATGACAGCGGCGCGACCGCCATCGAATACGGCATGATCCTCGCCCTGATGTTCCTGGTCATCCTGGGTGCGCTCCAGGCCTTCGCCGGCTCGGGCACTGGCATCTTCAACACCGCCATGGGCGCGCTCAACGCCGCCATGGGCGGCGGCGGCGGCGGCTCCTAGGCGACGAAAAAGCCCAAGGCCCAAAAAAGGCTGATCCGGACGTCGAAAAAGCGAAAGCCGGCAAGGCGAACCTTGCCGGCTTCCAGTCGGGCCTGAACACCCACTTCGATAGGGGCCTATCCTACGCCTTCAGGCCGTTCAGCAGCATCGCCACCTGGGCGTCGATGCGGGCCTGCAGCTGCTCCAGCGAGCCCTTGTCGAACAGGGCCACGCGATAGTTGCGGGTGTAGGCGCTCTGCAACATTTCGGCCGCCAGCTTGACGTCGGCGTCGGCCTTCAGTTCGCCGGCCTTGACGCCGTCGCGCAGGACCTCGGCGATCAGGTTGGCCATGCCGCGGTCCTGGGTCCGCATGCGGCCTTCGGCGTCGTCGCCCTGCAGCCACGAGCGCACGACCACGGCGCGAACCATCGGCAGGTTCTCGATCGAACGCGCATAGCCCGCCCCAAACAGGGCCGACAGGCGCTTGGCCACGCCCGACGCAGCCTCCGCCGTCGCGGCCTCGCGCATCACGTCCAGCAGCGTCTCGGCGTCCTCGACGTAGATCGCCTCGAACAGGTCGGTCTTGTCAGTGAAATTCGCGAACACCGCGCCGGTGGACATGCCGGCCCGGCGGGCGATGTCGCGGATGGTGGCGCCGTCGTAGCCCATCTCGCCGAACAGCTCGCGCGCGGCCTGCATCACCTTGCCGCGCGTACGCAGCTTGGCTTCCTGGCGCCGGTTCAGCTTGGCGGGAGCGACATCGAGGGCCTCGAACGGGCCGCGGACTTGAGATTGATCCATGGGGAGGACTTCCCGCCCAAGAGCGGGCCTTCTTGTTCTTGTTGTCGGGGGGCGCTATCGCACGAAAGGTTTAGATAGCCTTTGTATCTCCCCTTCGCATCCGCGAACGCGCATTTTCGGGCGGCAATGCGGCGAGAAATCGCCCAAGCTCTGCCTTAAGGGAATCCGATGTCCGGCCTCGTCGACATTCTCATCCTCGTCGCCATCGCCGCGGTGACCGTCACCCTCGGCTTCGGCATCTACGCCCTCGTCCGCGGCGGCGAGTTCGGCCGAACCTGGTCCAACAAGCTCATGCGCCTGCGCGTGGTGCTCCAGGCCTCGGCCCTAGCGCTGCTCGCGCTCGGCGCCTTCATCGCCTCGCGCACCGGCGGCTGATGGTCATCCTAAACCGGATTTACACCCGCACGGGCGACGACGGCTCGACGCGGCTGGCCACCGGCGAGCCGGTCTCCAAGGCGGACGCGCGCGTCGAGGCCTATGGCGAGGTGGACGAGACCAACGCCTGCCTCGGCCTCGTTCGCCTGCACACCCAGGGCGACCCCGAGCTCGACGCCATGCTCGGCCGCATCCAGAATGAACTCTTCGACCTCGGGGCCGACCTGGCCACGCCCGAGCGGGACAAGCCGCTCGGCTGGGAGCCGCTGCGCGTCACCGCCGAGCAGGTCGCCCGCCTCGAGCGCGAGATCGACCTGATGAACGCCGCGCTGGAGCCCCTGACGTCCTTCATCCTGCCTGGCGGCTCGGCGCTGGCGGCGCATCTGCACCTGGCCCGGACGGTCTGTCGCCGCGCCGAACGGCGCACCGCCGCGCTGATGGCGGACCCGGCCGAGACGGTCAGCTCGGAGGCGCTGAAGTATCTCAACCGCCTGTCGGACCTGCTTTTCGTGGCCTGCCGGCGCGCCAATGCCGCGACCGGCGATGTGCTTTGGCAGCCCGGCGCGACCCGGGGGGCCTAACCCCTACTCGCCGCGAGCCCGGCGTTCCTGCGCGGCGCGCTCGGCGGCCTGGCGAAGGGCGGCGTCCTCACGGCTTTCGCCTTCGCGCCGGCCGGTGATGTTCGGAATGTAGATGGGCTGGGCGCAGACCCGCTCGGAGTTGTCCCACCAGCCGCCGCGCTCGACGCAGCGCTCCTCCGGCCAGACCCAGAAGACCTGGTGAGCCCAGATGCCCGCGCACGCGATCGCGAACAGACCCAGGAATATGTACTTCAGCCGGTTGATGGTCAGGCGCATCCCGCCTCTCTGACGCCGAGGAGCGCGGCGCGCAAGACGGGCGAGGCCGGACGCTGCACGCTGATGGTGACCGCGCCGCGGCCGGCGCGCCTTCCGATCCGCGTTCGTCTTCGCCGTCCGTTAACCACCGGCGCGCGACCTTGGGGCCCAGCAAGAAGGGCGCCACGGGGAGAATATGGCCGGCCTGGGTCAGAGACTGGAGCTGCGACAGGGCCAGGGGTTGGTGATCACCCCCCAGCTGCAGCAGGCCATCAAGCTGCTCCAGCTGTCCAACCTGGAGCTCGACGCCTTCGTCGAGGCCGAGCTGGAGCGCAATCCTCTGCTCGCCCGCGAGGACGGCGAGCCGGGTGAAGCGCCCGAAGCGCCGGTCGAGGCCGCCGAGGTCTCGGATCGCGCCGAGATGACCTTCGAGGACGGCCGCAACGCTGAGGCGTCGGACGCCGTGGATGCGGGCGCCGACGACGTCTATGGCGACGCGGCGCCTGGCGAACGCACCTCCGACCGCATGACCGAGGCGGGCCAGCCGCTGGGCGACTGGTCGTCGGTGGGCCGCGGCGGCTCCGTAGAGGGCGACGACGACCTGTTCGAGCGCGCCCTGCGCCGCGAGAAGTCCCTCTCCGAACACCTGGCCGAACAGGCCTCCATGGCCGGCTTCACCCCGGCCGAACACGCCGTGGCCCTGGCCCTGATCGATGCGGTGGACGAAGGCGGTTATCTGCGCGGCGAGCTGGGCGAAATCGCCGAGCGCCTGGGCTGGGACTATGAGCGGGTCGAGTCCGTCCTGTTCCGCTGTCAGGGCTTCGAGCCCACCGGCGTCATGGCCCGCTCGGTGCCGGAATGCCTGTCGATCCAGCTGCGTGAACGGAACCGCTTCGATCCGGCCATGGCCGCCCTGCTCGACAACCTCGATCTCCTGGCCAAGCGCGACATGGCGGGCCTGCGCCGCGCCTGCGGCGTCGACGAGGAGGACCTGGCCGAGATGGTCGCCGAGCTGAAGGCCCTGACGCCGCGGCCCGGCGCGGCCTTCGGCGGCGAGCCCAGCCAGACCGTCGTCCCCGACGTCTTCGTCCGCTCCGACCCCGCCGGCGGCTGGCGGGTGGAGCTGAACGCCGACACCCTGCCGCGCCTGCTGGTCGACAAGCGCTATCACGCCGTGGTCGCGGGCTCGGCCAAGAGCGACCAGGACAAGACCTTCGTCGCCGAATGCGCCGCCCAGGCCGCCTGGCTGGTCAAGTCGCTGGACCAGCGGGCCAAGACCATCCTCAAGGTGGCCTCCGAGATCGTGCGCCAGCAGGACGCCTTCCTGGCCTTCGGGGTCGAGTGCCTGCGTCCCCTGAACCTCAAGACCGTGGCCGAGGCCATCGGCATGCACGAGTCGACCGTCAGCCGGGTGACCTCGAACAAATACCTCGCCACCCCGCGCGGCGTCTTCGAGATGAAGTTCTTCTTCACCTCGGCCATCGCCTCGACCGACGGGAACGGCTCGCACTCCGCCGAATCGGTCCGCCACAAGATCAAGCAGCTGGTCGAGGCCGAGACCGCCGAGGAGGCCGTGCTGTCCGACGACAGGATTGTGGAGATCCTCAAGGAGGCCGGTGTGGACATAGCCCGGCGTACCGTCGCCAAGTATCGCGAGGCGCTGCGGATTCCCTCCTCGGTGGAGCGCCGGCGGATGATGCGGGCCGGCTGAAAGCGTCACCACAATTTGGTGATCGGCGTTGACACCAAAGCGCGCCCGTCGCGTTACTCCGCACATGCAGGTCCAAGTGAGCGGCAAGCACGTAGATGTCGGCGACGCGTTAGGCTCGCGCATCTCCCAGGAACTCGAAGACGGGATCGG
>CAMPGL010000103.1 GCA_946885435.1 uncultured Brevundimonas sp. | reverse complement strand
GACAGCACCGCCGAGTTGCCGATGTTGGCGTTGATCTTGACCAGGAAGTTCCGCCCGATGGCCATCGGCTCCACCTCGCGGTGGTTGATGTTGGCCGGGATGATGGCGCGGCCGCGCGCCACCTCGTCGCGGACGAACTCCGGCGTGACGAAGTCCGGGATCTCGGCCCCGAAGTCCTCGCCGTCGCGCAGCCACTCCCGCGCCGTATCCCGCCGCAGGTTCTCGCGGATGGCGACGTACTCCATCTCGGGCGTGATCACGCCCAGCCGGGCGTACTCCAGCTGGGTCACCGGCCGCCCCGCCAGGCCGCGATAGACCGCGCGCCGGCTGTCGTCGAAGGCGGGGGCCAGGTGCTTGCCCGCCGCGTTGCCGTTGTCCTCGGGCTTCACCTCCCGCCGGGCCGTCTCCAGCGCCACGTCGCCGCGCTCCAGCCGCCACTGGACGCCGACGACCTCGGGAAGGCCACGCTCGATGTCGATGGCGGCCTCCGGGTCGGTGTAGGGCCCCGACGGATCATAGACCGTCACCGGCGGCTCGTTCGCGCTGGGATGGACCGCGATCTCGGCGAAGGGCACGCGGATGTCCGGCCAGATCACGCCCGGCTCATAGACCTTGCGCCGCCCCGGTCGCGGGCCGGTCGGGATGGAGCCGGCCGCCGCCTCCACGCGCTTCTTGGCCTCGGCCAGCGGCAGCTCGACGTTCGGGTCTTCGGGGGTGACGTGGACGTTCATGGCGGCCTCTTCGTTCAGAGGGACCACCGGCGCGGAGTGAGGGCCCTCGCGGGGGAAGGCCGTGTCTCGTCCCTTCGCCGGCATGACCCGGATCAGGTTCGGCCGGTCAGAGGATCACCTCAATCTCAGCGGCTCAGGCGCCGCCCCCGGGAGAACGGCGGGAGGTTAGGCGCGGCCGTCGATGGAAGCAACTACGGCTCGCGCCAACCGAGCACGGACAGCTCCAGACCCCGCCGCGGGTCCTCGTCGAAGCGCAGGGTGGCCGTCGCCCGGCCGTGCGCGGGGAGGTAGTCGAACTCGGCGTCGGCGGTCTCCTCGTCCAGCCGGCCCTCGATGCGGACTTGGGCCGCGGTCTGGTCGCCCTCGTTGCGGGCGCGGACCTCGACGGTCCAGCCGTCATGGGCGCGGCTGATCTCGCCGGGCTCGAGCCGGATGTCGGGCGGACTGTCGCGGCCGGTCAGGGCCTGCCAGCCGACGAGGCCGAGCACCGCGAGCACGACCAGCAGGCCGAGGCCGGCGGTGATCCACTCCAGCAACGGCGGCGGCTTGGGCTGAGGGGTCTTGGGGGCCATGGCTACACCAGGAGCCGCGCGCCGCCGGCGCCGAGCGCGCCCGGGAAGGCCAGGACGACGGTGGTCATGGCCAGGCGCTCGGGGCCCTGGCCGTCCATGTGGCCGAACGTCCACTGGACGTAGAGCCCGACCAGCAGCGCGATCGCATAGCCGGGCACGGTGAAGTGGGCGAAGGCGCGCCAGCCGCTCTCGTGGCTGTGCTGGCCCGCGAAGCCGAGCGAATAGACCACCGCGTGCAGAAGGGCGACCGACAGGGCCGCCAGTCCCAGCGCGTGCCAGGGCGTCATCTTGTAGGCGATCAGGACCATCTCCTCGGTCGGGGCCACGTTGAAGGCCACGAACAGGGCCCCGACCATCATCAGGAAGAGCTCGGACGCATAGGTCTCGCGGCCGCCGGCGTCCTCAGGGCCATCGGACTGCGCGTCGCCGTCGGCGGCCAGCTGCTTGCGCGCCAGCAGCGCGCCGATGGCGGCCGGAAAGGCCTGGAGGGACAGCTTGCCCAAGACCTCATCGACCGGCTGGCCAGTCTTGATCACCCCAAACAGCACCAGCAGCACGCCCGCCGTCACAAAGCCGATGGCCAGGGCCGCGAGCGCGTCCAGCCCGTCATCGAGCGGGCCGTAGGTCTTCCGGAAGCCGGCGTAATAGGACAGGCCGTAAAGCAGCGGCAGGCAGACCAGGACGAAGATCCCCAGCCGCGCCGGGCTGATGGTGAAGCCCAGCCACCACATCTCCATGGTCATCAGCAGCGGAAAGCTGAACAGTAGGGCGCCGCCGAAGGCCCGGGCGAGGCCTCGCGCATACTGACGATTGTCGACCGCCGTCACCGCCATGGGGCGGAAACGCTGGAGCTTGGCGAAGGCTCCGCTTGCCAAGTTCGCCCGGCCCTCTGACAAAAGGGGCGTCGGAGGGGGCACCGCAGATGATCAAGGCCGCGCCGGGCGTATCGCCGCCCGCTCTGGAGCCGGGCGAGCGGCCGGCGAAAAAGCCGATCTGGACGCACCTCTACGCCCAGGTGCTGGCCGCCATCGTCCTGGGAGCGCTGATCGGGCATTTCTGGCCGACCCTCGGCGAGGGCCTGAAGCCGCTGGGCGACGGCTTCATCAAGCTGGTCAAGATGATCATCGCCCCGGTCATCTTCCTGACGGTGACGACCGGCATTGCCCACCTGCGCGACCTGAGGTCGGTGGGCCGGGTGGCGGGCAAGGCCTTCGCCTATTTCCTGACCTTCTCGACGCTCGCCCTCATCGTCGGTCTGGTGGTGGCCAACACGGTCCGGCCCGGCGCAGGCATGGGCGTCGACCCGGCGACGCTCGACCCGGAAGCCGTGGCCCAGTACGCGACCGCCGCCCACGACCAGTCGATAACCGGCTTTCTCCTGCACATCATCCCGGACACTGTGGTCGGCGCCTTCGCGGGTGGGGAGATTCTGCAGGTCCTGTTCTTCTCGATCCTGTTCGGAGTGTCGCTGGCTGTCATCGGCGACCGGGCCGATCCGGTTATGCGGGTGCTGGAGAGCCTGTCGGAGGCCTTCTTCAAGCTGGTCCACATCCTGATGAAGGCCGCCCCGATCGGCGCCTTCGGAGCCTTCGCCTTCACCATCGGCCGCTACGGCATCGAGAGCGTGATCAGCCTGGCCGCGCTCGTGGCGACCTTCTACCTGACCTCCCTGATCTTCGTGCTGGGCGTGCTCGGCGCGGTCGGGGCGGCCAACGGCTTCTCCATCCTGAAGCTGATCCGCTACCTGAAGGAGGAGCTGCTTCTGGTGCTCGGCACCTCCAGCTCCGAGGCCGCCCTGCCGAGCCTGATCGAAAAGATGGAACGGGCCGGGGCCAAGAAGTCGGTCGTCGGCCTGGTCGTGCCCACCGGCTACTCCTTCAACCTGGACGGCACCAACATCTACATGACGCTGGCGGCCCTGTTCATCGCCCAGGCTTGCGGCATCGAGCTGACCCTGTCGGAGCAGCTGCTGCTGTTGGCGGTCGCGGTGCTGAGTTCCAAGGGGGCGGCGGGGGTGACCGGCGCGGGCTTCATCACGCTCGCGGCCACCCTGGCGGTCGTGCCCAGCGTGCCGGTCGCCGGCATGGCGCTGATCCTGGGCATCGACCGGTTCATGAGCGAGTGCCGTGCGCTGACCAACTTCATCGGCAATGCGGTCGCCACTCTGGTCGTCGCCCGCTGGGACAAGGCGCTGGACCGCGAAGCGCTCGCCGCCGCCCTGAATGGCGCGCCCGCGCCAGTGGCCGCGCCGGTCATCGAGACGGACGAGGACTGACGCTCGCCTACCAGTCCCTGACCGCCGCCTGCAGCTTCAGCGCCTGGGCCGTCTCACGGACGTCGTGGACGCGGATGACCGCCGCGCCGCGCCGGGCGGCTTCGAGCGCCAGGGCGAGCGAGCCGCCGAGCCGGTCCAGAGGATCGGTCGCGGAAGGGTCGACGGCCTGGATGGTGCGCTTGCGGCTGACGCCATAGAGGACCGGAAAACCGAGCGCCGTGATCTCGTCCAGCCGGCGCGTGAGTTCCAGGTTGTGGGCGGCGGTCTTGCCGAAGCCGAGGCCGGGATCCAGCCAGATGCGCTCGCGCGCCACCCCGGCCGAGATGGCGGCCTCGGCCCGGGCGGAGAGGAAGGCGGCCACCTCGCCCACCACCTCGTCGTAGCGCGGGTCGTCCTGCATGGTGCGGGGCTCGCCCTTCATGTGCATCAGCACCACCTCGCAGCCGAGCCCGGCGGCGGTCGCGAGGCTGTCGGGGGCGTAGCGAAGGGCGGTGACATCGTTCCAGATCGTCGCCCCGGCCGCGACGGCGGCGCGGGCCACCTCGGGCTTCATGGTGTCGACGCTGATCGGACCGTCCCAGCGCGCCCGGATCTGTTCGATCAGGGGGACGACGCGGGCTATCTCGGCCTCGGTCGGTACGGGCGCCGCGCCGGGGCGGGTGCTCTCGCCGCCGATGTCCAGGATGTTGGCGCCCTGGTCGACCAGGCGCAGGGCGTGATCGACGGCGGCGTCGAGCGACGCCAGCCGGCCGCCGTCCGAAAAGCTGTCCGGGGTGACGTTGACGATCCCCATGACGCGGGGGCGGGGTTTGACTTCCGGGTCCATCACCCCCAGCTTTGAGGCGTGATGTTCTCGACCGTCAATCCGATCCGACGACAGAGCCACGCGGGACGCCTCGTCGCAGGCGGCTGACCCGGGGCGGACGCGCGCCTGCGCCGTTCCGGGATTCTCCCTATCCAACTTCCGAACAATTCACCGCCGCCCTCGCCGGGCGGCGCGCAACCTAGCGAGGGCGTCATGCGCCAGACTTCCAGAACACGAGACCTGCCGACCATCTTCCTGTCGGCCGAAGACCACGAAACCCTGTCGCGCCTGGTCGGCGACATCGAGGGCGACGGGCCGGTGGGCCTGCTTCAGCTCGAGCTCGACCGGGCCATCATCTGCGAGGAGGGCGAGCTGCCGCCGCTGGCGATCGGACTGAACCGCTGGCTGCACTATGTCGATGACCGGCGCCCCGAGGCCCGGCGCGTCCGCATCGTCCTGCCGCAGGACGCCGACATCGATTCCGGCAGCATCTCGGCCCTGTCCTATGTCGGTTCGGGCCTGATCGGCCTGACGGAGGGCAGGTCCATCGAGTGGCCCGACCAGACCGGGGCCGTGCGCAAGCTGACGCCGATTCTGGTCGAGGAGCCTGCGCTCGCCTGACCGGCGGTGTCAGGGCCGGGAGCCGATCAATCGGCCCAGCGCCTCGAGATAGGCGGCGAAGGCCGCCCGGCCGGCGCGCGTGATCGAGATGCGCGTCAGGGGCTTGTTGTCCCTGAAGCTCTTGTCGATGGCGACGTAGCCGGCCTCCTCCAGCTTCTTGAGGTGGACGGACAGATTGCCCTGGGTGGCCTCGAGCGCGGTCTTCAACTCGGTGAAGTCGGCGCTCTCGGAGTCGGCGAGATAGACCATGATCCCCAGCCGCATGCGGCCGTGGATGACTTCGTCGATCTTGCCGAGATCGCCCAGCGCCATGGGATCAGGCGGTCTTCGCCGCGCCGCGCGCGTCGCGGTACATGACCCAGCCGGGCAGGGCGAACAGCAGGAACAGTGCGACCGTGCAGACCCCGAGGTACCAGAGGGGCTCGCGCACCAGCACGCCGAGCGCCACGGCCGTGGCCCAGCCGCCGAGCGCGGTCGCCAGCATCCAGCCCTTCCGCTTCAGCATCCAGGCCATGTACCAGGCGGCGGCCTGCAGGGCGAAGACGAGGGCGGCGTAGTAGAGCCACACCGCGAAGTCCTGATCGCGCATGGCGCCGACGCCGAAAATGATGATGACCGCCAGATTGGCCATGCCGGTGGCGCTGAAGGCGGCGCTCATGGTGCGCGCCGCCATGGGTCCGCGCTGGGTGTTTCCGTCGCGCCGGTCCTTGAGGATCGCCCAGGTCAGGATCGACAGGAAGCTGCCGCTGATCAGGACCAGGAAGGCGAGATTGGCGAGGTCCGGCCAGCGGATCACCCCGGTCGCCTGGCCGAGGTGGAACAGGCACTGCAGCCCGTAGAGCAGGCCTCCGGCGAGGTAGCAGACGGCCAGGGTCAGGGGCGGGCGGCCGCTGCCCTCGGCGATGGCGCGCAGGAAGGCGAGGTCGTCCTCGGCGGTGGTCGGATTGGGTCTGGACATGGCGGGTCTCCGGGAGCCGGCTCGCCCTGGCGTGGACGAGCCGGAGAGTCTTGGCAAGCTACTCGGCGGGCAGGGCGACGGGATCGGCGGCGCGGCGGCGTGGCACGCGGCGGCCGTTGAGCCATCCGCCCAGGAAGCCGTGCCGGACGAGCAGCTCGTAGGAGATCAGGCAGACCGCGAGCACGCCTCCCGACACGCCCGCCAGCTTCACCCACCAGGGGCCCGGCCAGTCCTGCACCCAGACCTGCGCCAGCATGACCAGGGGCAGGTGGACGATGTAGACCCAGTAGGAGCTGTCGGCGAGATAGCGGCGCACCGGGCTGTGGCCCGACAGGAAACGCAGGCACAGGCCCATGGCCGCGAAGGCCGAGGCATAGATCGCCAGCGCGGTGACGCCGGCAGCCAGCGCCTTGGCGGCGTTCGGCTCCACCATGGGCGTGATCACCGGGCCACCGGCCAGCATCCAGGCCCAGCCACCCGAAGCCAGGGCGACGATGAGGTAGGCGGGAGCCGCGCCCGCGATCCGCGCCAGGAGGTCGCGACGGCGGTCGAGCAGGAAGCCGAGGCCGAACGCCAGGCCGAAGCCGATCACGGCGGCGGCGTCGGGGACCAGCCCCGCGTCCGGCGTCGGCACGGCGAAGAAGGCGATCCACTCCGGATCCAGCCACAGGGCGAGCGCCAGCGGCGCGGCCAGCAGCACGGGCGTCCACCAGCCGATCAGCGCGCCGGTGAGACGGTCGACCGCCCGGCCCCACGCGCCGCCGCGATCCAGCGCGGCGAAGGGCGCGCGCAGGAGGAGCGCCACCAGGCAGAACAGGCTCAGCACATAGAGGAACCAAAGGTGGGTCAGGGGGAAGTTGGTCCAGTCGTAAGTCGGAGGCGGCGGCGGAGGCGCGCCCGGGACGATGAGCCCGCTGACGTGGGCGTCCCAGACCAGGGCCGTGATGATCCCGCCCATGACGGGGAGCCAGAAGACGAGCAGCGGGCCGGTGATCCGGACCGCCCGGTCCCGGGCGAAGCCCAGCCATCCTCGGCGCGCCAGCATCATGTGGGCGAACAGGCCGGCGATCAGGAAGAAGGCGGTCATCCGGAACAGGTGGATGGCGAAGAACAGGACGGCCGCGCCAATCGAGCGGCTGTCGTCGGCGACGATCCAGGTCTGCTCGGGAAAGAAGGACAGGCTGGCGTGCAACACGACGCCCAGCAGCAGGGCGCCGCCTCTCAGGGCGTCGAGGCCGTGCAGGCGCTCGGTGGGTGTCAGGTCGGTCATTGCGGCTCCCCCTCTGGATCAGGCCGAGCGGGGATATCTCATAGACCAGTCTAAATCGCAAACCTGTTCGTGACAAAGAAGCCCGCCGCGTTTCCGGGGCGGGCTTCCTGGCTTCAGTGGACGGTGGGCTGAGTCTCGACGTCGGTCCCGTCGGAAACCGGAGTGACCGGCACGGCCAGCGAAGGGCCGACGGTCACGTCGCCGGTCTCCTCGCGGTCGGGGAGCTTGCCCTCCTTCAGCAGGGCCGCGATCTCCTCGCCCGAGAGCGTCTCGTATTCGAGCAGGGCCTGGGCCAGCTTCTCGTGGTCCGCCTTCTTCTCGGTCAGGATGCGCCGCGCCTCGTCCCAGCCGGCGGTCACCAGGCGCTTGATCTCGCCATCGATGATCCGGGCGGTCTCTTCCGAGACGTTCTGGCTGCGCGCGACGGAGTGGCCGAGGAAGACCTCTTCCTGGTTCTCGCC
>CAMPGL010000102.1 GCA_946885435.1 uncultured Brevundimonas sp. | reverse complement strand
AGGTGATCGACCGCACCGGCCTGATCCTGGAGATCTTCGCCCGCCGCGCCCGCACCGCCGAGGGCAAGCTGCAGGTCGAGCTTGCGCGGCTGGAATACGAGCGCTCCCGCCTGGTCCGCACCTGGACCCACCTGGAGCGCCAGCGCGGCGGCCTGGGCAAGACCGGCGGTCCCGGCGAAACGCAGATCGAACTCGACCGGCGCATCATCGCCGACCGCATCGTCCGCCTGAAGGCCGAGCTTGAAGAGGTGCGTCGCACCCGCGGCCTGCACCGCAAGGCCCGCAAGAAGGTCCCGCACCCGACCGTGGCCCTCGTCGGCTACACCAACGCCGGCAAGTCGACCCTGTTCAACCGGCTGACCGGGGCGGAGGTCCTGGCCAAGGACCTGTTGTTCGCGACCCTGGACCCCACCCAGCGCACCGTGAAGCTGCCGCACGGCCGGCCGGCGATCATTTCGGACACCGTCGGCTTCATCTCGGACCTGCCGCACGAACTGGTCGAGGCATTCCGGGCGACGCTGGAGGAGGTGGCCGAGGCCGACCTGATCCTGCACGTTCGCGACATCGCCTCGCCCGACAGCCAGGCCCAGGCCCGCGACGTCGAGGAGGTGCTCGGCCGGATCCCGGAGACCGAGGACAAGCCCCGCCGCATCCTCGAGGTCTGGAACAAGATCGACCTCGTCGATGAAGACGAGCGCGGGCTGGTCCTGGCCCGGGCGCTCCGCACCGAAGGTGGCGCGGTCGCCGTCTCTGCCGTGACGGGTGAGGGCATCGACCGCCTGCGCGACCGCATCGCCGAACTCATCGACGACGAGCCTGAGGTGGAGCTGGTTCTGGGACCCGAGGACGGGGAGGCGCTCGCCTGGCTCTATGAGAACGGCCGGGTGACATCTCGGCGGGCGGATGAGGAAGGCCGCGTGCACGTAAAGGTCCGCCTCCACCAGGTCGCGCTGGGCAGGTTCGAGCGAACTTATGGCGCACACCTGCCGGGGTGATATCCTGAGCGCGATGCTTGGGTTACGCACCATCCTGCTCGCCGTCGCCACGGTCCTGGTTTGCGCGGGCGCCGCGCGCGCCCAGGCGGGACCGGTCGCGCGGTTCGAGGAGGGAAGCCGGGTCGATTGGACGGCTGCGCCGAACTATGCCGAGGCGTGGAACGCCATGGAGGACGCGGGTCTGCGCCGCAGCGACGAAGGAAGCTGGGCTGTGGTGGCCTGCACCATCGCCGAGAACCGTCGTCTAACGGAATGTGGGGTCTACGAGGAGTCAGCCCCCGATAGCGACATCGCCAACGCCATCCTGTCGCTCGCACGTCGGTACCGCGCCGCATCCACCGACCGTAACGGCCAGAGCTCGATCGGTCGCCGCGTGTTCCTGGCCTGGGGCTATGGCGGAACCTTCATTCCGTGAGCGATCCGGAGAGCCGCTTCGCCGTCACCCTAGTCCCGCACCCCCCACCGGTTGCGTCTCGAACCGCTCTCCAAAGCCGTTGATCATCGGCCGGGCGCGGCGGATGGCGTCCTGGACGGCAGGCAACTGGAGCGAAGCCGTGTGGCTGTCCTGGCTGTCCCAGACCTCGGTGATCCAGACGGCGGTCTCGTCGGTGGGGTCGAGGGCGACGATGTAGCTGTGGCAGCCCGGCATGGCGCCGGTGCCCTCCAAAAGGATGGCGACGACCTGGTCGCGCGTTCCTGGGGCGCAGAGCATCTTGCCGATGAGGCCGTACATGGGGCGTTCCTGTGCTGTGGCGGCCAGGGGCAGGGCGGCGCCGGCGGCCAGCGCGGCGCCCCCGATGACGATGTCCCTGCGCCGCGTGTCCATCCAGCGATGATACCTCTGGCGGCGCGGGGCGAAAGGCGGCAAAGGGCGCGAAATGGCGCTTCATCTCATCAAGCTCTGCGTCGGGATCAGCCGGGTCGAACAGCTCGAGGAAGAGGGCCGCGCCGCGCGCGGACTGAACCATCCGCCGTTCGTGCGCACCCGCATGACGCCCAAGCGCGCCGCCGAGATCGAGGATGGCGGCTCGCTCTACTGGGTCATCAAGGGCGTGGTCAGCTGCCGCCAGCAGGTGCTGGAGATCCTGACCCACGGGGAGGGGCCGAACGCCTGGTGCGAGATCCGGCTCGATCCCGAGGTGGTGCGAACCGCACCGCTCGGCCGCAAGCCCTTCCAGGGCTGGCGCTACCTGGAGCCGCGTGACGCCCCGGCCGACCTTTCCCGAGCGGACGCCCAGGGCCTGCCGGAGGATCTGGTGCGGGAACTCCGCGAGATCGGGGCCTGGTGAAGCGGCGGGGTTAAGGCGTTAACCCTTTCGGTTAAGCCTATCTGGAAACGAGGTTTTTCCGGCTGGGCGCTAGGGTGGTGGCATGTCGATGCTCCGTACCGCCTTTGTGATCTCGGCCGCGCTCGCGCTTCCCGGCTGCGGAATGATCGAGGCCAATCCGAACCGCTTCGAGGAGTGGGGCGAGGCGGTGGCCTCGATCCCGGTCTCCGCAGACGACGCCGGCCTGCGGGGTCTGATCGATCCGGCCGGCGCGCCGGTCGAGGGCCCGCGCACCCCGATGCGTATCGAGGTCGTCGAGCCTGAAGTTCTCTGGCACGCCCGGGCCGACGGCTTCGAGGCCGGCCTGCGCGGTCCCATTGAGGCGGCCGCGCGCGCCGGGACCGAGGCTGTCGTTCAGCAGGCCGTCCGTCAGGTCACGGGCGTGCGCCCGCAACAGGCCGCTGAAGCAGCACCGCCGTCGGGCCTGACGGTGCAGCTCGGCGCCTTCTCGAGCCGCGAGGCCGCCGAGGCCGCCTGGGCGAACCTTTCAGGCCAGGGCGCGCTGTCCGGTCTGCGACCCGAGTTCCAGCCCGTCGAACGCGACGGCAGGACCCTCTACCGCCTGCGCGCCGGCCCGGTGGCGAGCGAAGCGGTCACGGCCGTCTGCCGCGCGGCGGGCGCCGGCCAATGGTGCGCATCCACAGCCGCCTCCTGAGGCCCCGTGCCCACGCGACTTTCTGCGCGCTAGACTGACCTCCAAGAGACCGGCCCGGGTGAGTCGCGGCCGGCGGAGTTGGGGTGTCGCGCATGGCCAAGGTCATCGTTGTCGGAAATGAAAAGGGCGGGGCGGGCAAGTCCACGCTCGCCATCCATCTGGTTACGGGTCTGCTCCATCAGGGCGCGACCGTGGCCGTCATGGACCTGGACCTGCGCCAGCGGTCCCTGGGGGCCTTCTTCGCCAATCGTCGCACCTGGCTGGCGGCCAATAAGGCCGAGGCCCCCCAGCCGATCGAGCCGGACGCCTTCAAGGACGGCGCGGCCCTGGCCCGGGCTCCGTCGGATGAGCAGTTGGCCCGCTTCCAGGCGGCGCTCGCCGGCTCGGACCAGGCCGACTACCTGGTCATCGACACGCCGGGCGGCGACACGGACCTGTCGCGCGCGGCTCACGCCATCGCCGACCAGGTCGTCACCCCCATGAACGACAGCTTCGTGGACTTCGGCCTGCTGGGGGAAATCGACCCGGTGACCCTCGATCTGAAGCGGCCCTCGATCTACGCCGAGACCATCTGGAAGGCCCGCATGGCCAAGGCACAAGGGTCGCCCAATCCGGGCCAGGGCCAGATCGACTGGGTCGTGCTGACCAATCGCCTCGCCGTCGCCGAGGCGAGGAACCGGCGCCGCGTCGATGAGCGGCTGGCGGCGCTGGCGCGTCGCGTGGGCTTCCGCGTCGGGCCCGGCCTGCGTGACCGGGTGATCTACCGCGAACTCTTCCCCTTCGGCCTGACGGTCGCCGACCTGTCGCCGTCGATCCGGCCAGTGTCCGTGTCGCTGGCCCATGTGGCGGCGCGGCAGGAGCTGCGCTCCCTGATCCAGGCGCTGGGCCTCGACGGCCAGGCGGACGAGGACCGCCGCGCGGCGTGATCCTCGCCTGGCTGATCCTGGGCGCCGTCGCCGTCTGGGCGCTTCTGCGGCTCGGCCGTCAGTCAGAAAAGCCCGGCAAGGGCCACTGGCGGGTGTCCGCCACCCTGTTCGCGGCCGTCGCGATAGGCGGGGCCGCCCTGGCTGCGGTGCGCGGATCCTGGATCATCGCGGGGGTGCTGGCGGCCCTGGGCCTCTGGCTGGTCACGGCCTCGCGCCTGCGGCCGCCACAGGCCATCCGGCCCGGCATGAGCTTGATGGAAGCGCGCGCGATCCTTGGGGTGGGCGAGGGGGCCGATGAGGCTGAGATCCGTGCGGCCTGGCGTCGCCTGATGCAGCGGGCGCACCCCGACGCGGGCGGGACCGAGGGTCTGGCCGAGCGGCTCAACGCCGCCCGGGACCGTCTGCTGAAGGGCTAGTTGCCCCGCATCACCATGCAGGGGACGTTGCGCTGCTCGAGCGATTCGCAGGCGGCATCGGCCGCCGAGCGGGTGAAGCCCATATAGCGCGCCCGGAACCAGCCATTGGCCGCGGCGGTGACGCCGCCTTCGGCGTTGCGGAAGTGGTCGCGGAAGCGCCGGCCGACCTCGCCGAGCCACTCCTGGGCGACCGACTGGTCGCGGAAGGCGCCGACCTGGACGACCCAGTTGGCGTTGGGGTCGCGGGCGTCGCCCTGGGCCGCCGCGGTCACGACGGGCCGCTGGGGTTCCGGCGGCGCGGTGGCGGCGTCGAGCGCGGCCGAGGCGGCCAGAACGTCGGCGCTGACCGGCACTTCGGCCGAGGCCAGTTCGGTCACGCCGGGGCCGCCCGTCGCGTAATCCACGCCCACACCGCCGGACAGGCTCGCGAAGATCTGCTGCGCCACCGCCGGGGCCACACCCTCGCGGACCTGGCGCTCATAGTCGAAGCCGGCGTTGAGCAACTCCGCCACATGGGCGTTGCGCGACTGCGTCGTCCGCCCGCCCAGCACCACGGTGATCAGCCTACGCCCATCGCGCACCGCCGACGCCGCCAGGTTGTAGCCCGAGGCGTTGGTGTACCCGGTCTTGATCCCGTCCACACCCGGCATCGAGTGCAGCAAGCCGTTGGTATTGTTGTAGTTCCTGCCCTCAAACGTCCACTGGCGCTGTCCGAAGTAGTGATAGTACTGCGGAAAGTCCCGCATGACAGCGCGGCTGAGAATGGCGATGTCGCGGGCCGATGACAGCTGGCGGCTGTCGGGAAGGCCGTTGGCGTTGACGTAACGCGTCTGGGTCATGCCCAGCTCCTGAGCGCGCAGGGTCATCAGGGCGGCGAATCGCGCTTCGGAGCCGCCGACGTGCTCGGCCAGGGCCACGGCGATGTCGTTCGCCGAGCGAACCGCGAGCGAGCGGATGGCGTCGTCCAGGCGAATGCGGCTGCCGGCGGGGAGGCCCAGCTTGGACGGCGGCTGCGAGGCCGCGCGGGGGGAGATGGTGACCAGATCGTCCGGAGAGACCCGACCTTCAGCCATCGCCTCGAACACGAGGTAAAGCGTCATCACCTTGGTGATGGAGGCCGGATAACGCGGGCTGTCGGCGCGGCGCGCGAAGATCACTTCGCCCGAGTTGGCGTCCACGACGATCGAGGCGTAGCGGACCTCGCTCGAATCCTGAGCCTGGACGCCGTTCACCGTCGCCGCCGAGAAGGCGAACAGGCTGAGGACGCAGGCAAGGGCCACGGAAACGCGGCGGGCGGAGGCGATCATGGCGATCCTTCCGTCAGAATCTACAGACACAGATGCGGCGCCCCCACGGCGACGCCTCCGCTGAGCCTATCATGAGACCCTCGTGGTTGCCCGCGCGTAAACAAGCTTCACATGGGTTTGATGGTCGCACCCCTGACTTCACCCCACAGGCGATGGTGCGCTGCACAATGAGCCCTTGACTTCTGTTCGCACCTGCAACATATAAGCCGCGTCCCAGGCGCTCCACCCTCCAGAAAAGGGCGCCGCACCTCAGGATGAGAGAGATTCAAATGGCCGCCGCCGAAACCGCCAAGAAGACCGCCGACCAAGCCGCCAACACCGCCGCCGCCGCCCAGGCCGCCGGCGCCCAGGCGTTCCGTGAAGGCGTCGACAAGTCCCTGTCGGCCCTGACCGAGATCAACACCCTCGGCAAGAAGAACGTCGAAGCCGTCGTCGAGTCGGTCACCGCCGCCACCCGTGGCGCGGAAGCGCTCGGCGCCCAGTCGCTGGCCTTCTCCAAGAAGAGCTGGGAAGACGGCGTGAACGCCGCCCAGGCCCTGGCCGGCGCCCGTTCGGTCCAGGAAATGATCGAGCTGCAGACGACCTTCGCCAAGTCGGCGATGGAAGCCTATCTGGCCGAAGTCACCCGCATGACGGACACCATGACCGCCTCGGTCAAGGACACCTTCAAGCCCATCAACGAGCGCGTCGCCGCGGTCGTCGAGAGCGTCCAGTCCGCCCGCTAGTCCTCCCCTGGCGAAGCGAGACTGATGAGGCCCGGAGCGGAAACGCTCCGGGCCTTTCTCTTTGCCGTGAGGGGCCTTTCAAACGCCCGTATCCGGCCTATCTAATTGAGGCGGTCCGAAAGGGCCGCCGTTTCGATTCGGGGTTAGACTAGGGAATGGCCGATCCAAGACAGGGTGATCCCAACGACGGCGCCGGCAGCGCCATCGCCACCCAGGTCAAGCCGAAGGTTCAAAAGCCCTCGATGTATCGGGTGCTGATTCTGAACGACGACTACACGCCGATGGAATTCGTCGTCTACGTGCTGGAGCGGTTCTTCCAGAAGAGCCGCGAGGACGCGACCCGCATCATGCTGCATGTGCACCAGCATGGCGTCGGGGTCTGCGGCGTCTTCACCTACGAGGTGGCCGAAACCAAGGTCGCCCAGGTGGTCGAGACGGCGCGCCGTCACCAGCACCCGCTGCAATGCACGATGGAAAAGGACTGAGAGGAACCTTCCAAATGCCCTCATTTTCGCGTCCTCTCGAAGAGACCCTGCACCGCGCCGTCCACTATGCGAACGAGCGCCGGCACGAGTACGCCACCCTCGAACACCTGCTGCTCGCCCTGGTCGACGACCCGGACGCGGCCAATGTCATGGCCGCCTGCAACGTCGACATGGCCAGCCTGAAGACGGCGCTGACGCTGTACGTCGACACCGACCTTGCGGCGCTGGCCACCTCGGACGGCGAGGACGCCAAGCCGACGGCGGGCTTCCAGCGCGTCATCCAGCGGGCCGTGATCCACGTCCAGAGCTCGGGCCGCGAGGAGGTCACCGGCGCCAATGTGCTGGTCGCCATCTTCTCCGAGCGCGAGAGCCACGCCGCCTACTTCCTGCAGGAGCAGGACATGAGCCGCTATGACGCCGTGAACTACATCGCCCACGGCATCGCTAAGAAGGCGGGCCAGGCGGAACCCCGGCCCGTGCGCGGCGCCAGCCCGTCTCCGGAGGAGGCCGAGGAGAAGGCAGCGGTCAAGAAGGGTGACGAGGCCCTGGCCGCCTACTGCATCGACCTCAACGCCAAGGCCCGCGAGGGCAAGGTTGACCCGTTGATCGGCCGTCGCGCCGAGGTCGAGCGGTCGATCCAGATTCTCTGCCGCCGCACCAAGAACAACCCTCTGCTGGTCGGGGACCCGGGCGTAGGCAAGACCGCCATCGCCGAAGGTCTGGCCCGGATGATCGAGGACGGCGACGTCCCCGACGTGCTGGCGGACGCCACCATCTATTCGCTCGACATGGGCGCGCTGCTCGCCGGCACGCGCTACCGCGGCGACTTCGAGGAGCGCCTCAAGCAGGTCGTCAAGGAACTGGAGCAGCACGACAACGCGATCCTGTTCATCGACGAGATCCACACGGTGATCGGAGCCGGCGCCACTTCCGGCGGGGCCATGGATGCGTCGAACCTGCTCAAGCCGGCCTTGGCCTCGGGCA
>CAMPGL010000101.1 GCA_946885435.1 uncultured Brevundimonas sp. | reverse complement strand
AGCGCCAGATTGTGGCTCTGGAGGTCTCCCGTTCGATCCGGGAGGGCGGTACCATTCTTTCGGCATAGCGAGCGGTCCGGACCTCTCCCCGGAACCCACCGTCAAGCTAGGCGTTGCCGCATATCGGGGAGGATCATTCTCATGATCTCAGGTGTGGGAAGGCGGGTGTGTTTCGCCTTCGGACTGACGGGTGCGCTGCTCGCGGCGGCTCCGGTGACGGCCGCGGACGGCAGCGAGGGCCAAGGCGCCCAGGGCATGGAGTTCCAGGGCCCGGATCTCAGCGAGCTGTCGCTAGAGGAACTGGCGCAGGTGGAGATCACCTCGGTGTCGCGGCGGGCCGAGCCGGTCTCGCAGGCGGCGGCCTCGGTGTTCGTGATCACGGCCGAGGACATCCGGCGCTCGGGCGCGCCGAGCCTGCCGGATGTCCTGCGCCTGGCGCCGAACCTTCAGGTCCAGCGGATGAACGCGGGCGAGTACGCCATCACCGCGCGCGGCTTCAACGGCTTCGAGACGTCGAACAAGCTGCTGGTCCTGATCGACGGACGCAGCGTCTATTCGCCCCTGCATTCCGGCGTGTTCTGGGACAGCCTGAACGTCATGCTCGAGGACATCGAGCGGATCGAGGTGATCAGCGGGCCCGGCGGCACCCTGTGGGGCGCCAACGCCGTCAACGGCATCATCAACATCATCACCCGCTCAGCGGGCGACACCCAGGGCTCGCTGGCGTCGGTCAGCGTCGGCGACGAGGATTCCCGTTTCGCCTTCCGCCACGGTGGTGACTTCGAGAACGGCGCCTGGCGGGCCTTCGTCACCGGGTTTTCGCGCGACGACACCTTCCGGCCGACGGGCGGCGACGCGACGGACGCGATTTCGGGCGTCCGGGCCGGGTTCCGCACCGACTGGACGGCCGGGCTGTCTGACTTCGTCGTCCAGGGCGTCGCGTGGGACATCAACACCGCCGAGGATGACGACTATTCGGGCAGCCGGATCGATGTCAGCGGCGGGCACCTGCTCGGGCGGTGGACGCGGCCGATGGCGGGCGGCGAGACGCAGGTCCAGGCCTACGTCGACCACAACCATCGCGTTGGTTTCGCCTTCGACGAGACGGTCCAGACCGCGGATTTCCACGCGCAGCACGCGCGGCTCCTCGGCGAGCGGCACCAGCTGGTGTTCGGTGGCGGCTACCGCTGGATCTCCTCGGAGCTGAGGACCAATCCGATCTACGGCTCCTTCATCGTGCCGGAAGAAGAGACCATCCAGCTTACGAACCTGTTCGTGCAGGATCAGATCGGTCTGACCTCCGACCTCACCCTGACGCTCGGGGTCAAGTTCGAGGACAACAGCTTCTCGGGCCAGGAATGGCTGCCGAGCGTGCGGCTCGCGTGGAGCCGGCCGGGCGGCGGGCTGCTGTGGGGCGCGGTGTCGCGCGCGACGCGGACCCCGAACCGGATCGAGCGCGGACTGACCGCGCCCGGCTTCCTGGAGCCGCGCGACTTCCAGTCCGAACTACTAACGGCCTACGAGGTCGGCTATCGCGCCGCGCCCAGGCCGAACCTGAGCTTCTCGGTCACGGCCTTCTACAATGTGTACGACCAACTCCGGACCGTCTCGTTCACGCCGGTGACGCTGCTGCCACTGCACTTCACCAACAACGGCGAGGGCGAGACCTGGGGCGTGGAGGCCTGGGGCGCCTGGCAGGTAAACCCGCGCTGGCGGCTGAGCCTGGGCGTTCAGACGCTGGAGAAGGACATCTCGGCTCCCCCCGGGACGGATATCACCGGCGTGATCTCGCAAGGCCAGGATCCGGACTATCAGGTCCTGCTGCGGTCGCAGGCGGACCTGACCGACCGGCTGGAGTTCGACGCCTCGCTGCGCGCGGTCGGCGACCTGATCACGGTCGAGGAGTACGTCGATCTCGACCTGCGGCTGGGCTGGGAGGTGAACGACCAGGTCGAGCTGTCGATCTCGGGCCGGGACCTGCTGACGGACGAGCGCGTGGAGACCTATGACAACCGTCGCCGGGCCTTCGGTCGCAGCGTCTTCGCCACCGTGACGGCGCGGTTCTGATCGAATGCGGGCCAGCCGGGACTTGCTCAAGCGATGGATCGTCCCGGCCCTGGCGGCCGGGGCCGCCTGGCTGTGCGCGTCCGCGGTCCAGGCCCAGTCACTGGAGTACCCAGTCAAGGCCAACTACCTGGCCCGCTTCGCCGCCTTCGTGACCTGGCCGGCGGGCGCGCTGGGATCGGGCAATGCGCCGATCACGGTCTGCGTGGTCGGGGACGACCCGTTCGGCCGCACTCTCGATCAGGCCCTGGCGTCCCAGACGGTCAACGGCCGCAGGCTGGTGGCGCGCCGTATCAGCCGGCTGGGCGCCGAGTCGGGGTGTGACATCGCCTATTTGGCCGGCTCCTCGACCCAGACGGTTGGCGAGGCTCTGGCGGCGGTGGCCGGCCGGCCGGTCCTGACGGTCACCGACGAGGTGCGCGGCTCGAACCGCGGGGTGGTGCACTTCACCGTCTTCCAGAACCGGGTCCGCTTCCACATCGACAGCCAGCTCGCCGGACGCGGGCGTCTCTCCATCAGTTCACGGCTGCTCAGCCTGGCGCTCAGCGTACGAGGGGCCGACTGATGGCCCTCGAGGCGCTGATCCAGGGCGCGCGGCGCCGCCGGTTCCCCCTGCTGGCCCTGGGGGCCGTCATCATCCTGATGGTCGTGGGCCTGATCATCGGGGCCCTGAGCGAGCAGGCCTATCGCAATCAGTCCGCGCGCGAGGCCGGCGCCCAGGCGCGGCTGCTGGCCTCGTCGGTGACCGCGGCCCTGGCCTTCGACGATCAGGCCGAGGTCCAGGCCATGGTCAATGCGGTCCAGGTGAACCCGCGCGTGCTCGCCGCCGCCGTCTTCGACGAGAACGGCCGCTTGGTGGCCAGCTATCTGCGCGAGGGGGAGCCTGTTCCCACCCACACCGCGCGTCGCGAGGAGTTCACCGAGTTCGCGGACGGGCGCCTGCGCGTCTTCCGCGAGGTCCGGGAGGCGGGCCAGTTGCTGGGCTTTGCGGCGCTCAGGCTGCAGGCCGAGCCTCTGGAGTCGCGGATGGCCCGCTATTCCGGCCTGGCCATGCTGCTGCTGATGGCGCTGGTCGCCGTGGGCGTGCTGGGCGTCGCCCAGTCAGCCCTGGGCCGGGCCAACGCCCAGCTGCGCGCGCGCGCGGTCGAACTGTCCGAGGCGAACGAGCGGCTGCAGGCCGAGATGGAGGAGCGCGCCCGCGCCGAGGCGGCGCTGAGGCAGAGCCAGAAGATGGAGGCCATCGGCCGCCTGACCGGCGGGGTGGCGCACGACTTCAACAATCTCCTGATGGTCGCCTCGAGCGGCATCGACCTGATGGACCGGACCGAGGACCCCAAGAAGCGCGAAGCGCTGAAGGCGGGGGTGAAGCAGGCCGTCGAACGCGGCGCGGCCCTGACCAAGCAGCTGCTCGCCTTCTCGCGCAGCTCGGCGCTGAAGCCCGAGGTGGTGGACCTGCACGTGCTGATCGAGAGCATGCGGGTGCTGCTGGAGCGGTCGCTGCGCGAGGACATCCAGGTCGTGATCGACGTCCCGACCGGCCTGTGGCCAGTGGAGATCGACGTCAACGAGTTGGAGCTGGCCCTGCTGAACGTCGCGGTCAACGCGCGGGACGCCATGCCGGAGGGTGGGGTCCTGACCGTCTCGGCCAGGAACGTGGCCGGGCGGGGCGACGGCCTGGGCGAACACGTCTGCGTGGCGGTGGCCGACACGGGCACGGGCATGTCCCAGGAGACGCTGAGCCGCGTCTTCGAGCCCTTCTTCACCACCAAGGAAGTCGGCAAGGGCACGGGCCTGGGCCTGAGCCAGGTGTACGGCTTCGCGCGCTCTTCGGGCGGGGAGACCCGCATCGAGAGCGAGGAGGGCGTGGGGACCACCATATCCCTGTGCCTGCCACGCTCGCACAAGCCGTTGACCTCCGCGGCCCAACCGGTGGCGAAGGCGCCGTCGCGCAAGTCGGCCGGCCGGATTCTCCTGGTCGAGGACGACGACAGCGTGGCCGCCATGGTCGCCGAGATGCTGCGGGAACTCGGCTACCGCTGCGAGCGGTCCGCCAATGCGGCCGAGGCCCTGAAGCGGCTTGAGGACGACGCGCGGTTCGACATCGTCTTCTCGGACATGGTGATGCCCGGCGCCCTGGACGGCCGGGGGCTGGCGCGCGAGATCCGCCACCGCCGGCCGGAGATGCCGGTGTTGCTGACGTCGGGCTACAGCGCGGCCGCCGCCCAGGCCAACGCCGAGGGCTTTCAGGTGCTGGCCAAGCCGTACCAGATGGCCGCGCTGGCCGATGCGCTGGAGGCGGCGCGCGCACGCCCCTGAGCAGGCCGGAGAGTCGGCCGTCGGCTTGACGATTGGCCCCCCAGAGGCTCTAAGCCCGCGAAACAGGACCGCCTCGGCGGCCGGGCCCGATAGCACGCGCAGACGTGTGGGGTGGCGACGTTCAGGAGACAGTGGCGTGACAACCCAAGTTTCAGTGCCGGGGCTATCGCCCGCCCCGACCAATCACCGTGGTCTGATCGAATGGGTGGCCGAGATCGCCGCCCTGACCAAGCCGGACCGCGTCCGCTGGTGCGACGGCTCGGAAGCGGAAGCCAATGAGCTGGCCGAGGAGCTGATCGCCAAGGGCACGCTGAAGCGCCTGAACCCCGAGAAGCGCCCGAACTCCTACTACGCCGCGTCCGATCCCAAGGACGTGGCGCGCGTCGAGAGCCGCACCTTCATCTGCTCCGAAAACGAGATCGACGCCGGCCCGACCAACAACTGGTCCGACCCCGCCGAGATGCGCGAGCGGCTGAACGGTCTGTTCGACGGCTGCATGAAGGGCCGCACGATGTACGTCGTGCCGTTCTGCATGGGCCCGCTGGGCTCGCCGATCTCGGCGCTGGGCGTGGAGATCACCGACAGCGCCTATGTCGTCCTGTCGATGCGGGTGATGACCCGCATGGGCGCGGGCGCCCTGGAGCAGCTGGGCGACGACGGCTTCTTCGTGCCGGCGGTCCATACGCTGGGGGCGCCGCTGACCGAGGGCCAAGACGACGTGCCGTGGCCGTGCAACGACGAGAAGTGGATCGTCCACTTCCCCGAGAGCCGCGAGATCTGGTCCTACGGCTCGGGCTACGGCGGCAACGCGCTGCTGGGCAAGAAGTGCTACGCCCTGCGCATCGCCTCGGTCATGGCCCGCGACGAGGGCTGGCTGGCCGAGCACATGCTGATCCTCAAGCTGACCTCGCCGGAAGGCTCGGTGAAGTATGTCGCCGCCGCCTTCCCGTCGGCCTGCGGCAAGACGAACCTGGCCATGCTGGAGCCGACGCTGGACGGCTGGAAGGCCGAGACGGTCGGGGACGACATCGCCTGGATGCGCTTCGGCGACGACGGGCGGCTCTACGCCATCAACCCCGAATACGGCTTCTTCGGCGTGGCCCCGGGCACCAGCCGCAACACCAACGCCAACGCGCTGGGCACCCTGCGCGAGAACACCATCTTCACCAACGTGGCCCTGACCGAGGACGGCGACGTCTGGTGGGAAGGCCTGACCAAGGAGCCGCCGGCCGGCCTGACCGACTGGAAGGGCCGCACCTACGATCCGGCCTCGGGCGAGCCCGCCGCGCACCCGAATGCGCGCTTCGCCGCGCCGGCCGCCCAGTGCCCGGCCATCGCGCCGGAGTGGGAAGACCCCAAGGGCGTGCCGATCTCCGCCATGCTGTTCGGGGGCCGCCGGGCCTCGGCCGTGCCGCTGGTCACCGAAGCCTTCGACTGGGAGCACGGCGTGTTCCTGGCCTCGAACGTGGCCTCGGAAGGCACCGCCGCGGCGGAGAACAAGGTCGGCGAGCTGCGCCGCGATCCCTTCGCCATGCTGCCCTTCTGCGGCTACAACATGGGCGACTATTTCGCGCACTGGCTGAAGCTCGGCGCCAAGGCCGACGCCGACAAGCTGCCGCGCATCTACTTCGTGAACTGGTTCCGCAAAGACGAGAACGGCAAGTTCGCCTGGCCGGGCTTCGGCGAGAACTCGAGGGTCCTGAAATGGATCGTGGACCGGCTGGACGGCAAGGCCGACGCCCAGGAGACGCCGATCGGCCTGACGCCGACGGCCGAGGCGCTGGACCTGACCGGCCTGGACATCAGCCGCGCGCACCTGGACCTGCTGCTGAACGTCGACCTGGACGTGTGGCGCGAGGAGGCCTCGCTGGTGCCGGGCCACTACGAGCGGTTCGGCGATCGGCTGCCTCAGGAACTGTGGGACCAGCTGGCGTCGCTGAACGCGCGGCTGGAGGCGTCCTCGGCGCCGGCCCCGAAGAAGGTCGCGGTCAACGCCTGACGCCCGGCAGGGCGTCGTGACCGACATCGTCGTCATCGGCGGCGGGGCCCTGGGCCTCGCCACGGCGGCTGAGCTGGCCGCGCGCGGGCGCGCGGTGACGGTGGTGGACGCCAGCGGGCCCTCGGCCTCGGCCGGGGCGGCCGGGATGCTGGCTCCGGCCTTCGAGACGGTGCTCGACCCCCTGTCGGCCGGGCATGGCGCTCTGTTGAGGCGGGCGCGGGACCTGTGGCCGGACTTCGCCAAGCAGAGCGGCATCAAGCTTTATCGCGAAGGCGCCGAGTGGCGCGGGCCGGACGCCGAGGGCGTGCTGGAGCGGCTGCTGGCGGCGGGGTTCGCGGTGGAGCGGACCGAGGCCGGCCTGTTCACGCCGGAGGACTGGCGGCTGGAGCCGAAGGCGGCGCTGAAGGCGCTGCGCAAGACGCGGGGCGTGGCCCTGGTCGAGGACCATGCGGTGCGGATAGAGGGCGACCGGATCAGCCTGGCCTCGGGCGGCGCGATGACGGCGGAGGCGGTGGTGCTGGCCGGGGGTTGGCTGAGCGCGCCGGAAGGCGCGGGCCCGCTGCCGCCGATCCGGCCGATCAAGGGACAGGCCGTGCGGATCAAGGGGTCTTCCCCGAAACGGGTGCTGCGGGGCGCGGGCGTCTATGTCGCGCCGACCAGGAAGGGCGCGGTGGTCGGGGCGACCATGCAGGAGGGCGCGGGGGACCTGGAGGTCGATCCGGACGTGACGGCCACCCTGATGGCGCGGGCGCTGGCGATCTGGCCGGAGCTGGCCTCGGCCCGGGAGGCGGAGGCCTATGCGGGCGTGCGCGGGGCGAGCCCGGACGGGCTGCCCTATGCGGGGCGGCTCAGGGACGGGCTGTTCTGTGCGCTGGCGCCGCGGCGGAACGGATGGCTGCTGGCGCCGATGGTCGCGCGCATCGTCGCCGACGCGCTGGAGGGTCGCGGCCCGGATCCGATCTCGGCGGCGATGGACCCGGGCCGCGCCGCCCTCAATCCCCCAGGCTGAAGACCAGGGGGATGGACACGCGCGCACCCTCGACCGGCGCGCCGTCGACGGTGCGGGGCCGCATCTCGAAAGAGGGCGCCAGGCCGAGCGCGGCCCGGCCGAAGCCGTAGCCGCTGGGGCTTTCCGAGGCGACCGAGCAGCCGGTGACGGAACCGGAGGCCGTCACCGAGCAGCTGAGCGTCACCCGGCCGCTGACGCCGGCGTTGATGGCCCGCTGCGGGAAGGCGCGCTCGAGCTGGCGGGCGGTCGGCTGGCGGACCCAGTCGGGATTGCGGATGAGGCCGGGCGCGACCGGCCGGGTCGGCTCGGTCGCCGTGCCGCCGACGACCGGGTCCGGCAGGGGGGTGAGGGTGATGGGGTCGCCGATCGGTGCGGTCTCGCCCGGAGTGTCCGGCACCGGGATCGGTGTCGGGTCCTCGGGGCTGTCGAGGACGACGAAGGCCCA
>CAMPGL010000100.1 GCA_946885435.1 uncultured Brevundimonas sp. | reverse complement strand
ACACGCCGGCGCCGGACAGGCGCTCCTTCAGCCACTCGCGCAGCTTCAGGTCCTGGTGCAGCAGACGGGCGTAGTCATGCCCACCGGCGAACCAGCGGCTGTCCCAGGTGCGGTTGACGCCGAGCCGCAGCCCGACCGGATTGACTTTCTGACCCATCAGGCGGCCTCACCCAGCTCGCGGACCACGATGGTGATCTCGCTGAACGGCTTTTCGATGCGCGAGGCACGGCCGCGAGCGCGGGCCATGAAACGCTTCATCACCAGGTTCTTGCCCACATAGGCCTCGGCGACGACGAGCGAGTCGATGTCGAGGTTGTGGTTGTTCTCGGCGTTCGAAATGGCGCTGTAGAGCGCCTTGCGGACGTCCTTGGCGATGCGCTTGCGGCTGAACTCGAGTTCGTTCAGCGCCTTCTGCACCGGCAGGCCGCGGATCGACTGCGCCACGAGGTTCAGCTTCTGAGGGCTGATGCGCACGTTGACGACCTTGGCGCGAGCCTCGGTGGAGCCGACGCGACGGGGATTGGCTTGCTTGCCCATCGCTTATTTCCTCTTGGCCTTCTTGTCCGCCGCGTGGCCCGGGAAGTTCCGGGTCGGGGCGAACTCGCCGAACTTCATGCCGACCATGTCCTCGGACACCAGCACGGGGACGTGCTTCTGCCCGTTGTGGACACCGAAGGTCAGGCCGACGAACTGCGGCAGGATGGTGGAGCGGCGCGACCAGGTCTTGATCACGTCCTTGCGGCCCGAACCTTGAGCGGCTTCTGCCTTCTTGAGCAGGTAACCGTCGACGAAGGGACCTTTCCAGGCGGAACGGGTCATCGCTTACCGAGCCTTCTTCGCTTTGTGGCGGCTACGGATGATGAACTTGTCCGTCGCCTTGTTCTTGCGGGTCTTGCGGCCCTTGGTCGGCTGGCCCGTCGGGCTGACCGGGTGGCGGCCGCCCGAGGTCCGACCCTCACCACCACCGTGCGGGTGGTCGATCGGGTTCATGGCCACGCCGCGCACGTGCGGGCGGAAGCCCATGTGACGAACGCGGCCGGCCTTGCCGTAGTTCTGGTTCATGTGGTCGGCGTTCGAGACGGCGCCCACCGTTGCCATGCAGCTGTCCTGAACCATCCGCAGCTCACCCGAGCCGAGGCGGATCTGGGCGTAGCCGGCGTCGCGGCCGACGAGCTGGGCGTAGGCGCCGGCCGAGCGGGCCAGCTGGGCGCCCTTCTCCGGCTTCATCTCCACGTTGTGGATGATGGTGCCGATCGGCATGGAGCGCAGCGGCATGGCGTTGCCCGGCTTCACGTCGACGCGTTCGCCCGCGATCACCGGGTCGCCCGCCTTAAGGCGCTGCGGCGCGATGATGTAGGCCTTGTCGCCGTCCTCGTAGGTGACCAGCGCGATGAACGCGGTCCGGTTCGGATCGTATTCGAGGCGCTCGACCGTACCCGGCACGTCCCACTTGCGACGCTTGAAGTCGATCATGCGGTACAGGCGCTTGGCGCCGCCGCCGCGGAAGCGGACGGCGACCCGGCCGCCGGCGCCGCGGCCGCCCGACTTGGTCAGGCCCTCGACGAGCGACTTTTCCGGGCGACCCTTGTGGAGCTCGGAGCGGTCGACCAGCACCAGGGCGCGACGGCCCGGGGAGGTCGGATTGAACTGTTTCAGAGCCATCTGCTTAGAGCCCCGTGGTCACGTCGATGGACTGGCCGTCGGCCAGGGTGACGATCGCCTTCTTGACGTCCTTGCGGCGGCCCATGATGCCCCGGAAGCGCTTGGTCTTGCCCTTGGTGACAAGGGTGTTGACCTTCACGACCTGGACCTTGAACAGCGCCTCGACGGCGGCGGCGATCTCGTCCTTGGAGGCGTCGTCGGCCACCTTGAACACGACCTTGTTCTGCTCGGAGAGCACGGTCGACTTCTCGGTGATCACCGGCGCCAGGACGGTGTCGTAGTGGCGGACGGTCGCCGCCGACTTGGCTTGCTTGGCGGCCATTACGCGGCTTCCTTCTCAGCCTTGGCCTCGCCGGAGAACCGGGCGTGGACGGCGTCCACGGCGGCCTTGGTGAGGACCAGCTTCTCGGCCCGCAGGATGTCATAGACGTTCAGGCCGGCGTTCGGCAGGACGTCGATGTGCGGGATGTTGCGGGCGGCCAGGCCGAAGTTCGCATCGACTTCCGGTCCGGCGATGATCAGGGCCTTGGCCCAGCCCAGCTTGCCGAAGGTCTCGCGAAGCGCGGCCGTCTTGGGCTCCTTGAGCGTGGCCTGATCCAGGATGATCAGGTCGCCCGACTTGGCCTTGGCGGACAGCGCGTGGCGCAGGGCCAGGGCCCGGACCTTCTTGGGCAGGTCGAAGCCGTGGTCGCGGACGACCGGGCCGAAGGCGCGCGAACCGCCGACGAACTGGGGCGCACGGCGCGAGCCGTGACGGGCGCCGCCGGTGCCCTTCTGGCGGTACATCTTCTTGCCGGTACGAGAGTTCTCGTTCCGGGTCTGCACCTTGTGGGTGCCGGCGCGGCGCTTGGCCAGCTGCCACACCACGCAGCGCTGCAGGATGTCGGCCCGGATCTCTTCGATCCCGAACACGTCGTCCATCAGCTCGATGTCGCCGGCGGCCTTGCCGTCCAGCTTGGTCACGGAGAGTTTCATTGCGCCTCGTCCCCGTCGTTTTGGACGGCCGGGGTCTCTTCAGCCGGGGTTTCGGCGACGCTCTCTTGCGGAGCTTCGGCCGCGGTCGGTTGGCCGGCCTTGCGGAACGCGCCCGGGGTCGGGAGCCCTTCCGGGGCCTTGGCCTTGATGGCGTCGCGGATCTTGACGTAGCCGCCTTCCGCGCCCGGGACAGCGCCCTTGACCAGGATCAGGCCGCGCTCGGCGTCCACGCGGACGACGGTCAGGTTCTGGGTCGTGACGGTCTCGACGCCATAGTGACCGGCCATCTTCTTGCCCGGGAACGTACGGCCCGGATCCTGGCGGTTACCGGTCGAACCGTGCGAGCGGTGCGAGACGGACACGCCGTGGGTGGCGCGCAGGCCGCCGAAGTTCCAGCGCTTCATGGCGCCGGCGAAGCCCTTACCGATGGTCACGCCCTGGATGTCGACCTTCTGGCCTTCCAGGAAGTGGTCGGCAGTCAGCTCGGCGCCGACGTCGATCAGGTTGTCCGACGAGACGCGGAACTCGGTGACGATCCGCTTCGGCTCGACCTCGGCCTTGGCGAAGTTGGTGCGCTCGGCCTTGGAGGTGTTCTTGGCCTTCTTGGAGCCGGCGCCCAGCGTCAGGGCGACGTAGCCGTCGCGGTCCGACGTGCGCTGGCCCACGACCTGGCAGCCGTCCAGCGACAGGACCGTCACCGGCACCTGCGCGCCGTCTTCGGCGAACACGCGGGTCATGCCCAGTTTCTTGGCGATCAATCCGGTGCGCATCGCTTAGCCCCCCAGCTTGATCGAGATGTCGACGCCGGCCGACAGGTCGAGCTTCATGAGGGCGTCGACGGTCTGCGGAGTCGGGTCGACGATGTCCAGCACGCGCTTGTGCGTGCGCATCTCGAACTGCTCGCGCGACTTCTTGTCGACGTGAGGCGACCGGTTGACGGTGAATTTTTCAATCAGCGTCGGCAGCGGGATGGGCCCGCGGACCTGGGCGCCCGTTCTCTTGGCCGTGTTGACGATCTCGCGCGTGGAAAAGTCCAGGACGCGGTGATCGAAGGCCTTGAGCCGGATGCGGATGTTCTGACGATCCATATCGCTCGTATTCCTAGATGCGGCGGAACCGCGTCTCCCCTGAACCATTTCAAAGACCGACCGCCATCGGGGCTTAAAGGCCCGTCAGGCTTACGCATTCCGCAAAAACGATCGGCCCACGCAAGGAACCCTGCGAAGGCCGCTTAAGTCCTGAAGCGCTGCAAAGAACAGATACTCAGGTCGTTCCTGCGAACCGCGTCTGCGCCACGTGGCGCACAGCCGATCCAACAAGAGGCGCGCTTATGACCGCGGATTCCCTTCCCGTCAAGCGCCGGAAGCGTCTCCGAGCGGCTCAAATGTCGCGGACCCGAGCACGACCAGCCGGTCTCCATCGAGCCGCATCCGGACACGGCAGTCGCCGGGGCTCTGGAGGCCACAATATATATGGTGCGCGTGCGCGACCACCTCGCCATCCTCAAACGTGAGGTCAAGGGCCTGGGCGGCGAAGACCTGACGCAGGCCGTCGGGCGTCGAGACGAACAGGCGGGTCAAACAGCCGCCGGTGCCGCACCAGCGAGACTGGCCGGCCGCCTCATAGTCCATCCGCCAGTCGGCCACCCCGTCGCCGTTGATCTCGACGGGATGGAGCATCCCGTCCGGCGCCGCCCACAGGAGCGGCGACCGGTTCTCCGCCTCCATGTCGTCGTCATAGGCGCCGTTCAGGTCGCGCAGCGCCATCCAGGTCAGCCCTTCGGGCGGCGTCTGGGCCGCGGCGGGTCCGGCGAGGACAAGGCAGAGGGCGATCGGGAAGCGCATGGTCGCCTTATGAGGCATGTCTAGCGGCCCGCGGAGCGACGAGACCTGACGAAAGCGTTCGCCTTCCTCACCTTCGCCTTCCCTGCAATTCGAGCCGTCTCGGCAAGGCCGTTCGCCTTTCGACGAATCGGCCTGCCACAACGCTGTAATCCATCAAGGTTTGTGACGCCGCCGTAAGCCTCGCCGCCAGAGGGCGCGCATATCGCCGCAATGCCGACACGATGCGTTGCCGGGCCGCCACGCCGGTCCGCCCGCGGTGAAAGCTGAGCCGTTTTTCGCGGGCTTCGCCCTTGTTGCGCCCGGGCGGGAGGAATAGCTGCGCCGGCCCCGACGGGCCCCTCCCCGGATCCCGCGGAAAGAAGAAAGAAGAAGCTCAATGAAGAACGCTCTGTTTGCGTCGGCCGCCCTGGCCGCTCTCACGCTCGCCGCCCCCTCCTTCGCCCAGTCGGTCGGTTCGGTCGGCGCCAACTACAGCCACTCGGAAGTCGAGATCGGTGGCTTTGAAGGCGAAGGCGACATCATCGCCGTCGACGGCAACGTGGCCTTCGAGGCCTCCCCGGCCTGGACCGTCACCCTGGACGGCGCCGTCTCCTATGACGACGACGCCTCGGAAGAGTTCGGCCTGACCGGCACCGGCGCCCTGACCTATGGTCTGGACAACAGCCGCGTCGGCGCCTTCCTCGGCGCCGCCGACCAAGGCGACGACACCCTGCTGGGCGGCGGCCTGGTCGCCGAGACCTACATGGCCAACACGACCCTGTCGGGCCAGGTCGGCTACGGCACCATCGACGACCTCGACGTCGACGTGTGGGGCCTGAACGGCGAAGCCCGCTACTTCGTGTCGGAAAACTTCCGCCTCGACGGTTCGCTGGGCTGGGTGCAGGCCGAGTCGGGCGGCGTTGACGCTGACGGCTGGCTGGCCGGCGTCGGCGGCGAATACCAGCTGACCGACTCCCCGATCAGCTTCACCGCCGGCTACCGTCACTCGGAGCTGAACGACCTCGACGTGTCGGAAGACGCTTTCACCGTCGGCGTCCGCTACTCCTTCGGCGGCGACCTGCGCGCCCGTGACCGCGCCGGCGCCAACGTCGGCGGCCTGGATCGTCTGTTCGGCGGCCTGTTCTAGGATCGAGACGGAGCGCCCTTCGGGGCGCTCCTGATCGCCGGAATGCGAAACGCCCCGGAGCCGCGAGGCCCCGGGGCGTTCTGCTGTCCGCCTTCGTGCGTGCGGATCAGCTCCCGATGCGGATGTCGCCCGAACCGAGGATGGCCCGCTCGACCCGACCGGTGACCCGCTGGACGCGGATGTCGCCCGAGCCGGCGATGGTGGCGTCTAGATCGCCGGCCTCGCCGGCGAAGTTCACTTCACCGGAGCCCGCGATCGCGACCTCGAGCGTGGGCGCGCGGCCGCCATTGATCGTGACGTTGCCCGAGCCGCCGATCGCGACCTCGACCCCGCCGTTGACCGAAGCGATGGTGATATCGCCCGAGCCGCCGATGGCCAGCTCGGCGGAGGACACCGCGCCGGTGCGCACGTCGCCAGAGCCGCCAACGGCCACTTCCAGGGTCCCGGCCGTGCCCGTGCGGACATCGCCCGAGCCTCCGACGGCGACCGAGAGCGCGCCCTCGGTGTTGGCGACGGACCAGTCGCCGCAGCCGCCGGCGCCCAGCTCGACGCTGCCGGCGCGCCCGATGGCGCCCCAGACCGCGCCCTCGGAGTCGACGTCCACGTTCATCGGCGTGCGCACGATGATGAGCGGGGCGTCGGCCATGTCGATGGTCCCATGCCCGCGTACGTCCACAGTCACGCCACGCGGCATCTGCGTCGGGTCGCCGACGAAGTCCGAGCCGCCGCGGCAGCTCCGGATGCGTCGGTCCAGATTCCCGTCGATGATCACATTGTCGCCGCGGCGGCGTACGGTGAGCTGAGGCAGGTCGGTCGAGCCGTGGGTCACCGAGACGTCGATGTCCGACCGGTTCTCGGCGATGACCACGACGCGCGCCACGGCGTCATTGATCTCGACCTCTCCGGCCGAGGCGGTTCCGGCGGAGACGAGGGCCAGCAGGCCCGCTCCGGCAAGCAGCGAAAGTTTCATGGGGCCCTCCTGAGGCGCATTGGAATGGCCGGAAGGTCCGCCTCGAAGGCCGCCAAGTCACTTTAATTCGAGGTCATGACATCGGAGCAATATTGCGGGAGCCAATAGGCCCCGTTCGCGTTCGACCAGTTCGAAGGGCGGAGACATCCCATGCGTACGCTCGCAGCCTTCGCGGCTCTCGGCGCGGTCCTCCTGGGCACGAGCGCGGCCAGCGCCGCCTACCCCACCGATTCCTACGCGCGCATGCAGCAATGCACGACCCAGGCGTGCGTGGACTGTGTCCATCGCTGCGACCGCGACCGCGACCAGCGCATCCAGGATTGCAACAACCAGTTCCCTCGGCCCGGGGAGCACCAGGAGATGTGCTATTACTGGGCGTACTCAGATCACAATCTCTGCCTGATGTACGAGTGCGGGGTGTGAGGCCGGTCAGGCGGCGCGGGAGCCGGCCAGGGGATCGATGAGGCCCTTGTCCGCGACCGGCAGGTCGTCGCCCAGCTCAAAGGCGCGCTCGTAGTCGGCGAGGCGGGACTTCACCAGGCCCAGCTTGCGCATGCCCAGTGAGGCGCCCCAGAGCGCGGCGCGGGCCGGCATCGGCAGGCTCTCGGCCGAGCGCACCGGAACCCGCCAGCGGCGCAGCACCCCGTTGGCGTAGTGGGCTCCGTTGGTGAGGCGCGACTCCCAGGTCTGGTAGTCGCAGGACAGCGAGACATTGAAGCTGCCGAGGTTCTCGATGCGGTGCGGCGAGTGCAGCGGCCAGGCCACGGCCATGCCGGGCTTGAGGTCGAAGACCTCGGCGGCTGCGTCCATCTCACGGCGATAGGGCAGGTCCTCGGTCTGCTGCTCGAGCAGGACCTGCTCCATCACCTGGCAGGGCATGTGGGTTTCATCCGGCGGATAAATCCAGATGCGCTTCTCGCCGCGCAGGTGGAACAGGGTCACGCCCGGCGGATCGGCGTGGAACGGCACCTTGGCCGACGGCGCCGAAAGGATCAGCTGACCGGTCACTTGGATCGGCCTGAAACCTGGAACGGTGCGGGACAGGTCGGCGAACACCTGGCGCATCGCCTGTCCCAGTTCGGGCCAGTGATCCTGGATGCGCCGCATCTGAATCCAGACGCGGCCGGCCTTGACCGCCTCGAGCAATTCGTCGCCGCGGCGCGAGCCCTTGGCGCCCGTCTGCATCCTGGCCCGGTCGTCCTCGTCGTAGTGGAAGACATTGATGTCGAAGAGGTCGGCGGGATGGCGCTCGAGCTGCCGCGCCAGCGGCCCGTCCTCGAAAAGGCCCGTGTCCAGCAGGCGGTGGGCATAGGTCATGGGACGCTTGCCGAAGGCGGCGCGC
>CAMPGL010000099.1 GCA_946885435.1 uncultured Brevundimonas sp. | reverse complement strand
ACTGGAACTTGTAGCCCATGGCCCCCAGCTCGCGCTGGAACTTGGCGATGGTGGCGTCGTCCAGCTTGGCCTTCCAGTTAAAGGAGGGCGAGCAGTTGTAGGCCATCAGCTTGCCGGGGTGCTCCTTCTGGATGGCCTCGGCGAAGCGGCGGGCGTCGTCGAGGTCGGGGTGGCTCGTCTCCCACCACAGGATGTCGGCGATCCGGGCGTAGGCCAGGCCGCGCGCGATGCAGTGGTCCAGGCCCGTGCCGGGCTTGAGCCGGAAGAAGCCCTCCGGCGTGCGGTTGTCCCGCTCGATGAAGGGGTGGTCCCGCTCGTCGATGTCGGAGGTGATCAGCTGGGCCGATTCCGCGTCGGTGCGGGCGACCGTCAGGGTCGCCGTGCCCATGACGTCGGCGGCCAGGCGGGCGGCGATCAGATTCCTTTCGTGGGCTTGCGTCGGGATCAGGACCTTGCCGCCCAGGTGGCCGCACTTCTTCTCCGAGGCCAGCTGGTCCTCGAAATGGACGCCTGCGGCGCCCGCCTCGATGAAGGCCTTCATGATCTCGAAGCTGTTCAGCGGCCCGCCAAAGCCGGCCTCGGCGTCCGCCACGATGGGGACGAACCAGTCCCGCTTGGCCCCGCCTTCGGCGTGCTCGATCTGGTCGGCCCGCTGCAGCGTGCGGTTGATGCGGCGGCACAGCTCGGGCGCGGCGTTGGCCGGATAGAGCGACTGGTCGGGATACATGGCGCCGGCGGTGTTGGCGTCGGCCGCCACCTGCCAGCCCGAGAGGTAGATGGCCTTCAGGCCCGCCCGAACCATCTGCATGGCCTGGTTGCCGGTGACGGCGCCCAGCGCGTTCACATGGGGCTCGGAGTGCAGCAGCTCCCACAGGCGGTTCGCGCCGCGCTCGGCCAGGCTGTGGGTGATGGGCACGGAGCCGCGCAGCCGCAGCACGTCCTCGGGCGTGTACGGGCGCTCGATCCCGTCGAAACGGCCGGCGGGGGCGGGAACGAGGTCTGCGAAGCTTGTCATAATGTGTCTCGTCCAGAACTGCGGAGACGCCGTAGCGGCGCGATGTCGACACAAGAACACGCCGGGGCCGCCCGCCGATACAGCCAGACCGCCGCATTTCGCGTCGTCTGGTCACAATGTGACTAGTGTGTTCCTGTCATTCTGTGACATCCTGACAGAATGGAGGCCGGCGCGGATCGCAAACTCTTCCTGGGCGGGCGGCTCAAGCGGCTGCGCCGCGACCTGGCCCTGACCCAGACGGCCATGGCCGCCGACCTGGGGGTCTCGCCCAGCTATCTGAACCATATCGAGCGCAACCAGCGGCCCGTCTCGGCCCAGCTGCTGCTGCGTCTGGCCGAGACCTACGACGTCGACCTGCGCACGCTGGGCGGCCCCGCCGGCCATGCGACCGAGGCCGACCTCGCCGAGGCGCTCAGCGATCCGCTGTTCTCGGGGTTGAAGCCGCCGCGCCATGAGCTGGTCCAGCTCATCGACGACGCCCCGGCGCTGGCCGACAGCTTCCTTCGCCTCTACCGCGCCTACGCCGAGAGCCGCCGGCGCGAGGCCGACGTCGGCGGATCGGCCGAGGGCACGCCGGCGGATTGGGTGCGCGAATACGTCCAGGGCCGCCGCAACCACTTCCCGGAACTGGACGCGCTGGGAGAGACGTTGAACGCGGCCCTGCTCGCCGACGCCCCGCACGGCGATCTGGAGGCCGCGGCCCGCACGCGGCTGAAGGCGCGTCACGACCTGGCCGTGCGCGTCATGCCGGCCGAGGTCATGCTCGAATGGACGCGGCGCTTCGACCTGCACCGCCGCCGGCTGCTTCTGTCGGAGACCCTGGGGCCTGCCTCGCGCGCCTTCGCCGTGGTCTATCAGCTGGTGGTGTTGGAGCATGACGCCGAGCTCGAGGCCCTGACCGAGCAGGGCCAGGCCCCGGACGCCGCCGCGCGCGGTCTGCTCAAGGTGTCGCTGGGCAACACCCTGACCGCTGCGGTGCTCATGCCCTACGCCGCCTTCCAGCGGACGGCGGAGGACACGGGCTATGACCTGGCCCGGCTCCAGGCCCGGTTCGGCGTCTCCTTCGAACAGGCGGCGCACCGGCTGACCACCCTGTCGCGGCCGACGGCGCGCGGGGTGCCCTTCTTCCTGATGCGGGTCGACCAGGCGGGCAATGTGTCCAAGCGCTATGCCTCGGGCGCCTTTCCCTTCGCCCGCTTCGGCGGGGCCTGCCCGCGCTGGCGGCTGCACTCGGCCTTCCGCACGCCCGGCCGGATCGTCACCCAGATCATCGAGACCCCCGACGGCGGCCGCTGGTTCACCCTGGCTCGCACGGTCGACCGCCAGGGCCACGACGCCTTCACCGAAAGCCATGACCTGGCCATCGGCCTGGGCTGCGAGCTGAAGCACGCGCACCGGCTGGCCTATGCGCGCGGGCTGAACCTGACCGAGCCGGAGGTGACGCCGATCGGCCCGGCCTGCCGCCTCTGCCACCGCCACCCCTGCGCGGAGCGCGCCGCCCCGCCCATCGACCGCCCGCTGGTGGTCGACGACTGGGCCAAGTCGGTCAGTCCCTATCCGTTCGCGGGCGCCGATGACTGAGCCGTTCGCCCTTGATGCGCCGGCCGCCGCCAGGGCCCTGATCGGCTGGACCCTAAAGGTGGAGGGCGTCGGCGGGATCATCGTCGAGACCGAGGCCTACGACCGCACCGACCCGGCCTCGCACAGCTTTCGCGGTCCGACGCCCGGCAACGCGACCATGTTCGGCCCGGCGGGGCGGGCCTATGTCTATCGCTCCTACGGGATCCACTGGTGCCTGAATTTCGTCTGCGGGGCCGACGGCTCGGGCCAGGCGGTGCTGATCCGCGCGCTGGAGCCGACCCACGGGCTGGAGGTCATGGCCGAGCGGCGCAGGCTGGAGGCGCCGCGCGCGCTCTGCGCCGGTCCAGGCCGGCTGTGCCAGGCCCTTGCCGTTGATCGATCGCACGACGGCCTGCCCTTGCGGCTCCCGCCCTTCAGCCTGGAGCCGCCCGAGGGGGCCGTCGAGGTGCTGTCGGGGCCCCGCATCGGCATCACCAAGGGGGTGGAGACACCCTGGCGCTTCGCCCTTCGCGCCTCGCCCTTCCTCAGCCGACCTCTTCGCCCGCCCGCCGGAGATCCGTCATGACCCACCCCGATCTGATCGCCGAAGCCGCCCGGCGCCTGTTCGGCCGCGCCGTCGACGATCTGGACGAACGCGAGCGCAAGGTGCTCGAGGACGCTGTCGCCCGGCGACCCAGCGCCCGGGACCTGAACGTCGCCTTCGCCGAGGAGCTGTCCTTCGGCGACCGCCTCGCCGATCGCGTGGCGGAGTTCGGCGGCTCCTGGCGCTTCATCACCCTGTTCGGCCTGTTTCTGGTCCTCTGGGCGGGGCTGAACATCCTGCTGGCCACGCAGGCCTTCGATCCCTACCCCTTCATCTTCCTCAACCTGATGCTGTCGATGGTCGCCGCCATCCAGGCGCCGGTCATCATGATGAGCCAGAACCGCCAGGCGGCGAAGGACCGGCTGAACGCCGCCCACGACTATGAGGTGAACCTCAAGGCCGAGCTCGAGATCATGGCGCTGCACGAGAAGCTGGACGCCATGCGCACGCGTCAGCTGGAGGTGCTGATGCAGCAGCAGCAGGAACAGATCGACATGCTGACCCGCCTGCTGCAGGCCCGCGAGGCGCGGCCCTAGGCCTTCAGGCCGATCTCGCGCAGGCGCTCATCGAGGTATTCCCCCGCGGTGACCGGCGGCCACTTCGGCCCGTCGCCCAGGCACGACGCCAGGGGCTCCAGCGACGTCTCCAGCGTCGGGTGCATGAAGAAGGGCATGGAATAACGGCTGACGTTCGGCCCGTCGGGATTGACCACCCGGTGGGTCGTGGCCGGGATGACCCCGTTGGTCAGGCGCTGGAGCATGTCGCCGCTGTCGACGATCAGGGTCCCGGGCGCGGCCTCGACCGGCAGCCAGCGCCCGTCGCGGTCGAGCAGCTCCAGCCCCGCCCCGCGCGCGCCGACCATGACGGTGATGAAGTTGATGTCCTCGTGCGCCGCCGACCGGACGCAGCCGGCCGACTGCTGGTCATCGGCCACCGGCGGATAGTGCAGCACGCGCAACAGGGAGGTGCCGCGCCGGACGCGCGGCTCGAACCAGCCTGGCTCCAGGCCCAGCTCCGGCTCCAGCGCCTCCAGGAGCGTCAGGCCCGTCGCGTTCAGGCCCTCGAACAGGGCGGTAAAGGTCTCGCGGAAGCCGGCGATTTCGTCCGGCCAGACGTTGGGCGGGAAAGCCTCGTGGACCTCGTCGGCGAGTGGGTCGTGGCCGATCTGCCAGAACTCCTTGAGGTCCGGCCGGTTGGAGTCCTTGGCGTGCTCGACGCCGAAGGGGGTGTAGCCGCGAAGCGACCCCGCATAGCTGCGCTTGGCCTCGTCCGGCAAGGCGAAGACCTGCTCAGCCAGGGCATAGGCCCGGTCGAGCAGGTCCTGCGACACCGCGTGGCCCTTCAGCACGAAGAAGCCCCAGCGCTGCAACGCCGCCATCTGGGCCTCGGCGAAGGCGTCGCGGCGGGCGGGGTCGCCGGAGGTCCAGTCGGCGAGATCGAGTTCGGGGACGGTGGTCATGAGGTTCTTCCAAGCGCCGCTTCCACGGCGGCGCGGGTGGGCAGGGACGGCTGGGCGCCGGGCCGGGTGGCCGCGAGCGCGCCGGCGGCGCAGGCGAAGCGAAGGGCGACGTCCGGTGCCTGACCCTCCAGCAGGGCGACGACGAGCGCGCCGCAAAAGGCGTCGCCCGCGCCGGTGGTGTCTACCGCCGCGACCGGCGGCGGGCTGGCCTCGGCGATCAGCTCGCCGGCGCGGAAGAGCCGGGCCCCGCGTGCGCCGAGCGTGACGGCGAGCAGGCCGGGCAGACCCTCCAGCATCTCGCCGTAGAAGGCGGCCTCGCCCTCGTTGACGATGATCAGGTCGGCGCGCTCCAGCGTCTCGCGCGCGAGCTCGGTCGCCGGCGCCAAGTTGAGGGCGACGAAGCCGCGGACGCTTCGAACCGCCGCCTCGACCGTCTCTCGGGGAACCTCCAGCTGGAGCAGGACGGCGTCCTGCCCGAGGTCGGGCAGCAGGTCCGGCGTCAAGAACAGGTTGGCGCCGGGGGCGACCGAGATCTGGTTCTCTCCGTCGGCCGCGACACAGATGAGGGCCACGCCGGTCGGGGCGTCCTCGACCGCCCGGCAGTCAGCCAGATCGACGCCGTCGGCGCGCAGGAGGGCCAGGGCCTCTGCGGCGAAAGGATCGGCGCCGACACGCGCGACCAGCCGCACCTCCGCGCCCAGCCGCCGCGCGGCCAGCGCCTGGTTGGCGCCCTTGCCTCCGGGGTGCCGCGCCAGCACCGCGCCGGTGACCGTCTGGCCGGGACAGGGCAGGGCCGACCCGGACGCCACCAGGTCCAGGTTCACCGAGCCCACGACGGTTAGCCGCACGGTCACGACAGACGCTCCGTCAGCAGGCCGAAGACCGCGTCGGCGTCGGCGCTCACGCCCCAGCGCGCGTTCTGGGGGTGCTGGTCGTTGAGACGGAACTCGACCGCCGTGTGGCCGAGGGTGAGTTGTGACTGGGTCTCCACCTGAATGTTCGCCGGCATCAACTCGAACAGGTCCGGTCGGATCAGCCAGGCGATCACGCAGGGATCGTGCAGCGGCGCGGACTGGCCGCCGACCAGCCGCCGCTCGATGCCGTTGGAGAAGTCGATCATGCGGAGCGCGGTTTGCGCACGCGGATTGCGCGCTGCCCGAAGGCGCGTGGTGCGGGCCTCGGTCGCGCGCACCTGATGCGTCACGTCCAGCCCCATGACCACTGTCGGAACCCCCGAGCGGAACACGACATCCGCCGCATGGGGATCGGCGTGGATGTTGTACTCGGCAGAGGCCGTGATGTTGCCGCCTTCGGACCGCGCTCCGCCCATCAGGACGATCTGCTTGATCCGACCGGCGATGTCCGGCGCGGCCTGGAGCGCGAGCGCGACGTTGGTGAGGGGCCCGAGCGCGCCGATGGTCACCGTCCCTGCGGGCCGTTCGCGCACCCGCCGCACGATGGCGTCGGCGGACGGCTCGGCCTCGGCCGGCGCGTCCGGCTCGAACGGCGCCATGTCGCCCAGGCCGCTCTCGCCATGGAAATGGCCCGCCTCGACCGGGACCCGGACCAGCGGCCGCTCGGCGCCGGCGTGGACCGGCACGTCCTTGCGCCCGGCGATCTGGCGGATGATCCGCGCGTTCCGCGCCGTCAGCTGCGCCCCAACGTTGCCCGCGACCGTGGTCACGGCCAGGATCTCCAGCTCCGGCGAGGCGAAGGCCAGCAGCAGGGCGACGCAGTCGTCCACGCCGGGATCGCAGTCGATGATCAGGCTCTCGCTCACCCGCGCCTTTTCGGGCCGGCTGGAGCGCGCCGCAAGCGGGATCAGGCCTCTTCGGCCAGCAGGTGGTCGATCAGCGCGCGCGCCTCGGCGCTGGCCCAGTCGCTCTCTCCGGCGAGGGTGGCGCGGACGCGGCCCTGGCGGTCGATCAGGATGGTCTGGGGCATGGCCCCCTGTCCCGCAAAGCGGAAGGGCAACTCGAAGGCCGGGTCAGAGGCGAAGACCAGCGGCTGATGCACCGCCAGGAATTCGCGCGCCTCGGCGATCTCCTCGTCGGTGCGGTCGACGTTGATCGGCAGGACCAGCAGGTCCGTGTCGCGATAGCGCTCGGCCAGGATGGCCAGGGTCGGCATCTCGGTCCGGCAGGGCCGGCACCACATGGCCCACAGGTTCACCACCACGACCCGCCCCTCATAGTCGGAGAAGCGCGCCTCGTTCCCTTCGGCGTCGCGAAAGACGTAATCGGGCGGAGCGCTGGGTTCGGCGGGGGTCTCCAGATTGCGCAGCGGTCCGCGCGCATAGGCGGCCAACTCGGAGCGCTCGGCCAGGGCCGGGCCCTTGCCGTCCTCGCCCCCAGGCCATACCACCCGACCTGTCAGCACGAGCGCAGCCCCGATCGCCACCGCGGCGACCAGCGCCACGGCGGCCGCCGATCGGATCCACCCGTTCTTTCTCGAGCCTTCGCCCATGACCGATCATCCGCCCCAGGACGGGACTAAGGCCAAGCCTGACCGGCCGGGTCAAGAGATGTGGGGCGGCCGGTTCTCGACGCGGCCCGACGCCCTGATGCAGGCGATCAACGTCTCGATCGACGTCGACCGCCGCCTCTGGCGCCAGGACCTGGCCGGGTCCCGGGCCCACTGCCGCATGCTGATGGCCCAGGGAATCATCGACGTCGCCTCGGGCGAGGCGATCCTCAAGGGGCTGGATCAGGTCGAGGCTGAGATCGAGGCCGGGACCTTCCCGTTCCGCGCCGAATACGAAGACATCCACATGAACGTGGAGGCGCGCCTGGCCGAACTGATCGGCGAGGCGTCCGGCCGTCTGCACACGGCCCGCTCGCGCAACGACCAGGTGGCGACCGACTTCCGCCTCTGGGTGCGCGACACCTGCGACCGCACGCTCGGCCAGATTCATGACCTTCAACGCGCCCTTCTGATCCAGGCTGAGGCGGAGGCTGACACCCTGATGCCGGGGTTCACCCACCTGCAGCCCGCCCAGCCGGTGACCTTCGGCCACCACCTGATGGCCTATGTGGAGATGCTGGGCCGCGACGCCGGCCGCTTCTCCGACGCCCGCGTCCGGATGAACGAGAGCCCTCTGGGCTCGGCGGCGCTGGCGGGTTCGCCCTTTCCGATCGACCGTGAGGCGACGGCCGGCGCGCTTGGCTTCGCACGGCCGATGGCCAATTCGCTCGACGGCGTCTCGGACCGCGACTTCGCCCTGGAGGCTCTGTCGGCCGCCTCGATTTGCGCGGGCCACCTGTCGCGCCTGGCCGAGGAGATCGTGGTCTGGATGACGCCGCAGTTCGGCTTCGTGAAGCTGTCGGACGCCTTCACGACCGGCTCGTCGATCATGCCGCAGAAG
>CAMPGL010000098.1 GCA_946885435.1 uncultured Brevundimonas sp. | reverse complement strand
CATCCCAGGGGCAGCCGCCCTCGGGATCGCGCAGGCGGGCCATGATGGCGTTCAGACGGTCGATGGCCTGGCTCATGCCTGGCCCCCACGCGCCTTGAGCTCCGTCCGAACGGCCAGGTGCCGGTCTTCAGTGAGAGGATAGAGGCGCACGACGTAGGCCGTCAGCAGCAGCAGCACGCCGGGCGCGGCGATGAATAGCCAGGTCAGTCCCTGGATCACCTCCGGCGAGTTCACCGAGCCGGCCTCGGCCTGGAAACCCATCCACTCCAGCACCGCGAACGCCCCGACGGAGAAGGCGTAGCCCAGCTTCGAGGTGGCGTTGAGGATCGAGAACAGCAGGCCGGTCCGGTCCGCGCCGTCCTCGAGCCGCACCACGTCCGAGGCGTCCGCCATCATGGCCCGCAGCAGCAGGTCGCCTGATCCGAAGGCCAGGCCGGTGATGAAGATGGCGCCCAGCGCCAGCGGGAAGTTCCCCGCCGGGACGAGCAGGGTCGCGGCCGCGAAGGTCACGGCGAAGAAGACCGAGGCCACGGCGAGCGCGATATGCTTGCCGATGCGAGTGGCCAGCGCCGCCCAGATCGGAGCCCCGACGAGACCCGCAACGAAATAGACCAGCAGCATGATCGAGGTTTGCTCGCGGTCGAAGCCACGGGCCTGCTCGAAGAAGTAGAAGAACAGCACGCCGATCAGGCCCCGCGCCGCGCCGAGCAGCAGGTCCGACAGGAGGAGCCGGCGCATCACCGGCTTGGCGATGAGGGCGAAGGTGGCGCTCAGACCCCCGTGCGGCGGCGGCGCAGCGTTCAGCGGCTCGGGCGTGAAGCGGATGGTGATGAACAGGGCGATGGGCAGCAGGCCGATGATGAACCAGCCCTGGGCTCGGACCGCCTCGATGTAGTCGCCGCCCAGCGGGCCCTGGACGATGGCCGGGATGGCCAGCACCGCCAGCACGCCGAGGATGTTGGCGACCTGCCACCAGCCGTAGATCCGGCTGCGCTGATCGTAGTCGGGCGATAGGATCGAGGCCCAGCTCATCTGGCTGAGCAGGCTGATGGAGTAGCCCAGGTACATGATGACCAGCCAGGCCGTGAGATAGAGCGCCGAGGCGCCCTCGCGCGCGAAGAACAGCATGGCGACCGAGCCCATCAGGATCGGCGCGGCGGCGGCCATCCAGACCCGGTAGCGGCCCCATCTGGTCGAGGTCCGGTCGATGACCATGCCGAGGAACGGATCGACCACGATGTCGGCCAGCCGCACGATCAGAAAGACCAGGCTGACCGCCGCCAGCGGCACGCCGACGTGGCTGGCGTAGAATTCCGGTAGGGTGACGTAGACCGGCAGACCGAGCGCCGCATAGGGCAGGCAGGAGGCCGCGAAGGCCGCGAGCGTAGCGTTGGAGCGCCGCTCGGAGGGGACAGGGGCAGGGGAGCTCATGAAGGCCGCCGAAACCGCGGCCGAGTCGCCGCCCGGCGATTGGGCTCCAAACCGTTCGGCTTGGCTAGACCTCGGCGGCGCCCTGGCGGCGGGCGGCGCGGAGATATTCGGCCAGGATGACGGGCCAGCCCTGATCCGACGCCATACCGTCGCGCATGGCCTGAGCCTGCGGTCCGTGCCGCTCCCAGTCGTGATGGTGCACGCTCACACGCGTATAGAGCCCGTCCGGTTCGAAGGTGATCGTCACCTCGCTGGCCTGTCCAGGGGGTTCGGGAGATCGGGTCGGGCTGACGGCGAAGGCGGCGGTGAACATGTCCGGCGCGCGCCATGCGCGGATTTCGCCCCAGGACGTCTCCCGTTCGTCATCGTCGCGCTCGAACCAGCGGCCGCCCTGACCTTCGTCGACGGCCACCGTCTCGGTCCGGGAGCCCGCGAAGGTGTAGGCGAGGGGCCACCACTCGCCGATCCGCCGGGTGAACAGATCGAACGCGTCCTCGACCAGCAGCGGAACTCGAACCTCGACGGATACTGGCTCAATAGCCATTGGTGGCCTCCTGCCTCAGATCGCGCCGATCGCCTTCAGGCTGACGACACGGCGGTCCTCGCGCGACCCTGCCACACCCTGGCGGCCGACGATGAGATGGTCGTGGACCTCGATCTTGAGATGACGTCCCGCGTCCATGATCTGGCGGGTCATGTCGATGTCGGCCTGGCTGGGCGTCGGGTCGCCCGACGGGTGATTGTGCACGAGGATGATGGCCGAGGCGTGCAGGTCGAGCGCGCGCTTCACCACCTCGCGCGGATAGGCCGGCGCGTGGTCGATGGTCCCCTGGCCCATCAACTCGTCGGCGATGAGCTGGTTCTTGCGGTCGAGGAACAGCACACGGAACTGCTCGCGCGCCTGATGCTGGAGGGTCACGCGCACGTAGTCCATGAGCGCGGTGAAGGACGAGATCACCTTGCGCGGCGCCGCCACCTCCCCCGCCACCCGGCGGGACAGTTCGTGCAGGGCCATCAGATCGAGCGCCGTCTCGACCCCGACGGTCTTGGTCCGGCCCTTGGTGTCCTCGGCCCGAACGGAGGTCAGCTCCTCCAGCGACGCCCCCATGGCGGCGCCAAGCGATCCGAACCGCGCCAGGAGCGCCTTGGCGAGCGGCTTGACGTCCCCCTGCGGCTGGCTGCGGAACAGGAAGAGTTCGAGCAGTTCGTAGTCGGGGAGGCTGGCGAGGCCGGCCTTCCTCGCCCGCTCGCGCAGGCGCTCGCGGTGACCGGCGTGGTGGGGTTTGGGTGTGGGCTTAGGCGTCGGCGGGGCGCGTCCAGTCTCCTGAGAAAACAGCTCGGGAAAAGCGAGGACCGTGGCCTGTGCGTTCATGAACGCCTCCGTTCGACGACCACAAGTATGGCGGAACGAAAGCGGAACGTCTAGTATGGCGCTTGTCATCCCGGCCGAAGCCCAAAGGGCGAAGAGCCGGGACAGGAGCACAGACCGCCAACCCTCCCGGACGGCCCGGAAGGGCCGAGCCGGGAGAAGGATATGCGCACCTTCTATGTTTACATGCTGGCGAGCGGCCCCTGCGGCTATCTCTACGTGGGTATGACCAACGATCTCGTGCGGCGAGTGGGCGAGCATAAGGATGGGCTGACCCCGGCGTACTCAGCTGAGCACGGCATCGATCAGCTCGTCTGGTACGAGGAGCACCGCTACGTCGACCAGGCGATCCTGCGCGAGAAGCGGATCAAGCGGTGGCTGCGGCCTTGGAAGTTTGCACTGGTGGAGGACGGGAATCCTCGGTGGGCGGACCTGTATGCCGACGTCTGCGCTCGTAACCAAGGTGGGCCCGGTTCAGCTGAGGGCTGACCGGGCCGAGGAGAGAAGCTTCTATGCGTCCCGGCTCTACGCGCTTCGCGCTTCGGCCGGGATGACAAAGGACTGGCTCGAACTCCGCGCTAAGCCCGGCATGAGAAGCGCTAACCGAACGTCGGCCTGAACAGCCCCGCTGGGCTCGCCGTAAAGATCTCGATTCCCGTCTCGGTCACGCCGACCGAATGCTCGCACTGGGCCGACAGGGACTTGTCGCGGGTCACCGCCGTCCAGCCGTCCGACAGGACCTTCACCTGCGGCTTGCCGAGGTTCACCATCGGCTCGACGGTGAAGAACATGCCGGGCTCCAGTGTCGCGCCCTGGCCCTTGCGACCATAGTGCAGGACGTTGGGGCTGTCGTGGAAGACGCGCCCGACGCCGTGGCCGCAGAAGTCGCGCACGACACTCATGCGCTGGGCCTCGACGTGCTGCTGGATGGCCCAGCCAATGTCGCCGAAGGTGTTCCCAGGCTTGACCATGGCCAGGCCCTTGTCGAGGGCGTCGTAGGTCGTCTCGATCAGCCGGCGCGCGCGGGCGTTGATCTGGCCGACGGGGTACATGCGGCTGGTGTCGCCGTGCCAGCCGTCGACGATGGCGGTCACGTCGATGTTGACGATGTCGCCCTCGTCCAGGCGCAGGTTGGTCCGCTGGCCCGGAATGCCGTGGCAGACGACGTGGTTGGGCGAGATGCAGGTGGTGAAGCCATAGCCCTTGTAGCCGAGACAGGCGGGCAGGCCGCCGTTGTCCAGGATGAACTCGCGCGCCAGGTCGTCGAGGCGCGCCGTCTCGACGCCGGGCGTCACGTGCTCAGTCAGCATGTCGAGGCAGGCGGCGGCCAGCTGGCCGGCCTGGCGCATGCCCTCGAAGTCCTCGGGCCGGTGGCGCTTGATCGCTCCGGTCCGCACGAAGGCGTCGTCGTCGAGTTGTTCCATAACCATGGGGGTCAGGTGGCCTTTCCGTGCGGCGATCTCAAGGCCCGCCCGCCGGACGCGGGACAATCCTTTGACGCATCTTAGCGACTGAGGCTAAGTGAGGCGAGTTTTGATTGGAGACGGTCTTGCGCGACGGCGTGGCCGATGGCGACCGGGCGCAAGCCGACGGTCAGATGACGACGGCGCGGGCGGCGCTGGACTATCCCTACGCGGACGCGCCCGCCCCGGGCGAGGCCGTGGAGGTCGCCGACGGGATCCTGTGGCTCAGGTCGCCTCTCCCGTTCTCGCTGAACCACATCAACCTGTGGGCCCTTCGGGACGGCGAAGGCTGGACGGTGGTCGACACAGGGCTCAACTGGCCGGCCGCGCGTGACGGCTGGGAGGCGGCGCTCGCGGGGCCGCTTCAAGGGCGGCCGGTCACGCGGGTGATCTGCACCCACATGCACCCGGATCACGTCGGCCTGGCCGGCTGGCTGTGCGAGCGGTTCGACGCGCCGCTGCTGATGAGCCGGCTGGAATACGTCACCATGCGCATGCTGGTCACCGATGTCGGCCCGGCGCCCGAAGCCGGCGCGCGCTTCTATCGCGCCGCAGGCTGGACTGAGGACCAGATCGAGGACTGGCGCGCCCGCTTCGGCATGTTCGGCAAGGCGGTCAGCCCGCCGCCCCAGGCCTACGTCCGGCTGGCCGAGGGGGAGATGATCGAGATCGGCGGCGACGCCTGGCGGATCGTCGGCGGCAACGGCCACTCGCCGGAGCACGCCTGCCTGCTCCGGGAGCGGGACGGGGTGTTCATCTCCGGCGACCAGGTCCTGCCGGCCATCAGCTCCAACGTCTCGGTCTGGCCGACGGAGCCCGACGCCGACCCGCTCAGCGACTGGCTGGACTCGCTGGCCAGGCTGAAGCGCGAGGTCCCGGCCGATGTCCTGGTCCTGCCCTCGCACGGCCTGCCGTTCCGGGGCGTGCATGCGCGGCTGGACGCCCTGACGCGCGGGCACGACGTGTCCCTGAAACGCTTGCTGCGCTCGATCCGTGAGCCGAAGCGGGCCGTGGACGTGTTCGGCAGCCTGTTCGCCCGGCCCGTGGACGGCTCCATGCTCGGCATGGCGACTGGCGAGAGCCTGGCCCACCTCAACTGCCTGACCCGCCGGGGGCTGGCCGTCCGGGAGACCGGCGCGGACGGTGTCTGGCGCTGGACCGCCACCGACAGGGGAACCGCATGAGCCACATCCGCACCGCGCTTGAGCGCGGCGTCCTGACCGTCACCCTGGATCGGGCGGACAAGAAGAACGCCATCACCCAGGCCATGTACGCCGACCTCGCCGAGGCGGTGGAGCGGGCCCAGACCGACGCCGCCGTGCGGGTGGTGCTTTTCCTCGCCGAGGGCGACAGCTTCTCGGCTGGAAACGACATCGGCGACTTCGCCGCCATCGCCATGGGCGGCCAGCGGCCGACCGACATGGCGGTGTTCCGCTTCCTGAAGGGGCTGGCCTTCCTGCAGAAGCCGGCCGTGGCCGGTGTGAAGGGCCGGGCGGTCGGCATCGGCCTGACGCTGCTGCTCCACTGCGACATGGTGGTCGTCGCCGAGGACGCGCTGCTTTCCACGCCCTTCGTGAATCTGGCGCTGGCGCCCGAGGCGGCCTCGACCCTGCTGCTGCCGATGGTCATCGGCCACCAGCGTGCGTTCGAACTGTTCGCGCTGGGCGAGCCGATTTCGGGCAACACCGCCTTCGCCTGGGGCCTGGCCAACCGCGTGGTGACCGCCGACAGGGTCGACGAGGAGGCGCTCAGCCTGGCCCGGGCCCTGGCGTCCCGGGCGCCCGGCTCGATCCAGGGCGCCAAGCGCCTGATGCGCGACGGCGAGCGGCTGTGGAGCCTGATGCAGCAGGAGGGCGAGGTCTTCGGCGCCCAGATGCTCAGCCCCGAGGCCATGGAGGCCTTCACCGCCTTCGCCCAGAAGCGCACTCCGAATTTCGCGCCGCCGGACTGAAGCGCCTTTCGCTCGCCACGGCGCGGCCCTATGTGGCGCCCTCCATGGCCGATCCCGCCCTCGAAACCTTCGTCCTGTCCGAAGAGACGCCCTTCGACGCCGCCGCAGCCGCGCGGGTGGTCGAGCGCGCCTTCGGTCCGGGTCGCTACGCCAAGACGGCCGAGCGGCTGCGCGAGGGCTCTGAGCCCGTCGCCGGCTATGTGCTGAGGGTCGCGGGCGAGGTGATGGGCTCGGTCCATCTCTGGCCGATCAAGGTCGGCGGCGTGCGCGCGGGTTTCCTTGGCCCCATTGCCGTCGACGCGCCCTGGCGCGGGACAGGGGCCGGCGCGGTGCTCAGCGAGGCGGTGATCGCGCGCGCGCGCTACCTGGGTCTGTCCGGCGTCCTGCTGGTCGGGGACCGGCCCTACTTCGGACGCTTCGGCTTCGAGCCCGCTCCGGACGCCGTCCTGCCCGGACCCGTCGATCCGCGCCGGGTGCTGTGGCTGTCGCTGGACGGCTCCGAGGCGCAGGGGGCCGTTCGACGCGGCTGAAAGCCCTTGCCCCGGAAGGCCGGGGCTTCCACCTTCCCAGAAATGCACGAGGACCAACCGAAGCCGTCCGGCCTTGCGGCGCTGGCCGAGGCCGTCGCGCCGAAAAAGCGCGGCCTGCCACCCGTCCACCTGTGGAATCCCGCTCATTGCGGCGACATCGACATCGTCATCCGCCGCGACGGGGTCTGGATGCACGAGGGCTCGCCCATCGGCCGCCAGGAGCTGGTCCGGCTGTTCTCGACCATCCTGAGGAAGGACCCGGACGGTTTCCACCTGGTCACGCCGGTCGAGAAGCTGAAGATCGCGGTCGAGGACGCGCCGTTCCGCGCCGTGCGGGTCGACCGTCGGGGCGAGGACCTGGTTTTCACAACCGACGTCGGCGACGAGACCATCGCCGGGCCGGACAACCCGATCCGGGTCGAGCAGGGCGCCGACGGCGCGCCGGCGCCCTATGTCCACGTCCGCCGCGGCCTGGAGGCGCGGATCGAGCGCCCGGTCTTCTACGAACTGGTCGAGATGGCTGAGCGGGACGGCGAGCGGCTATGCGTCCGGTCGGGCGGCGAGACTTTCGAACTGGGTCAAGCGACGTGACCCCGGCTGAGCTGGAGTCCCAACTTCGCGCCGTCCTCGATGCGCCCGAAAGCTGGTCGCCAGACGCCTTGGCCGGGCGCTCAGACTTCGACCTCAACCCGGAGATCCGGCGCGTGACCCGGCCCCTGCGCCCCGCCGCCGTGCTCGTGCCCATCGTGCCGCGCGATGATGGCGTGAAGGTCCTGATGACCCGGCGGTCCGACAGCCTTGCAAGTCACACGGGCCAGGTCGCCTTCCCCGGCGGCCGGCTCGATCCTGGCGAGGGCCCGGTCGAGGCCGCCCTGCGCGAAGCCTGGGAGGAGATCGCCCTGGATCCGGGCCGGGTGAGGCCGCTGGGTTTGTCGGACACCTACGAGACCGGCACAGGATTCCTGGTCACCCCGGTGGTGGCCATGGTCGACCCGCCCTTTGAGGTGACGCCGAATCTCGATGAGGTGGCGGACGTCTTCGAGGTCCCATGGGACTTCCTCATGGACACCGCAAACCACCGCCAGGAGTCGCTACACTGGAAGGGGGCGGAGCGCTTCTTCTGGGCCATGCCTTACGGCGAGCGCTACATCTGGGGCGCGACGGCGGGGATGATCCGGGCGCTGCATGCGCGCCTGCACGACCGGGCGGAGGACGCGGCGTGATCCGCCTGCCGCCGGCTCAGGCCTGGCTGACCGCGCCCGAGACCCTGGCCGTCATCGACGCCCTGGAGGGCGCAG
>CAMPGL010000097.1 GCA_946885435.1 uncultured Brevundimonas sp. | reverse complement strand
GCCCAGCGGCAGCCAGGCGTAGATCCCCGCCGCCTCCTGCCGGATCAGGCCGGCGCGAAGCATGAGCTGGTGCGAGACGATCTGGGCGTCCGAAGGCGCCTCTTTAAGCGTGGGGAGAAAGTAGCGCGACAGGCGCATCGGTGAGTCCGGCTGAGGAGGTGAACGCACCTCTTAGCCGTGCGGCCGCCGTGTCCGCAACGAAAGGCTTGGCTTGCCGCCTATTCGCAGCGCGCCATCGGCAGCTTGTCCCAGGTCACGGCCGTCCCATCGTAGCTGCCGCTGACGAGTTGCAGGGTGCCGTCGCCGACCATGTAGGTCTCCTCGATCGCCCCGTTGCCGGACTGGTAGGCGACGATCAGGTTCGAGCCTTCGACCGCGGCGCGGCTCAACTCGTAGGTCTGGCCGTCGGGATAGACGTGGATGGAGCGATCCTCGAAGCGGACGAAAGGCTGTTCGCAGTCGGCCGCCCAGACGCCCTCGAATTCGTCCGGCGTTCCGCTGAACCCCGCGGCCGCCGCGTCGGCGCCCCCCGACGCCTCGCTCTCGACGCCGTCCGTCTCCCCGCCCCGGTTGCACGCGGCCAGCGACAGGACCGAGGCGGCGATCAGGAGCGAGCGGACGAGCATGGCGGTCTCCGGTTCAGTAGGTGCGCGACATGTCCGGCAGGGTGATCACGCCGGAGAAGATGATCCCCACCACAACGAGCCAGACGATGGCGGCGATCCAGGTGGTGGTGATGAATTTGCGCTTCAGGTTCGGCCTGCCGGGCGCGCCCCAGTCGCCGCCGTCCTGGGGTCGCTCGCGAGCGCCCTGGTTCATGCCCAGCGGCAGGACCACGAACAGCACCACCCACCAGCAGATGAAGTAGATGGCGATCAGGGTGAAGGGGCCCATCAGTGGGCCTCGGCCGGGCGCTGCATCAGCTCGACCAGCACGCCCCCCATGTCCTTGGGATGCAAGAAGATCACCGGCGTACCGTGCGCGCCGATGCGTGGCTCGCCCGTGCCCAGGATGGTCGCGCCCTTGGCCCGCATCTCGTCACGCGCGGCGATGATGTCCTCGACCTCGAAACAGACGTGGTGCTGTCCCCCTCTGGGGTTCTTGGCCAGAAAGCCGATAAGCGGACTGTCGTCGCCCAGGGGTTCGATCAGCTCGATCTGGCTGTTGGGCAGATTCACGAAACAGACGCGCACCCCCTGGGGCGGCAGATCGAACGGCTCGGTGATGTCCGTCGCGCCGAACATCTCGCGGTAGAGGCGGATGCTGTCGTCGATGGACGGCGTGGCGACACCGACATGGTTCAGACGTCCGATCACTTCGGCCCCCGTCCGCCGGATCCGCCGCCGCCGACCGCATCGCCGATGCGGCCCGCGCGGAAGTCGTCGACGAAGTCGTCGAAGTTCGAGGCGCTGACGGCGATGTTCATGACGGGTCGGCCCGGGACGCTTCTGAAGCTGGAATCCACACCCACCACCTGATAGCGCCCGCTGGAGGCCCTGACCATGAAGGGCGAGCCGGAATCGCCGCGCGTGGTGTCGCACTGGTGCGCGAAGGTGCCGACACGGTGCACCTCGATGATGCGGCACCCCTCGTTGCCCGACAGCCGCTCGTTGCCCGTGTCCCAGGACCAGCCGGCCTGATAGAGGTCCGCAGTACGCGCACGGGCTTCGCCCTGCCCCGCCAGGTCGAACACCTCCATGTAGCCCAGCTCGTCTCCCAGCCGGCGGTCGATCCGCAGGAGCGCCCAGTCCAGCTGGTCGATGTCGTCGGAGCTGTTGAACCGCTCGTAGTTGAAGTTGCGGTCGATGAGATAGTAGGTGACCCGCGCCGTCTGGCCGTCGCTGGCGCGGAACTCCGCGGCCGCATTGGGCCGACCGCCGTCGCCGTGGATGCAGTGAGCGGCTGTGATCAGGACGTCGGGCCCGATCAGGGTCGCGGTGCAGGCCCCGCCGCTGTCCATGCTGAGCAGACCGATCAGGCTCCAGGGATACTCCTGCTGGCGCACGAAGATGCGGTCGTCGTGGCCGAAGAAGTGGTCGTTGATCGTCATCGGCCGGTCGGCGCCGACGCAGTCGCGGCGGTCCGTGCGCGCCTCGCAGCGGCCGTTGCCGACGCCGGGCTCCTCGCAGACGTTGTTGAAGGCTGTGGCGCAGGTGTCGCTGCGGAAGCGCAGGTCCGAGACCGCCCCGCAGTCGGTGCGGTCCGATCCCTGGACGCAGGCGCCGGTCCCCAGGCCCGGCTCGTCGCACTCACCGTCGTTGGCCCAGCGGCAGGCGTCGGCTTCGCCGTTCCTCAGGTACTGACAGTCCGAGCGGTCGGTGCCGAGCTGACAGGCGCCGGTGCCGATGTCGGGATCGTCACACTCGTTGTCGTTGGCCCAACGGCAGGAATCGTCGCCGCCGCCCTGGGCCGGGGCCGGGCCGCCTGGCTTGGTCTGGCGGGCGAGACTGAAGGTCTCCTTGGACGTCGCGGCGGCGTCGCCCATGAGGCCGAAGCCGACCGTTGCGGCGGCCAGCGCCGCGATCAGAACTCTCACCCTAACCCCCGACTTGAAACGAGAAACGGCCTATTCGCACTGCACCCGGCCGAGGTGTAGTCCCATGTAGCCCCGCGTGCCCCAGAATTCCTCCGGATCACGGATATCGGCGATGCGCCACTGGCCATCACCGCGGCGGCACAGATCGACGAAGACACGCCCGCCGTCGAACTCCACGGTCACGCCTGCGCCGTTTTCCGACTCGCCTTCGCTGAAGGTCATGTCGCCGCCCGGTTTCTCGCCCAGGTCGAAACGGTAGTCCGGCGCGAGGATGCCGTCGCGCCGGGCCAGATCGCTCTCCATGGCCGCGGCCAGGTCAGGCACGAAATAGCTGGCCAGACCCGCGCGGGGTGGTGTCGCCTGGCCGTAGAAGGCCTGGACGGTTCCCATGGCTGTGGAGGTGTCCTGGGCCGCGGCGGCCGAGGCGATGGTGGTGGCGGCCAGGATGGCCCCAAAGGTCAGACGAAACATGGTGTCCTCCCGATCCCCTGACGCCTTGTTCTGACTCAAAGCCAGGCAGGCGTAAAGCGAGCCGGACCCCTCAGATTCTGACGATCAGGGTCTCCACGATCGGACGGCGGCGGTCCCAGATTCGCTGCGAGGCCTTCTTGAGCGCGCGGCCGACCGCCTGTTCGACCGCCACGTCGTCGAGGCGTGCCTCGGACTTCATTCGCGAGAGAGCGGTGTCAGCTTCCTCAGCGAGGTCGTCGAGCGCGTCGTCCAGGGAATAGTCGGCGTCGCCGGGAAGGCCGACGCCGCGCACCTCGATGTCACCCACCACCTTGCCGCGTCCGTCGATGGCCACGGCCACGGCGAGCATCCCGGCGACCGACGCATGGCGCCGCTCCCGCAGCGCGGCCGACCCCTCTGGCGACAGCACCCCGCCATCGACGAAGAGCCGGCCCGACGGCACCTCGTCGATGATCTCGGCCATGCCGGGGGCGAGCCGCAGCAGGTCCCCGTTCCTCAGGGCCACGGCCTCCGGCGTCTGCATGTCCTTGGCCAGATTGCAGTGCTCGATCAGGTGCCGGCGCTGGCCGTGGGTCGGCACCGCGATGCGCGGCCGGGCCCACTGGTACATCTGCTTCAGCTCGTCCCGGCACGGGTGGCCCGAGACGTGGATGCCCGGATGATCGCGCTCGGTGTAGAGGCGCACCCCCCGCTCCGCGAGCTTGTCCTGCATCCGCCCAATGGCCAGCTCATTGCCCGGGATGACGCGCGAAGAGAAGACGCACGAATCCCCCTGCCCCAGGGTCACATGCGGGTGGGTCCCTTCGGCGATCCGGTTCAGCGCCGCGCGCGGTTCACCCTGGCTGCCGGTGCAGATGTAGAGGATCGACTCGTCGGGGAAGTAGCCGGCCTCCTCCTCCGAGATGAAGTCCTGCACATCGGCGAGCAGGCCGACCGACTTGGCCGCGCTGGTGATGCGGTGCATCGAACGGCCGACCAGGCAGACCCGGCGCCCGCAGGCCTCCGCCGCGCGAATGACGCTGTCGACCCGGGCCACATTGGAGGCGAAGCAGCCGACGGCCACCTTGCCCTTGAGGCTCCCGATCAGCTCGACCAGGGCGTCGCGCACATCGGCCTCGGAACCCGCCGTGCCGTCCACGAAGACGTTGGTGGAGTCGCAGACCATGGCCAGCACCCCCTCCTCGCCGAGGCGACGGATGGTCTCCACGTCGGTGCGGGCGCCGATCACCGGGTCGTCGTCGATCTTCCAGTCCCCGGTGTGGAGGACGGTGCCGAGCGGGGTCTTGATCGCCAGGCCGTTCGGCTCGGGAATCGAGTGGGTGATGGTGACGAAGGTCACCTCGAAGTCGCCCAGTTGGAGGGTTGATCCCAGTGGCGCCTCGTTCAGCTCCACCTGGTCCAGCAGCCCCGCGTCGCGCAACTTTTCGCGAATAAGGAACGCCGTGAACGGCGTGGCGTAGAGCGGCGCCTTGATGCGCGGCCACAGCCAGCCTAGCGCCCCGATATGGTCCTCGTGCGCGTGGGTGAGGACGATGCCCAGGATGTTTTCGTCCTCGAGATAGGTCGGGTCCGGCACGATCACGTCCACGCCCGGCGTCGAGGCGTCCCCGAAGGTCACGCCCACGTCCACGATGATCCAGCGCCGGTCGTCCGGCGGCCCGAACCCGTAGGCGTTCAGGTTCATGCCGATCTCGTTGGAGCCCCCGAGCGGCAGGAAGACCAGTTCGTCGCGCGGGTTCGCGCTCATGCGGATGCTCCGAAAAAGACGTCGCCGGCGGTGATCAGCCGGACCGAACCGTCCCCGAGACGAAGCCGCAGGGCTCCGTCCGGTTCCAGACCCTCGGCATGGCCCTCCAGCGTCTCGCGCCCAAGCCGCGCGGCGCACGGCCCCGGGATGCCCGTCGCCCGCTCGGTCCAGTCACTTAGGATGGACGCGGACCCCTCGCGGTCCCACTGCGCGAGCCGCGCCTGCATGACCTCATCGAGCCGACGGAACGCCGTGCCCGGGCTGGGGGCAGCCGTCTGGCCAGGCCCCAGGTGGTCCGCAAGGCTGGTCGACGGGCGCTCAGAGTCGGTGGGAGCCCAGGCCAGGTTCACGCCAAACCCAATCGCCAGCCAGAGCCCGCCACGGGGCGAGGCGCCCGACTCGACGAGCAGGCCCGCGGCCTTGCGGCCGTCGAGCAAGAGGTCGTTCGGCCATTTCAGCGCCGTGACCGCGTCAGGCACATAGGTCCGGGCCAGATCCGCCACCGCCAGCGCGGCCACGAAGCTGACCAGCGCGGCCTGGGCCGGTGTGCGCTCGGTCCGCATCAGCAGGGTCACGGACAGGTTGTTCGGATGGCTGCTCCAGGCGCGCCCACGGCGACCGCGGCCCGCGCTCTGCCGGCCGGCGATGATCCACAGCGGGCCCGCCTCTCCGGCGTCGGCGCGACGGCAGGCTTCGGCGTTGGTGGAGTCCAGCTCCGCATAGGCCACCACGGGCCAGGGGCTGTAGGTCACCCCAGACCCAGCGAGGCCGCGGCCACGCCCGAGAACCGGTCCAGCCAGCCGAGCGCGAACAGCACCAGCGGGAAGCTGAAGGCGGCGCAGGCGTAGGCGATCCACTTGGCGTCACGCGGCGCGGCGTCGGTCTGGCCCGGCGACGGGTCGAACCAGATCACCTTGATCATGCGAAGGTAGTAGAAGGCGGCCACGACCGAGGCCACCAGGCCGATCGCCGCGAACACCCACAGTCCCGACTGGATGGCCGCGCCGAAGGCGTAGACCTTGGCCCAGAAGCCCGAGAACGGCGGCATGCCCAGCACCGACAGCGACAGGAAGGTGATGACGATGGCTGTGCCCGGCCGGTCGACCTTGAGGCCCGACAGGTCCTCGATCCGGCTGATCGGCTTGCCGTTGCGGCTCAGCGCCATGAGCGCGGCGAAGAAGCCGGTCACGTCGATCATGTAGAGCACGGTGAAGGCCAGCATGGCCTTCACGCCCACGACCGTCCCGGCCGCGATGGCCAGCAGCGCATAGCCCATGTTGGCGATCGAGGAGTAGGCCAAGAGGCGCTGGATGTTCTTCTGCATCAGGCCGCCGAAGGCGCCCACGATGAAGGACAGGACCGCGATGGCCAGGATCACCTGGCGCCACTGGTCCTGGATGGAATCGAAGCCCATCTCGAGCGTGCGGGCGATCAGCACCAGCGCGGCCAGCTTGGGCGCGGCGGTGAAGAAGGCCACGGCCGGCGTGGGCGCGCCCTCGTAGACGTCCGGGGTCCACATGTGGAAGGGCGCCGCCGAGATCTTAAAGGCCAGGCCGCACAGCAAGAACACCAGGCCGAAGATCAGGCCGACGCCGCCTTCGGAGGCCGCCGCGACCGCGATCGCGTCGAAGCGCATCGAGCCGGCGAAGCCATAAATCAGGCTCGCGCCATAGAGCAGCAGGCCCGACGACAGGGCGCCCAGGACGAAATACTTCAGGCCGGCTTCCGAGGCCTTGGCGTCGTCGCGGTTGAAGGCCGCCAGCACATAGAGCGCCAGGGAGTGCAGCTCGATCCCGACGTAGAGCGAGATCAGGTCGCCCGAGGACGCCATCATGCTCATGCCGGCGGCGGCCAGCAGGACGAGGATCGGATATTCGAAGCGGCGGTTGTTGGACCGGTTCATCCAGCCGTGCGCCAGCACGATGGCCACGGCCGAGGACAGATAGATCGCGACCTTGGCGTAGACCGCCAGGCTGTCCTGGATGAAGGCGCCGTTGAAGGCCTGGCCCAGCGGGCCGATGGCCGCGGCGACGGAGCCCGCAACCAACAGGAGGATGCTGAGCAGGCTGACGAGACCATGCGCGCGCTGGCCGCCATAGGCGCCGACCATCAGGGCGACCATCGCGCCGACGACGACGATGACCTCCGGCAGGGCGAGGGAAAGGGCGTTCGAAATTTCCATGATGTCCGCCCTAGCCCCCGATGGCGCCGCGATAGAAGGCGACCAGCTGGTCGACCGAGGCCGTGGTGATGTCGAAGACCGCCGCCGGATAGACGCCCAGCCACAGGGTGCCGACGATCAGCGGGACGAAGACGAGCAGCTCCAGCCGGTTCACATCCGTGATGGCGGCCAGCTGCGGATTGACCAGCTCACCGAAGATCACCCGGCGATAGAGCGTCAGCGCATAGACCGCCGACAGGATCACCCCCGTGGCCGCGCCGAACGACGCCCAGGTCGAGGCCTGGTAGGTGCCGGTCATGGTCAGGATCTCGCCGACAAAGCCCGAGGTGCCCGGCAGGCCGACGTTGGCCATGGTGAAGAGCATGAAGATCGCCGCGTACCACGGCATCCGGTTCACCAGCCCGCCGTAGAAGGCGATCTCGCGGGTGTGCATCCGGTCGTAGACGACGCCGACGCACAGGAAGAGCGCGCCCGAGATCAGGCCGTGGCTCAGCATCTGGTAGACCGCGCCCTGCACGCCCTGCTCGTTGCCGGCGAAGATGCCCATGGTCACGAAGCCCATGTGGGCGACCGACGAATAGGCGATCAGCTTCTTGATGTCGGTCTGCCGGAAGGCGACCAGCGAGGTGTAGATCACCGCGATCACCGACAGCACGAAGACCAGCGGCGCGAAGAAGGCCGAGGCGTCCGGGAACATCGGCAGGTTGAAGCGCAGGAAGCCGTAGCCGCCCAGCTTCAGCAGGATGCCCGCCAGGATCACCGAGCCCGCCGTCGGCGCCTGCACGTGGGCGTCGGGCAGCCAGGTGTGCACCGGCCACATCGGCATCTTCACCGCGAAGGAGGCGAAAAAGGCCAGCCACAGCAGCTGCTGCGTCAGCGGGTCGAAGGCGTATTCGGTCAGCTCGGGGATCGAGGTCGTGCCGGCCGTTGCCGACATGTAGAGCATGGCCGCCAGCATCAGGACGGACCCGAGCAGGGTGTAGAGGAAGAACTTGTAGGCCGCGTAGACCCGGTCCTTGCCGCCCCAGATGCCGATGATCAGGAACATCGGCACCAGGCCGCCTTCGAAGAAGATGTAGAAGACGAACAGGTCCAGCGCGGTGAACACGCCGATGACCAGGGTCTCCAGCACCAGGAAGGCGA
>CAMPGL010000096.1 GCA_946885435.1 uncultured Brevundimonas sp. | reverse complement strand
GCCTGGGAGATGTCGAGCGCCTTGCCCTGGGGCGTGCCCTCGGCGATGTCGAACAGGACGATGTCGCCCAGCTCTTCGCGCGCGCAGACGTGGGCCAGGGTGCCGCCGATCATGCCGGCGCCGATGAGGGCGATCTTGGCGCGAGCCATTCTTGGTCTCCGAGAGTGTGGGTCCGGGGAAGCGCGGCGGGTCTAGACCCGTGCGGCCGTCAGGGCAAGGCGGGGGCCGGGACCTCAGTCGTCGAGGACGCCGTCCAGATCGGCCGGGTCGAAATCATAGCCGAGCAGCTCGCCGGGCGTGCACTCCAACGCCGCGCAGAGGCGGGCCAGGGTGCGGAAGCGGATGCCCTTGACCTTGCCCGACCGGAACAGCGACAGCTGCGTCTCCGACAGGCCGACGGTCTGGGCCAGATCCTTGGCCTTGAGGCCCCTGCGGACGATCAGGGCGTCCAGGGTGACGCGGACGGGCATCAGATCATTTCGTCCAGCTCGGCCTGCATCTCGCCGGCCTGATCCATCACCCGGCCAAGCAGGAACAGCGCCCCGCCGATCATGCCCAGCGTCATGCCGGCGACGTCGAAGTGCAGCCAGCCGCCGGTCCCGCCCTGGACCATCCGGGCCAGGTTGGTGACGAGGAAGACGCTGGTCACCCCGCCCAGCCCGAGCGCCAGCCCGACCTGCCGCAGCGCGCTGGCCAGGGTGGGCTGGATGAGCCGGCCTCGCTGAAGCTGGCCCATGGCCCGGCCGATCGACCAGACCGCGAACAGGTAGAAGACCGTCGGCGAGGCGAAGAGCGCGCTGCTCGCCCAACGGTCCGGCGGCGCCCCGTCGCGCACCGCCAGCATCAGCGGAAAGACGAGATGCACCAGGGCCAGCAGGCCGCCCACGCTGACAACCATGAAAACCGCCAGCCAGCGGAACTGGCCGCACATGGCGCGGAAACGGACGAGGTCGGTCTGGCTCACGAGCGGCTCCCTGCCTGTCTGATCTTTAATCTTGACTTAAACACCCAGCCTACGCAACTTTATTTGAGAGTTAAACGAGCGAGGCGGGCATGCCGGCGATCGAAACCCGTGGACTGACCCGCCGCTTCGGTGCGCGCACAGCGGTCGACGCCATCTCGATGACGGTCCCGGACCGTTCGGTCTACGGCTTCCTGGGCCGCAACGGCGCGGGCAAGACCACCACGCTGAAGATGCTGCTCGGCCTGCTGAAGCCCACGGCGGGGTCGGCCTTCGTCTGCGGATTCGACGTGGCCCGTGACCGGATCGCGGCCGCACGGCGCATCGGCGCCCTGCTGGAGGCGCACGGCCTCTACCCGAACCTCTCCGGCCGCGAGAACCTCGACCTCACCCGCACCCTGCTGGGCCTGCCGGCCACCGAGGTCGACCGCGCGCTTGAGGTCGTCGAGATGAGCGAGCACGCGCGCCGCCGGGTGTCCGACTATTCGCTGGGCATGCGCCAGAGGCTCGGCCTGGCCCGCGCCATGCTGGGTGCCCCGCCGGTTCTTGTCCTCGACGAGCCGACCAACGGCCTGGACCCCGACGGCATCGCCGACATGCGGCGCTTCCTTAAGGCCCTGCCGGACCGGACCGGCGCCACAGTGCTGCTTTCCAGTCACCTGCTCGGCGAGATCGAACAGACCGCGACCCATGTCGGCATCGTCCACGAAGGCCGGCTGGTGCTGGAGGGCGACCTCGCCAGCATCAAGGCCGATCAGGCGCCGGAGATCGCCCTGCGCGTCGACGACCCCGTCCGGGCCGCCCGGGTCCTGCGCGACCACGACCTGACCGTGACCGAGGCCGGAGACGAACTGATCGCGCGCCTGCGTCCGGGCTACGACCACGACTCCGCCGTGGCGGGCCTCAACCGCGCCCTCGTCTCCGCCGGGGTAGGTGTCTTCGCCGTCGGGGCGCGCACCCGCTCGCTGGAAGGCATCTACCGCCAGGCCTCGAGCTTCTCCGAGGCCCCCTCGACCATGCCGGAGGCCGCCTGATGCTCACCGCCCTGATCGTCGAAATCCGCAAGCTCAACCGCTCGCTCGCCCTGCTGCTCGCCGTGGCCGCGCCCTGCCTGATCGGCGTCTTCATCTTCTTCAACATGCTGCGGGGTCGCGCCCCCCAGCCGTGGGAGATGTGGATGGTAAGCTCGGCCGGCATCTGGGCTTTCTTCATGCTGCCCATGAGCGTCACCGCCCTGACCGCCCTGGTGGGTCACATGGAGCACGGCCCCCGGGCCTGGGACCATCTGCGCGCCCTGCCCCGCCCGCGCTGGACCGTCTACGCCGCAAAGGCCGCCTGCGTGCTTGGGCTCGTCGCCGCGATGAGCCTGCTGAACCTGGTCGTCACCTACGGCGCGGTGCGCGCCGCCGCCGCGATCAAGCCGGTGCTGGAGCCGACGGGCGACCTCGTCCTGTTCGAGCACCTGGGCCTGCTGGGCCGCATGTTTCTGGCCGCTCTCCTGCTGATCGCCATCCAGTTCTGGACCGCCCTGCGCTTCGCCAGCTTCGTGCCGGCGCTCGCGATCGGCATCGGCGGCACCTTCTTCGCGGTCGTGGCCACCGCCGCCAAGGTCGGCGTTTTCTTCCCCTGGCAGATGCCGGTGAACATGCTGGCCACCGAGGCCTGGCGCGCCCACACGGCCCTCGGCCTCGGCGCAGGCCTGGGGGCTGTCGCCCTCATCGCGGCCGTGGCCCACCTCAGCGCCCGCGAGGTGCGCTGAGGCGCAATGGCCGGCAGCGTCCCGGCGGCCCCCTGCCGGCTCGCCTTCGTTCCCGACTCGCAAGGGGCGGAACTATGGTCTAACCGTGCGGCCAACTGTTGCCGTGGGAGCCGCACACCTATGATCTTTCGCCGCCTGACCGCCGGGGCCGCTTCGGTCGCGCTCGTCGCCTCCATGCTCTCCATAGCCGCGCCCGCGAGCGCGCGCGAGGAGGGGATGTGGACCTTCGACAACTTCCCCATCGCGCGGGTCAACCGCGAACTCGGGACCAACATCGACCAGGCCTGGCTGGACAACATCCGCGGCGCGGCCGTGCGTCTGACGACCGGCTGTTCGGCCTCGGTGGTCAGCCCCGAAGGGCTGGTCCTCACCAACCACCACTGCGTGCTGTCCTGCGTCCAGGACCTCTCGTCGGCGGAGAACGACTACGTCCAGTCGGGCTGGCTGACGGCGACGCGTGAGGAAGAGCGCCAGTGCCCCGGCATGCAGGCCGAGATCCTGCAAGAGATCACCGACGTCACCGACCAGATCCGCGCCGCCGGCGAGGGCCTGGACGGCGACGCCTTCGTCACCGCCCGCAACACGGCCGCTGCGACGATCGAGCGCGAAACCTGCGGCGAGGACACGACGCTTCGCTGCCAGGTGATCAGCTTCTATCGCGGCGGCGAATACAAGCTCTATCGCTATCAGCGTTTCGAGGACGTGCGCCTCGTCTTCGCGCCCGAGTTCCAGGCGGCCTTCTTCGGCGGTGACCCGGATAACTTCAACTTCCCGCGCTATGCGCTCGACGCCGCCTTCCTGCGTCTCTACGCGAACGGCGCTCCGGTCGAGACCCCGACCTACCTGCGCTGGAACGCCGAGGCGCCCGCCGAAGGCGACGCCACCTTCGTGGCCGGCAACCCCGGCACCACCAACCGCCTGATGACCGTCGCCCAGATGGAAAGCCAGCGCGACATCGGCATTCCGATCAGCCAGCTGCAGCGCTCCGAACTGCGCGGCCGGCTGACCGCCTTTTCGGAGCAGTCCGAGGAGAACGCCCGCATCGCGCTCGATCCCCTGTTCGGCGTCGAGAACAGCTTCAAGGCCTTCTATGGCCAGCAGCTGGCCCTGAATGACTCCACTTTCATGGGCCGGATCCGCGAAGCCGAAACCGACCTTCGCGCCCGCGTGGCGGCTGACGCCGACCTGTCGGCGCGCATCGGCGACCCCTGGGCCGAGATCGAGGCCGCCCAGGACGACTACGCCGAGCTGTACCTCCCCTATCGCCAGCTTGAGCAGGCGGCCGGCGGCGGCTCGACCCTGTACGCCATGGCCCGCGCCATCGTCCGCTCGGCGCTCGAGCGCGAGACCCCGACCCCGGGCGCTCCGCCGGTCAACCTGGCGCCGCTGGAACGCGCCCTGTCGACGACGACCCCGATCGAGCCGTCGCTGGAGGAGCTCTACCTCTCCTTCTGGCTGTCCAAGACGCGCGAATACCTGACCGTCGACCATCCGGCGGTGCGCCAGCTGCTCGGTCGCGAAAGCCCCGAGGCCCTGGCCGAACGTCTGGTCGAAGGCACGACCCTGCTCGATCCCGAAGCCCGCCTCGCCCTGCTGCGCGGCGGCGCCGAGGCCGTCCGCGCCTCGCAGGACCCGCTGATCCAGTTCGTGCTGGCCAACAACGAGACCGCGCGTGAGGCCGGCCGTCAGTACAACGCCCGCGTGACCGCCCCGGTCAGCCGCGCGGCCGAGCGGATCGCCGCGGCCCGTTTCGCCGTCTTCGGCACCGAGGCCTATCCGGACGCCACCTTCTCGCTGCGACTGTCCTATGGCCGCGTCGCCGGCTGGACCTATCGCGGCACGGACGTGGAGCCCTTCACCTACATCGGCGGCCTGTTCGACCGCGCGACGGGCTCGGCTCCGTTCAACCTCGCCCCGCAATGGGCCGAAGCGCAGGAGCGCGTCGATGGCGACGTCGTCTACAACTACGTCACGACCAACGACATCATCGGCGGCAACTCGGGCTCGCCCGTGATCAACGCCCGCGGCGAAGTCATCGGCGCGGCCTTCGACGGCAACATCCACTCGCTGGGCGGCGCCTTCGGCTATGACGGCGAACTGAACCGCACCGTGGTGGTCTCGACCGCCGCCGTCACCGAGGCGCTTCGTAACGTCTACGGCCGCACCGCCCTGCTCGAAGAGCTGGGTCAGTAACTCGTGCCCCTTCTCCCCTTGCGGGAGAAGGTGTCATGCGCAGCATGACGGATGAGGGGTCGCGCAGTCCTGCCGGGCTGTGCGACCGGCTCCGTCGAACCGAGGGGCCGGTGCGACCCCTCATCCGACCCCTACGGGGCCACCTTCTCCCGCAAGGGGAGAAGGAACAGGAGTGAACATGCGCCTTCTTGCCCTCGCCGCCGCCTCGGCTTCCGCCCTGTCCCTGCTGCTTCCCGCCGCGGCCGCCCAGGCCGACGAGGGCATGTGGACCTTCGACCAAGCGCCGCTGGCGCGCATCAACGCCGCGCTCGGCACGGACGTCGACCAGGCCTGGCTCGACCGGGTGAGGCTCGGCGCGGTCAGGCTGGCCGGATGCTCGGCCTCGCTGGTCTCCGAACAGGGTTTGGTCCTGACCAACCAGCACTGCATCCGCTCCTGCGTCCAGGCCAACGCCGCGCCCGGCCAGGACCTGCTCAGCCAGGGCGTCTTCGCCCGCACGCGCGAGGAAGAGCTGCGCTGCCCGGGCCAGGTCGCCGAGGTGCTGCTTGAGATCGTCGACGTCACCGAGCGCCTCGCCGACGCCACCGAAGGTCTGGAGGGCGCGGCCTACGCCGCCGCCCGCGCGCGCGCGCTGGGCGAAATCGAGCGCGAGGGCTGCGGGACCGACCAGACCCTGCGATGCCAGGTGATCAGCTTCTACCGGGGCGGCCAGTACAAGCTCTATCGCTTCCGCCGCTATTCCGACGTGCGCCTCGCCTTCGCGCCCGAGCACCAGGCGGTGGTGTTCGGCGGCGACCCGGACAACTTCAACTTCCCCCGCTTCGCGCTCGATGCCGCCTTCCTGCGCGTCTACGAGAACGACGCCCCGGCCTCGACGCCGGAGCACCTGACCTGGAACCCCGAGCGGATCGAGGCCGGCCAACCGGTCTTCGTGGCCGGCAACCCCGGCTCGACCTCGCGGCTCAAGACCGTCGACCAGCTGATCGTCGAGCGCGACTGGCAGATCCCGGCCGAGCTGCGCCGTCTGGCCGAGCTGCGCGGCCGCGTCATCCGCTTCGCCGAGGAGAGCCCGGAGAACGCGCGCATGACCCGCGACGCCCTGCGCTCCATCGAGAACAACCTGAAGCGCTACACCGGCATGCACCGGGCGCTGGCTGACCGCCACTTCTTCGCCGGTCTGGAGGAGGCCGAGGCCTCCCTGCGCGAACAGGCGGCCGCGGGCGGTCACGTCCAGGGCGATCCCTGGGGCGAGATCGAGACGGCGCACGAGGACTACATGCGCCTGTACGACCGGTACTACTGGCTGGAGGGCGGGGCCGGTCAGGGCTCGGCGCTCTACAGCTACGCCCGCGCCCTGGTGCGCGCGGCGCTGGAGCGCGACCGGCCCGAGGACCAGCGCCTCGCCGGCTATTCCGACGCCCAGCTGGCGGCGCTCGGCCGCACACTGGCCCAGGCGCGCAACATCGATGAGCCTCTGGAGAGCCTCTATCTCCAGTTCTGGCTGTCCAAGACCCGCGAGGCGCTGGGCACCGACGACGCCGACGTCCAGGCCATGCTCGGCCGCGAGAGCCCGGAAGGCCTGGGTGCCCGCCTGATCGAGGGCACGACCCTGGGCGATCCGGCCGTCCGCGCCGCCCTGTTCGAGGGCGGCCGCGCCGCCATCGAGGCCTCGGACGATCCGCTGATCCAGTTCGTGCTGGCCACCGATCCCATGGCCCGGGCCGTGCGGTCCGAGTGGCGCACCGAGGTCGAGGCTCCGATCGACCGGGCCGGAGAGCGCATCGCCGCCGCCCGCTTCGCGGTGCTGGGGACCGACACCTATCCGGACGCGACCTTCAGCCTGCGCCTGTCCTACGGCCGCGTCGCGGGATGGACGTCGGCCAGCGGCCGTGAGGTCCCGGCGGTCACCACCGTCGCCGGCCTGTGGGAGCGCGCCACCGGCGCACCGCCGTTCAACGTCGCCCCGGTCCTGGCCTCAGCCCGCGACCGCCTGCCCGAGGACGTCGTCTATACGGTCGCCACCACCAACGACATCGTCGGCGGCAACTCGGGCTCGCCCCTGCTGAACGCCGAAGGTGAGGTCATCGCCGCGGTCTTCGACGGCAACCTGGAGTCGCTGGGCGGCGCCTACGGCTACGACGGCGAGGTCAACCGCGCCGTGGCCGTCTCGGCCGAGATGGTCACCCTGGCCCTGCGCGAGGTCTACGACATGGACTGGCTCGCCGACGAGCTGGAGGGCCGCTAGCCCCTCCCCTACTCGACCGAGACGCGCGGCTGTTCGGGCTGGGTGGCCGGCGGGGTCGGCGTCGGCTGTTCGGCCGGCGTCTCCGGGCGCGGCGGCGGCGACTGGGTGCGCTTGGCCGGGGGACGTGGACGCGGCGGAGGTGCGGCGGTCTCGGTGGCGCGCGGGCGCGGCTGCGTCGGCGGCGGCGGGGGCTCGGCCGCTGGCTCATCGGGCTCCGGCGCGGCGCGATCCGCCAGCGCCTGGGCGTCGAAGCGCCGGGCCAGACGTTCTGTCAGGGTGCGGGCGGCCTCGGGGTCCATCTCGGCCATGATGGCGGCGAGCGCGCGCGGACGCATGGCGGCGGCGACCGGTAGGCGCACCGCGTCGGGCAGGCGGCTGAACACCGGCGCGGCGTCGCGCGGGCGCATGGCCTGATAGACGGCGACCAGGCGGTTCACCTCTTCCTGCTCGCGCTCGGAGACCTGGCCGAGCAGGCCCTGGATCTCGGTGCGCAACGCGGTCAGTTCGGCGATGCGTTCGTCCGCCTTGGCCTCGGCGGCGATGAGCAGCGGCAGCTGGGTCTCGAAGTCGACGTCGCGGGCGTCGAGCTGGCCCCGCCGCTCGGACAGGTTCTGCAGGATGCGCAGCTCGGCGGGCGACAGGCCGGCCTGTTCGGCCAGTTCCTCGACGGAGACCGCGCAGGCGGCCGGCGGCGGCGTGCGACCCGACTGACCGCCGCCCTCCCCGCCCGTTTCAGCGGCGGCTTCAGAGGCCTCCTCGGCCCAGGCGCGGGCGCCCTGGAACAGGTCGGGCCCGGCGCCGATGAGCCGGACCGCCGCCACGCCCGCCAGCGCCACGGCCACCAGCGGCAGGATACGAGGAATACGGCTCACGGAACTCTCCTAGGCGCGGCCGCGCACGGGTTCGAACAGGTCGTCTTCCGGGGTGCGGAAGGCCGGGCGGGCCGCGCCTAGGAGAGTTCCGTGA
>CAMPGL010000095.1 GCA_946885435.1 uncultured Brevundimonas sp. | reverse complement strand
TCTCGGTGACGCGCGAACGCATCCGCCAGATCGAGGCCAAGGCGCTGAGGAAGCTCAAGCACCCCAGCCGGTCGCGCAAGCTGCGCAGCTTCCTCGACAGCTAGTCCTCGATCGCCTCGACGCCCGCGGCGTCGAGGCGGGCCAGGCCGTCGCGCATGGCCTGTAGCTGCTCGGGCGAATGCCCGCGCCAGCCCACGACCTCGCCGAGCACGCGCAGGGGCTCGCGGCTCCGGTACGAGCGCGTCGGATTGCCCGGAAACTTCTGGTCGGTCAGGTTGGGGTCGTCCTCGACGGGTCCTGTCGGCTCGACGACATAGATCCGCCCCTGCCCGTCCCCGGCCGCCAGCTCGGCGCCCCAGACGGCGGCGTCGAGCGTGCCCGCCATATAGACAAAGGCCGCCTGCTTCCGCTTGCCGTAGTTGGAGGGCCGCCCGGGCGCGATCAGGTCGCCGACCTCAAGTTCGGCCTTGGCGCCGTGGAAGTAGGTCGCAACGAACGGGGTGGCGGAAACGGTCATGGCGGGCCTCCGGTCAGGCGGGGAAAGCTGTCCGAGACGGCGCCGTTCGCCAATTCTTGAACTCGTTTTTCTTGTCGCCATATCCGGTCAGAGGGGGCCGCAGCGGGCGATGGTTCTTCCGGCAAACGGACGCAACCTTCGCCCTCTCAATGCGTTGCACGGCTTCGGGACGGTCCGTCTGTACTGCGGGCCTTGAGGGGCGTGCGGTGGATTCGAGAAACGACGGTTTCCTTCAGGGCGGCGGTGAGATGGGCGCGCGGATGCGCGCGCATGACTGGAGCGCGTCGCCGCTGGGGCCGCCGCAGGGGTGGCCGCAGGCGCTGAGGGCGGTGGTCGCCCTGATGATCAACTCGCGCTTTCCGATGTTCGTGGCCTGGGGGCCGCAGCTCGGCTTCCTCTACAACGACCCCTACGCCGAGATCCTGGGCGGCAAGCATCCGGACGCGCTGGGCCGGCGGTTCGAGGACATCTGGGGGGAGATCTGGGGCGACATCTCGCCCCTGATCGACGCGGCCCTGTCCGGCGAGGCGTCGTTCCGCGAGGACCTGCCCCTGCTGATGAACCGCAAGGGCTATGCGGAGCAGACCTGGTTCACCTTCTCCTATTCGCCGGTGCGCGGCGACGACGGGCGGATCGCGGGCATGTTCTGCGCCTGCGCCGAGACCACCGGCAAGGTGCTGGCCGAGGCCGAGCTGAAGGCCGAGCGGGACCAGCTGTCGGAGATGTTCGAACAGGCGCCGGGCTTCATCGCCATGCTGGAGGGGCCCGAGCACCGCTTCTCGCTGGCCAATGCGTCGTACCGGCGCTTGATCGGCGACCGGGAGACCCTGGGCCGGACGGTGGCCGAGGTCCTGCCGGAGGCGGCGGCGCAGGGCTTCGTGGGGATGCTGGACCGGGTCTATGGGACCGGGGAGACGATCCGGCTGGACGCGGCGCCGGTGACCCTGGGCCACGGGGCCGAGGCCGAGCAGCACTTCCTGGACTTCATCTATCAGCCGGTCCGGGCCGCGGACGGGACGGTCACGGGCATCTTCGTCGAGGGCCAGGACGTCACCGCGCGGGTGCGGGGCGAGACCCTGCGCTCGCTGCACAACACGGTGCTGGAGCTGGCCATCCGGGACGCGCCCCTGGGCGAACTGCTGGACGAGCTGGTGCGGACCGTCGAGGGCCAGTCGCTGGCGGGCATGCTGGGCTCGATCCTGCTGCTGGACGCGGACGGGCGGCGGCTGCGGCACGGCGCGGCGCCCAGCCTGCCGGAGGCCTACAACGCGGCCATCGACGGGGTCGAGATCGGGCCGGGCGTGGGCAGCTGCGGCACGGCGGCCTTCACCCGCGAGCCGGTCTATGTCTCGGACATCGCCTCGGACCCGCTGTGGGCCGACTTCCGCGAGCTGGCGATGGGCCATGGCCTGCGGGCCTGCTGGTCGACGCCGATCAGGTCCGGCTCCGGCGAGGTGCTGGGCACCTTCGCCATGTACTACCGCGAGCCGCGCGAGCCGGCGGCCCAGGACCTAGAGCTGATCGGCTTTCTGGCGCGCTCGGTGGCCCTGGTCATCGGCCGCAAGACGACCGAGGCTGAGCTGCGCCAGAGCGAGGCCCGGCTGCGCTTCCTGGACCGGCTGGCGACCGAGGCGACGCGCTCGACCGGCGCCGACGAGATCCTGGCCGTCACCACCCGCATGGTCGGCGAGCAGCTGGGGGTGACCTCCTGCGCCTATGCGGACATGGATCCGGACGAGGACGGCTTCACCATCCGCGGCGACTGGGCCGCGCCGGGCGGGACGAGCATCGTCGGCCGCTACCGGCTGGCGGACTTCGGACGCAAGGCGGTCGAGGAGCTGGGCGCCGGGCGGCCGCTGATCGTCAACGACAACCTGGCCGAGCTGGCCGCCGAGGAGGCGGCGACCTTCCAGGCCCTGGGCATCAGGGCGACGCTCTGCATGCCGCTGATCAAGGACGGGCGGCTGACGGCCCTGATGGCCGTACACCACCGTGACGCGCACGCCTGGACGGCCGAGGAGCTGGCCCTGCTGCGCGAAGTGACCGAGCGGTCCTGGGCCCACATCGAGCGGGTCGGCGCCGAGGCCGAGGCGCGCGAGAGCGCCCGCCAGCTGGGCCTGGCGCTCGAGGCCGGCCGGCTGGCGGAGGTGACCTTCCGCCTCAGCCCCGGCCTGGAGGTCGAGCACTCCGAGCGGTTCGCCGAGCTGTACGGCTGGCCGACGGACAAGCGTCTGACGCTGCAGGAGCTGCGCGCCGCCTACCATCCGGACGACCTCGAGCGGGTGATGGGCGAGCGAACCGCCATTCTGGAGGGCGGACAGGACTTTTATGAGGTCCAGCACCGGATCCTTCGCCGCGACGGCGAGGTCCGCTGGCTGCTGGGGCGGGGGCGCGTCGAGCGGGCCCCGGACGGCGCGCCGGTGTCGGTCACCGCCGTCTATCTGGACGAGACCGAGCGTCACCAGTCGGAGGCCGCGCTTCGCCGCAGCGAGGCGCACAAGTCCGTGCTGCTGGAGCTGAACAGCCGCATCTCGGAGCTGAGCGACCCGGCGGAAATCTCGTTCGCCGCCGCCGAGATCCTGGCGCGGGCGATGGGCGTGGACCGCGCCGGCTACGGCCTGATCGACCCGCGGCGCGAGACCATCACCATCGAGCGCGACTGGAACGCGCCGGGGGTGCGGAGCCTGGCGGGCGTGCTGCAGTTCCGTGACTACGGCTCCTACATCGAGAACCTGAAGCGCGGCGAGACGGTGGTGATCGCCGACGCGCGCGAGGATCCGCGCACGGCCGAGACGGCAGCGGCGCTGGAGGGGATCAACGCGCGCTCCTTCGTCAACATGCCGGTGACCGAGGAAGGCTCGTTCGTCGCCCTGCTCTATCTGAACCACGGCGAGCGTCGGGACTGGACACCGGACGAGCTGGGGCTGATCCGGGAGGTCGCCAACGTCACCCGCTCGGCCGTCGAGCGGCGCCGCGCGGAGGCGGCCCTGATCGCCGAGAAGCGGGCGCTAGAGATCCTCAACGAAGCGGGCGCCGTAGTGGCCGCCGACACCGACCTGGCGTCGGTGGTGCAGAGGATCACCGACGCCGGCGTGGCCCTGACCGGAGCCCAGTTCGGAGCCTTCTTCTACAATGTCCTCGACGACGAGGGCGGCAGCTACATGCTGTACTCCATCTCGGGCGTGCCGGCGGAGGCCTTCTCGCGCTTCCCGATGCCGCGCAACACCGACGTCTTCGCCCCGACCTTCGCCGGAGAGGGCATCGTGCGGTCCGACGACATCACCCAGGACCCTCGCTACGGCAGGCATGAGCCGCACCACGGGATGCCCGAGGGCCACCTGCCGGTGCGCTCCTACCTAGCGGTGCCGGTCAGGTCGCGCACCGGCGAGGTGCTGGGCGGGCTGTTCTTCGGCCACCCGGAGGCCGGCGTCTTCGGCGAGGACGCCGAGCGCGGCCTGGGGGGCCTGGCCGGACAGGCGGCGGTGGCCATCGACAACGCCCGTCTGTTCCAGTCGGCCCAGGCCGAAATCCGTCAGCGCCTCAAGGCCGAGGCCGAGCTGCAGGCGCTGAACGCGGACCTCGAAGGCCGGGTCACCGACGAGGTCACCCAGCGCCTGCGCGCCGAGGAGGCGCTGCGCCAGTCCCAGAAGATGGAGACCATCGGCCAGCTGACCGGCGGGGTGGCGCACGACTTCAACAACCTGCTGACGCCCATCGTGGGGGCGCTGGACCTGCTGCGGCGGCGTCTGGGCGACGACGAGCGCGCGGTGCGCCTCACCGACGGCGCGCTTCAGGCGGCAGACCGGGCGCGGACGCTGGTCCAGCGGCTGCTGGCGTTCTCGCGGCGGCAGCACCTGCAACCCAAGCCGGTCGACGTCGGCGCGCTGATCCGGGGCATGGAGGATCTGGTCTCCCGCTCGCTCGGGCCGCAGATCGCGCTGACGGTCGAGGCCGCCGAGGGCCTGCCGCCGGCCCTGATCGACCCGAACCAGCTGGAGCTGGCGGTGCTGAACCTGGCGGTCAACGCGCGCGACGCCATGCCGGATGGCGGCGCGCTGGCCATATCGGTGGCGAGCGAGACCGACCCTGACGGGCTGACGCCAGGCGACTACCTGCGGGTCCAGGTGGTCGACACCGGCATCGGCATGGACGCCGCGACCCTGGCGCGCGCGGTCGAGCCGTTCTTCACGACCAAGGGCGTGGGGCGCGGCACGGGCCTGGGCCTGTCGTCGGTGCACGGCATGGCCATGCAGTCCGGGGGCGCCTTCGTGCTCGACAGCACCCCGGGCCAGGGCACCACGGCCACCCTGTGGCTGCCGGCCGCGGACGGACTGGTGGCCGAGGACCCGGTGCGCGAGGCGCCCGGACAGGCCGCGTCGAAGACGTCGGCGACGATCCTGCTGGTCGACGACGAAGATCTGGTGCGCGCCGGCACGGCCGAGATGCTGGGCGAGGCCGGCTACCGTGTCGTGCACGCGGCCTCGGGCGACCAGGCGCTGCAGATGATCCGCTCGGGGCTGGTGTTCCAGCTGCTGGTCACCGACTACGCCATGCCCGGCATGACGGGTTCGGAGCTGGCGCGCGAGGTCGGCGAGCTGCGTCCCGGCACCCCGGTCCTGATGATCACCGGCTACGCCAACCTGAGCGACATCGAGGCCGCGGGCCTGCCCCGCCTGGCCAAGCCGTTCCGCCAGACCGACCTGGCCGGAGCAGTGGCCGAGATGCTGCCGCGCGAGGACGTCTAGGCGCCTGACGGCGGCGCCCGAGGCCGCCCGGGCCCCGTTGCTCGCAGCGACCGTCCGCGCTCAAGCTTGTCTAACGAGCCGAACTGCGGCATCAGCCGCACCGCACATGGACCCGGCTCGACCGGGTGGCTACCCCGAGCGCCGATCCCTCGGGAAACACGGACCTGCGTCCTTGCGGACCGGCCCGACCTGCAGACTGATACTGAATGACGATCTTTGCTTCGGCCCGCCGCCAATGGCTGGCCAATCCGCGACGCGACCTGCTCGCGGGCACGGTGGTGGCGCTCGCGCTAATTCCCGAAGCCATCGCCTTTTCGATCATCGCGGGCGTCGATCCCGCCGTGGGGCTGTACGCCAGCTTCGTGATCGCGGTGACCATCGCCTTCGTCGGAGGCCGCCCGGCGATGATCTCGGCGGCGACCGGCGCCATGGCGCTCCTGATGGTCACGCTCGTCCGCGACCATGGCATCGAATACCTGTTCGCGGCTTCGCTCCTGACGGGCGTGTTCCAGATCGGGGTCGGGCTGCTCCGGCTGGGCCGCTACATCAAGTTCGTTTCCAGCTCGGTGATGACCGGGTTCGTGAACTCGCTAGCCATCCTGATTCTCCTGGCCCAGCTGCCCGAGTTGATTGGCGCCAACTGGCAAACCTACGCCCTGGTCGCGGCGGGGCTGGTCGTGATCTACGGCCTGCCGCGCATCAGCAAGGCCGTGCCGTCGCCTCTCGTCGCCATCATCGCCCTGAGCGCGGTGGTGATCTGGACGGGCCTCGACGTGCGCACGGTCGGAGACATGGGCGAGATGCCCACCACCCTGCCGATGTTCCATTTCCCGGCCGTGCCCCTGACATGGGAAACGTTCACGATCATCGCGCCGGTGGCGGCCACCCTCGCCTTCGTGGGCCTGCTTGAGAGCCTGCTCACCGCCAACCTGATCGACGACCTGACCGACACGCCCTCGGACAAGGACCGCGAAACGCGAGGCCAGGGCATCGCCAACATCGCCGCCAGCCTGTTCGGCGGCATGGCCGGCTGCGCCATGATCGGGCAGTCGATCATCAATGTGACGTCCGGCGCGAGAGGGCGGCTGTCGACCCTGTGGGCGGGGCTGTTGCTGCTGTTCCTGATCCTGGTGCTTCAGGACTGGGTGGCCCGCATACCCATGGCCGCCCTCGTGGCCGTGATGATCATGGTCTCGATCGGGACCTTCGACTGGGGCTCGGTGCTCAGGCTGCGCTCCACGCCGTTCCAGTCGTCGATTGTCATGATCGCGACGACCGTGACCGTGGTCCTGACTCACGACCTGTCGAAGGGCGTTGTCCTCGGCGTGATCCTGTCTGCGATCTTCTTCATGCGAAAGGTCGGCAAGACCATCGTCGTCGAGGAGATCGAAGTCCCCGAGGAGGGCCGGCTCAAGTACCGCGTGTCGGGAAACCTGTTCTTCGCCTCGGCGGATGTCTTCGCCGCCAGCTTCGAGCATCACGGCCACCCGACCCACGTCGAGATCGACATGTCGGGCGCCCACCTCTGGGACGTCACCGGCGTGGCTGCCGTGGACAAGGTGGTGTTCCGGTATCGCCGCCAGGGCGCAAAGGTCGTTGTGTCAGGCATGAACACGGCGGCCCAGACCCTGGTGACCCGCGTGGGACGGCACGGGCGCGAGCACCTGCCCGCAGGGCTCGGAGCTCACTGACGGACCTGGCGCGCAGCCGGCGTGCGGAACGGCCGTCGTGAACGTCAGAACAGTCCAATCAACTCCCGGGCCGCCAGCGCCGCGAACAGGAGGGCGGCGGCGGTCAGCAGGGTGTTGGACAGCCAGCCCGACCGCCACTCCGCCGGGGTGCGGCTGGAGTTCAGCAGCCACAGCAGTGTGCCGGCCAGAAAGGGCATGAACAGGGCGCCGAGCGCGCCATAGGCGATGATCAGGGCGAAGGGCCGGTCCATGAAGAGCAGGAGCATCGGCGGGAAGGTCAGCCACAGGGCGTAGGCGCGAAAGGCCGGGCCGCCGTCAGCGCGCACGCCGTCCGCCTCGGGCCGGCCGCGCATGTGGGCCCAGAAGTCTCCGAACAGCAGGCTGACGCCCTGCCAGACCCCAATCAGGCTGGAGAAGCTGGTCGCCCAGAAGCCGACCAGGAAGGCGACGGCGATCGGGCGTCCGAAGCGGTCCTCGAGCACGGCGCCGAGATCGAGCAGGCCTCGGTCGCCGCTCTGCAGGGCCACCCCGCCCGCGTGCAGCAACTCGGCGCCCACGATCAGCATGGCCACGACGAAGACGCCGGTGACGGCGTAGGCCACGCGGTTGTCGAGCCGCATGACGCCCATCCACTCCGCGCCGCCCCAGCCCTTGGCCCGGAGCCAGTAGCCATAGGCCGCTATGGTGATGGTGCCCCCTACCCCGCCGATCAGGCCGAGGGTGTAGAACAGGGAGCCCTCCGGAAAGGTGGGCCAGGCGCCGCGCAGCAGCGAAGGCAGGTCGGGCGTGACGATGACCGCCAGGCCGACGACGGTCACGAACATGACCCCGACCAGGGCCGTCATGATCTTCTCGAACAGCCCATAGCCGCCGAACCAGACCAGGATCAGGCCCAGCACGCCGGACAGAATGCCCCAGGCCTTGAGGTCGAGCACGGGCATCAGCGTCGCCAGCGGCAGGGCCGCAGCAGTCATGGCCGCCCCGCCGTAGACGAAGCCCCAGAGCACGACATAGACGCCGAAATAGGCGGTGGCCCAGTTCACGCGGCCGACGCCGCCCGGCAGGCTGGACCAGCCGTCGAACATGGTCCGACCCGAGGCCAGGCTCCACCGGCCCACCCCCTCGGCCAGGGCGATCTTGAGCACCGTGCCGACGACCGCCGCCCACAGCAGCGCATAGCCGAACCGCGAC
>CAMPGL010000094.1 GCA_946885435.1 uncultured Brevundimonas sp. | reverse complement strand
TCATGGGAACCCCCGACTTCGCCGTGCCGTCCCTGGCCGAGCTGATCGCCGCCGGCCACGAGATCGCGGCCGTCTATTCCCAGCCGCCCAGGCCCCGCGGCCGGGGCATGGTGCTCACGCCCTCGCCGGTCCACGCCTTCGCCGAAGGGATGGGCCTTGAGGTCCGCACGCCGGTCAGCATGAAGGCCCCGGACGAGATCGCCGCCTTCGAGGCGCTTGACCTCGACGCGGCCGTCGTGGTCGCCTACGGCCAGATCCTGCTGAAGGAGGTGCTGGAGGCGCCCCGGCTCGGCTGCTTCAACGTCCACGCCAGCTTGCTGCCGCGCTGGCGAGGGGCGGCCCCCATCCAGCGCGCCATCATGGCCGGCGACCGGGTCACCGGCGTTCAGGTCATGCGCATGTCCGAGGGCCTGGACGAAGGTCCCGTTCTGCTCAGCCAGACCGTCGAGATCACCCCCGAGGACACTGGAGCAACCCTGACCGAGCGCCTGTCCCACGTCGGCGCCGGCCTGCTGCCCCGCGCGCTGGCCGCGCTAGAACGCGGCGGCGCGGTCGAGACCGAACAGGTCGGCGAGCCGACCTACGCCCGCAAAGTCACCTCCGCCGAGGCGCGCATCGACTGGAGCCGCCCCGCCGCCGAGGTCGACCGCCACATCCGCGGCCTCTCGCCTTTCCCGGGCGCCTGGTTCGAGGTGACCGGCGACAAGGGACCGATCCGCGTGAAGGCCCTGATGTCTCGCATCAGCCAGGGCTCGGGGCAGCCCGGCGAGGCGCTCGATGACCGGCTGAAGATCGCCTGCGGCGACGGCGCCGTCCGCCTCCTGCGCGTCCAGCGCGAAGGCCGCGCGGCCCAGGAGGCCGAGGACTTCCTGCGCGGCCTCGCCGTGCCCGAGGGGACGCGGCTCGGCTGATGCCCCGCTATCGCCTGACCCTCGAGTACGACGGCTCCGCCTACAATGGCTACCAGGCCCAGGCCGGCCTGCCGTCGGTGCAGGAGGCCGTGGAGACCGCCGTCTTCGCCTTCTCAGGCGAGCGGGTCCGGCTCCAGGCCGCCGGCCGCACCGACACGGGCGTCCATGCCACTGGCCAGGTGGTCCACGTCGATCTCGAAAAGGACTGGCCCGAGCGCACCGTGGCCAATGCGCTCAACGCCCACCTGATCGAGGAGGCCGTTGTCGTGCTCGACGCCAGCCTCGCGCCGGAAGGCTGGCACGCCCGCTTCTCGGCGACGAAGCGGCGCTACCTCTATCGCATCCTCAACCGCTGGGCGCCGCCGGCGCTGGAGCGCGGCCGCGTCTGGCACGTGAAGAAGCCGCTCGACGCCGAGGCCATGCACGAGGCCGCCCAGGTGCTGGTCGGCCATCACGACTTCACCACCTTCCGCGACCTGGCCTGCCAGTCGAAGTCGCCGATCAAGACGCTCGACGAGGCCCGCGTCTGGCGCGAGGGCGACGAGGTCCTGCTGTCCTTCGTTTCGCGCTCTTTCCTGCACCGCCAGGTCCGCTCGATGACCGGCACCCTGGCCGAGGTCGGCGTGGGCCGCTGGTCCAGGGACGACGTCCAGGCTGCGCTCGACGCCAGGGACCGTCGCGCCTGCGGGCCGGTCGCGCCGGCCCACGGTCTCTATCTGGTCGGCGTCGACTACGACTGAGCGAAGAAGCCGCGGATCACCCGCGCGTAAACTCGGGTGATGGCGTGAAGGTCCGCCTCCGACACCCGCTCGTCGATTTGGTGCATGGTCTGGCCGACGAGGCCCAGCTCCAGCACGGGGCACAGCGCCCGGATGAAGCGCGCGTCGGAGGTGCCGCCCGTGGTCGAGGCCTCTGGCCGCACGCCGAGCTCCGCCTCCACCGCGTCCTGAACGGAGCGGGTGAACGGCCCTTCCTGGGTCAGGAAGGCGTCGCCGGAGTGCAGGAACTCGACCGTGACCTTCTGGCCCGAGGCGGCCTCGGCGGCGCGGGCTTCCTCCTCGATCCAGGCCATCAGGCTCGCGCCCGTGTGGTTTGGATTGAAGCGGATGTTGAACCGGCCCACGGCCTGGCCGGGGATGACGTTGGTCGCCGGGTTACCGACGTCCAGGGTGGTGATCTCCAGGTTGGAGGGCTGGAAGGCCTCGTAGCCCTCGTCCAGCCGCCGGTCGTTCAGCCGCTTCATCAGATCGACCAGTACCGGGATCGGATTGGCCCCCCGCTCCGGATAGGCCACGTGGCCCTGCTTGCCGGTCACGGTGATCCAGACGTTCAGCGAGCCGCGCCGGCCGATCTTGATGGTGTCGCCGAGCACGCTCAGCGAGGACGGCTCGCCCACCACGCAGGCGTCGATCCGCTCGCCCTCGGCCAGGAGCTGCTCGACCACCAGCTTGGTGCCGTGGGTCGCGCGGCCTTCCTCGTCGCCGGTGATCAGAAAGCTGAGCGAGCCCGGCGGCTCGCCCTCGGCCAGCACTTGGGAGACGGCCGTGATCCAGGCGGCGATGCCGCCCTTCATGTCGACCGCGCCGCGCCCGACGATGACGCCTTCGCTCATTTCGGCGGCGAAAGGATCGGACGACCAGGCCTCGGTCGGGCCGGTCGGGACCACGTCGGTATGGCCCGCGAAGCAGAGGTTGGGCGAGGCGGTTCCCCGCCGGGCGTAGAGGTTCTCGATCCCCTCGAAGGCCATGCGGCGGCAGGCGAAGCCGAGCGCTTCCAGCTCCGCCTGAACGAGGTCCATCGCGCCTTCGTCCGCCGGCGTCACGGACGGCTTGCGGATGAGGGCGCGGGTCAGCAGAACAGGATCGACAACGGCCATGGTTCGGCTCTTAAGCCGAGCCGCGGAGCGAGAGAAGGCTCATGCCCAAGATCGACATCGAAGCCGCGCCGAGCCGTGACGGCACGGCCTATCCGGAACCCTTCGATCAGCCGTGCCGGGCCCGGCGGCGAAGGAAGCTCGGGGACGCTGCGGGCCTCACCCAGTTCGGCGTCAACCGGCTGGAGCTGGATCCGGGCGTCTGGACCTCCCAGCGGCACTGGCACTCGGCCGAGGATGAGTTCGTCTGGGTGGTCGAGGGCGAGGTGGTCCTGATCGATGACGGCGGCGAGACGGTCCTGAAGGCCGGCGACTGCGCCGGATTCCCGGCCGGCGACGGTAACGGCCACCACATCGTGAACCGGAGCGACCGGACCGCCGTTCTGCTCGAGGTCGGGACGCGTCGCCCCGCCGAGGACCGTGTGGAGTATCCGGACATCGACATGACCTACACCGGCGGCGAGACCTTCTACCGGCGCCGCGACGGCACGCCCTATCCGGGAAGCACCGGCCGCAAGACGTGACCGACGCGCCCGAGGCCTCGCGGCCGGTCACACCGGAGACGGCCGAGGCCGTCCACCTCAGTCCGGACCCGTTCCGCAATCGGGACTTCCGCCTGCTGTGGTTCGGGCGGATGGTCGCTGTCCTGGCCATTCAGATCCAGTCCTCGGCCCTGCTGTGGCAAGTCTATGAGATCGCGCGGCGCGATCATCCGGTGGAGCAGGCGAGCCTCTATCTCGGCCTCGTCGGCCTGGTGCAGTTCCTGCCGCTGCTGGCCCTGACCCTGCCGGCCGGAGACATGGCCGACCGGGTGGACCGCAAGCGCACCGTGCTGGCCTGTATCGCCGTCGAGGCCCTTTGCGCCGTCGCCTTCCTCAGCCTGGCGATCCACGGCGCGCCGGCGTTATGGATGCTGCTGTCGGTCGCGGCCCTGTTCGGCGCGGCGCGCGCCTTTCTGGCCCCGGCCAGCCAGGCCATGCTGCCGCGTATCGTGGGACGTGAGGCCCTGCCGCGCGCCATCGCCGCCCAGTCCCTGGCCTTCCAGCTGGGCGCCATTGCGGGGCCCGCCGTGGGCGGCCTGCTGCTCGGCATATCGATCCCGTTCGCCTACGCGACTTCGGTGGTGATGTTCCTTCTCGGCGTGACCTGCATCGCCCTGATCCGCACCGACACCCGACCCCGGCCGCGGGAGGCGGACGAGAACCGCTTCCACGCCATGCTGGAAGGGCTGAGGTACGTCTGGCGGACAAAGATCGTGATCGGTGCCATCTCGCTGGATCTGGTGGTGGTGCTCCTGGCAGGCGTGGCCCTGCTGGCCCCGGTGTTCGCGCGTGACATCCTGCATGCGGGACCGGAGGGCTTTGGCCTGCTCAGGGCCTCCTTCGGCGTGGGGGCGCTGGTCATGGCGCTCTATCTGACCCGCTGGCCAATCCGAAAGCGCGGCGGCCTGTGGATGTTCGCGGCGGTGGCCGTGTTCGGCGCGGCGACCCTGCTGTTCGGCCTGTCGCGGACCGTCTGGCTGAGCGCCCTGCTGCTGCTCATCGGCGGGGCGGCGGACATGATCAGCGTGAACATCCGCCAGACCCTGATCCAGCTGGCGACGCCCGACGAGATGCGCGGCCGGGTCAGTTCGGTCTCCATGCTGTTCATAGGGGCGTCCAACGAGCTCGGCGAGTTCTACTCGGGCGTCATGGCCCGGCTGCTCGGACCGGTGGGGGCCGCGGTGTACGGCGGCGTCGGCGCCTTGGCGGCCACCGGCCTATGGGCCTGGATGTTTCCGAGCCTCAGGAAGGCGGATCGGCTGTCATGAGCTGGTGGCGGACGGGGGTCATCTATCAGGCCTACATCCGCTCCTTCAGCGATTCCGACGGCGACGGCGTGGGGGACCTGGCCGGGCTGGAGAGCCGGCTGGATTATCTGAATTGGCTGGGCGTGGACGCGGTCTGGATCACGCCCTTCTATCCCTCGCCCATGGCCGACTTCGGCTACGACGTGGCCGACTATTGCGGGGTCGATCCGCTGTTCGGGGACCTCGAGGCGTTCGACCGGCTGCTGGCCTCGGCCCATGCGAAGGGCCTGCGGGTCATCATCGACATGGTGCCGAACCACACCTCGGACCGGCATCCCTGGTTCCTGGAGTCGAGAGTCGGGCGGGATAGCGCGCGGCGCGACTGGTATGTCTGGCGCGATCCGGCGCCGGACGGAGGGCCGCCCAACAACTGGTTGTCCGTTTTCGGCGGCCCGGCCTGGGAATGGGACGAGGCGTCGGGCCAGTATTTCCTGCACTCCTATCTGGCAGAGCAGCCCGACCTGAACTGGCGCAATCCGGAGGTGGAGCGGGCGGTCTTCGACGCCATGCGGTTCTGGCTGGACCGAGGCGTCGACGGCTTCCGCATGGATGTCCTGTGGATGCTCGCCAAGGACGAGGCCTTCCGGGACAATCCGCCGAACCCGAACTGGCGGTCGGGGATGATCCCCTACCTGCGGCTCGACCCTGTCCACTCGACCGACCGGCCGGAGACGCTGGGGATCGTCCGGCGCATGCGGACGCTGATGGACGGCTATCCGGGCGAGCGGCTGCTGATCGGGGAGGTCTATCTGCCGGTCAGCCGGCTGGTGGCCTATTACGGCGACTGCGGGGACGGTGCCCAGCTGCCGTTCAACTTCAAGCTGATCCAGGCCAACTGGGAGGCGGGCGAGATCGACGCCCTGACCCGGCGATATGAGGCGGCGGTGCCGGAGGGGTGCTGGCCCAACTGGGTACTGGGCAACCACGACAACCCGCGCACGGCCAGCCGCATCGGCGAGGCGGCGGCAAGGGCGGCGGCCGTACTGCTGCTGACGCTGCGGGGCACGCCGACCCTCTATTACGGCGAGGAGCTCGGCCTGCCGGATGTCGTCGTGCCGCCCGAGCGGGTCAGGGATCCGTGGGAGCGCCGCAACCCCGGCCATGGCCGCGACGGCTGCCGCTGGCCAATGCCGTGGAGCGGGGAGGCGCACGCCGGCTTCTCGACGGCGGAGCCCTGGCTGCCGCTGCCGGACGCCTGGCGCACGGCCAATGTCGAGGCCCAGGCCGCCGAGCCGGGATCCGCGCTGAGCCTCTACCGCCGCCTGCTCGCCCTTCGCCGGGCCGAGCCGGCGCTGCATGCCGGCGGCTGGGAGCCGCTGGGCGTCCAGGGGCAGGTGATGGCCTATGCGCGGCAGGCGGAAGGCCGCCGGTTCGTCACCGCGGTCAACTTCGGCGGCGAGCCGGGCCGGTTCGAAGGCCTGGCTGGCGACATCCTGCTCGAAAGCGGGGCCGGAGCCGCGCTGTCCGGGGGTGTCCTGTCGCTCGGGCCGTACGGCGCGGCCATTGTCGCGGAACAAGCGAAGCCGTTCGGCGGTTAGCGGCTCGAATGCGCCGGCCTTCGCCGGCTTCGCCTGGAGACCGCTTTCATGAACGAACCAACCCGCTACGAATTCATCGGCTGGGAGCCGCTGCTGGAGGTCTGGGCGCCCAGGGTGCTGGGCGCGATCCTGATCCTCGTGGCCGCCTGGTTCATCGGCAAGGCGGTGAAATCGCTGCTGGCGCGGATGCTGAACCGGGTGCCGGGCGCCTCCAAGGTCAACGAGGGGGCCGAGCCGCGTCACACCCTGGGCGCGCGCCTGGGCGAGGTCGCGTTCTGGCTCATCCTGCTGTTCGGCGTGGTCGCGGCGCTGGGCGTGCTGAACCTGCGGGGCGCGGTCGAGCCGCTGAACACCCTGCTGACCAATGTCGCGGCCTTCATCCCGAGCATCCTCGGCGCCGCCCTGATCTTCTTCATCGGCTTCGTGCTGGCGACGCTCGGCAAGCGGCTGACGGTCGCCGCGCTCGACGCCGCCGGGCTGGATACCTGGGTTGAGAAGGCGGGCGTGACCCGCACGACCGGCTCCACCGGCCTGACGAATGCGCTTGGTACGCTCGTCTTCGCGGTGATCATCCTGTTCGCCTCGATCGCGGCGCTGCAGACCCTGAACATCACCGCCATCAGCGAGCCGGCCACGGCGGTGCTTACGACGGTTCTGGACGCCCTGCCGCGGGTGCTGGTCGCGGCGCTGCTGCTGGCGCTCGGTGTCTTCATCGCCCGCTGGGTGGCCTCGGTCATCGAGCGGGTGCTGCCGGCGACGGGCTTTGACCGCAGCATCTCGGCGGTCACCGGCCTGACCTCGATGGGAAAGGTCCCGGCCGATCCGGCCGCTCAGGCCTCGACCGGACCCGGGCCCTATCCGGGCGCTGTCTCCTCGGCCTACGCCGCCAAGATCAGCGGCGAGGAAGGCGTCCACACGCCGATGACGCCGTCCAAGCTGGTCGGCTGGGTCGTGGGTGTGGCCATCGTCCTGTTCTTCGCCATGGAGGCCCTGCGCCTGGTCGAGTTCGGCGCCGCCGCCGCCATCGTGCAGTCGGTGCTGGAACTGGCCGGCAGCGTGCTGGTGGGCGCCATCATCATCACCGCCGGCGTCGTGATCGCCGACGTGCTGGCCAATCTCATCAACCGGACGACCGGCGGCGCGGACCGCTTCGCCTCGACCCTGGTGCGCTGGGCGACCATCGCGCTGGCGACCGCCATGGGCCTGAGCTTCATGGGGATCGCAGACGAGATCGTGGTCCTGGCCTTCGGCCTGATCCTCGGTTCGGCCGCGGTGGCCGCGGCCCTGGCCTTCGGCCTGGGCGGCCGCGAATGGGCTGGCCGAATGCTGGAGAAGTGGAGCGCCAAGGCCGGTGAGATGCGCCGGACCTCCGCGGACCTTCCGCCGGACGGCGGACTGTAGATAGCGCGACCGTCTTCGAGAGCCGCCCGCCGGGAAACCGGCGGGCGGTTTTTGTTTGGGCGTGCGAATGCCTCCTCCGGCTTTCGCTCGGAGGTTGGGGAGGGCGGCGGAGCGCCGGACTTCGGGTCCGGTGACCGTGGTTGTGGAGTTGCGTTTCGACCAGAAGGACGCTCCGCCGCGGATGGTTTCCCGAAGCCCCTGCTGGGCGCCCTTCGTTAGGGGCTACGCAGCTGTTCCGGCCCCGGACGGCGGGCCCTGGCGCAGCGACCAGGGTCCCGGACCCGACGGGTAATCCGCCCCGCCGCTATCTCCGCTCATCCGCATCCCGCCGCCCGCAGGGTCGCTGGCCATGCGCCCTCCCCGTGCGACGGGACCTGCAGAGTGTGCGGGCCTTTTCGAAGGCGGGCATTTCCGGCTCGATTTTTCGGCCGAACGCCCACATCTCGCGTCATCTCGGCCGCAGGCCTGAAGGGCCCGAGAGCCGGGACCTAAGCGCAGGCGGCCTAATCCCGCTTGGGCCCCGGATCGCTCGCTGCGCTTGCGTCCGGGGTGACGGCGAGCGTCGCGAACGCCCGCTTCGATGCGGGG
>CAMPGL010000093.1 GCA_946885435.1 uncultured Brevundimonas sp. | reverse complement strand
CGTGGCTCTCGTCGACGAACAGCAGGGCGTTGTCGGGGATGTATTCGAAGAAGGTCGGCGGCGGCTCGCCCGGCGCGCGGCCGGTCAGCCAGCGGCTGTAGTTCTCGATGCCGGCGCAGGAGCCGGTGGCCTCCATCATCTCCAGGTCGAAGCGGGTGCGCTGCTCCAGCCGCTGGGCCTCGAGCAGCTTGCCGTTCTCGATCATCCAGTCGAGCGTCTCCTTGAGCTCGGCCTTGATGCCGGTGATGGCCTGATTGAGGGTCGGCCGCGGCGTGACGTAGTGGCTGGCCGCGTAGACGGTGATCTCGTTGAGCTCCGCCGTCTTCTGCCCCGTCAGCGGATCGAACTCCGCGATCGACTCGATCTCGTCGCCGAACAGGCTGACGCGCCAGGCCCGGTCCTCCTGGTGGACCGGGAAGATCTCCAGCGTGTCGCCCCGCTTCCTGAACATCCCCCGCTCGAACGCGGCGTCATTGCGCTTGTACTGCAGCGCGATGAGGTCCGCCCTCAGCTTCGCCTCGTCGATCCGGTCCCCGACCTTCAGCGTGAACGTCATCGCCGTATAGGTCTCGACCGACCCGATGCCGTAGATGCAGCTCACGCTGGCCACCACGATCACATCGTCCCGCTCCAGGATCGCCCGCGTCGCCGAGTGCCGCATGCGGTCGATCTGCTCGTTTATCGAGCTGTCTTTCTCGATATAAGTGTCTGTTTTTGGTACATAAGCTTCCGGTTGATAGTAGTCGTAGTACGAGACGAAATACTCGACGGCATTGTCTGGGAAGAAGGCCTTGAACTCGCTGTAGAGCTGGGCGGCGAGGGTCTTGTTGGGGGCCAGGATCAGGGCCGGGCGCTGGGTCTGCTCGATGACCTTGGCCATGGTGAAGGTCTTGCCGGAGCCGGTGACGCCGAGCAGGACCTGGTCGCGTTCGCCGGCGTTGGCCTGGGCGACGAGTTCGGCGATGGCCGCGGGCTGGTCGCCGGCGGGGGTGTAGCCGCTGACGAGGCGGAACTTGCCGCCCTTCTTCGAGCCCTTGCGGTCGGGACGGTGCGGGGTCCAGTCGGCCGGGGCGCCGGGGGCCTCCTCGGGCGTCAGGCGCGGGCCGGTGACCGGCGCGAACATCGGCATCCGGTCCATCGGATTAGCCGAGGCCGGGATGAAGCGCACGGGCGCCTCGGCCAGACCCTCGCCGGGCGTGTGGACGGGCTCCTTGGAGGTCGTGGCGCGGCCCTTAGGGCGACCTTGGGGCGTGCTGGAACGGTTCATGAACGGAATGTAGGTCGCGGCGCCATGCGGGGCTAGAGCGCGCGGGGCGGTGAGGGGTTGCGGCGCGTCGCCGCCTTGACGACTCGGCGGCGCTGGCGCGCTCTCCGTACATGTCGAAGGGCTTCAGACTCACCCTGACCATCGCGGCCCTGGCGCTGCTGTCCGCCTGCGGCGGGCCGCAGTATCCGGTGCGGCCGGGCGGCGGCTGGACGCCGAGTCAGCCGGGCGAGCGCCCGCCGGCGCCGGTCGGAGGCGGGACCGGTCTGGTGGACGCCCCGATCGACGGCCGCACCCGTGACCGCATCGGCGAGGTCAGCGCCGACTTCCAGCAGTGCCACGCCGAACTGGCCTCAGCCCGGGTCGAACTGACGCCGGTGGCGGACCTGGATGACGGCACGGGTTGCGCCTACGCCGGGGCGGGGACCGTCGACGTCGACTGGGGCACGGTCGCGCGGCTGAGCCCGGCGGCGCCGCTGCTACGCTGCGAGGCGGCGCTGGCGCTGAGCGTCTGGCGACGGCAGTCGGTCGAGCCGGCGGCGCGCGAGATCCTCGGCTCGGACGTCGTCCAGATCGACCAGATGGGCGCCTATTCGTGCCGCAACGTGAACGGGGCGGCCGGCGGCCGGCGCAGCGCCCACGCCCGCGCCAACGCCTTCGACGTCGGCGGATTCCGGCTCAGGGACGGGCGGCGGGTCACCGTCGCGGACCACTGGAGCGGCGACAGCCCGGAGGCCCGCTTCCTGCGCCGCATCCGCGACGAGGCCTGCCAGGTCTACGGAACCGTGCTCTCGCCCGACTACAACGCCGCTCACCGCGACCACCTCCACCTGGAGGTGCGAGAGGGCTCCTGGACCATGTGTCGCTAGCCGCCCGCGGCGTCGCTCAGGGCATAGTGCTGGCGCCAGGCCTCCTGGTCGCCGTTGCGGTTGAGGGTGACCTCATAGGTGCCCAGGCCGATCTGCGGGGAGGCCCGCACGTCCAGCGTTCCCTGTCCAGACTGGCAGTCCTCGGCGAGCACCGCGTTGACCTGGAAGTCGTGAGCGACCGCGCCGTCGGGTCCCGACGCCGTGAAGTGGATGAACAGCTCGCGGCCGGACAGTTCCGCCCGGCCCTCGCCCAGCCCGAGGTTGGCCCAGGCCATCCGGCCATCCGGGGCGATCAGGAAAGTCCCGTACTCGCCAGCCGGGCCTGTGACGTGCCATTGGGCCGCCAGCGGGCAGGGGTCAGCAGGTCCGCTGACGGACTGGTCGGAGCCATCGCCGGTTCCGGGGCCGCAGGCACTGAGCAGGGCGGCCGCACTAACGATACGCAGAATACGCATGACGGGCCTCCCAGCCGCCGCAGAGATGACATTGCCACGCTATGTCGAGGGTCGCACGCTCAGGCTTGACGTGTAACCTATAGGTGATACGTGTAACCTAGGAGTTACACGAGGAATGGGTCATGTCCGACGAACGCGCACGGCTGGATACCGAAGAGAGCCGCCGGCTTGGGCGTATGAAGGCCGGGCTGGTCGTCACCGCCCTCGGCGGCATGAGCGTGGCCATCGGGGCGATGTCACAGCAGGGCGCCATCGGCGAGGCGCGCATGCCGGGTCTGTGGCTGATGCTCGGGGGTGTGCTGGGCGCGCTTGCCGGCGCCATCATCGCCTGGCTGCATCGGCCCGGTGAGGCGGCGCGCCGGCTGGATGCGCTCGGCGGCCGGATCGACAGGGCCCAGCGCGCGCGTACGCAGCAGCTGACGCTGTTCCCGATCTCTGCGCTGATCTTCTCAAGCCTGGGCGTGCTGACGGTGGGGCGTCTCCAGGACGGCGAGGCGCTCGGGCTCACCGACTGGCTCATGATGAGCCTGGCGCCGCTATACGCCTGGGTCGTCGCGGCCATCCTCATGGGCTGGGATGGAGGGTCCCGGAAGCTGAAGCGCTATCTGGACGACGAGTTCAGCCGCGTCCTGCGTGGGCGCGCGATCGTCTTCGCCTTCTTCGTCCTGCTGGCGGGCGCTACGGGCGTCTACGGCCTGGGGCTGTTTCAGCCTGAGCTGGCCGTGCGCCTCATGCCGATGGTGCTCGGGGTCGCCGGGGCCTCGGCGGGGCTGAGGTTCGCCTGGCTGGACCGCAAGGCCGACCAGGATGGCTGACCCACGCCTGGGCTCGCGCCTCCGCGAGGTGCGGACGGCGGCGGGGCTCACACAGGCCGAGCTGGCCGACAAGGTGGGCGTCTCCCGCAAGACGGTGAACACGGTCGAGAACGGCGTCTTCGTGCCCTCAACGACGCTCGCGCTGAGCCTCGCGCGCGCCCTGGGCGTGACGGTCGAGGATCTGTTTTGGCTGAACGACTGACGCGGTTGACCGCAAGCTGCGGGAGGTGCGCGGCGGGCAGGCGTGTAGGGTGCGGGCCGTCAAGGAGACCCTGATGAGCGACACCTTCCTTCGCCTCCACCAGACCGGCCTGTTGATCCTGCCAAACGTCTGGGACGCGGGCAGCGCACGACTTGTGGAGAGCCTGGGCGCTCCCGCACTGGCCACCACCAGCGCTGGGGTGGCGTGGGTCCGCGGCTATCGCGATGGCGACCACCTCCCGGTCGCGGCCGTGCTCGAAACGGTCGAGGAGATCGCGCGGGTCGTTTCCGCGCCGGTCAGCACTGACCTGGAGGGCGGGTATTCCGACGACCCGGCCAGGGTTGCTGCGCTGGCGAAACAGGTCCGGGACGCGGGCGCGTCTGGCGTGAACCTGGAGGACGGGGCCGGTTCGGCCGAACGACTCGCCGACAAGATTTCAGCGGTGAAGGCCGCGGCGCCCGAACTGTTCGTCAACGCCCGGACGGATGTGTGGCTGCGGGGCGTCGGTGAGCCTGAAGGCCGCGTGGAGGAGGCGTTGAGACGGGCGGCCCTCTACCGCGCGGCCGGCGCGGACGGGCTGTTCTGCCCCTATCTCGCGCAGCCGCAGGAGATTTCGCGGGTCGTGGCGGATTGCGGCCTGCCGCTGAACCTGATGGCCAAGCCGGATACGCCGTCCGTGGCGGAACTCCGGCGACTCGGCGTGCGCCGGCTGTCCGTGGGCTCGGCGATCTCCGAGGCCGTGATGGGCCTGACGCGACGGCTGGCCACGGGGTTCCTCGCGGACGGCCGGATCGAGCCGATGACGGACGGCGCTCTGGCCTATGGCGAGGCGAACGCCCTGTTCCTCTGAAGCTCATGCATCCCGCGCGCGGTCCGGGCGTTCAGGAAGGTGAACGACGTCGGGGCTGACAACACGTGACACTGGATCAGGCGCTGGCCTTCGGCCTGGTGGGGCTGACCATCATCGCCTTCGTCTGGGGGCGGTTCCGCTACGACCTCGTGGCCGTGGCGGCGCTGGTCGTCGGCTTGGCCATTGGGGTGATCCCGGCCGAAGCGGCCTTCGACGGCTTCCGCAACGACGTCACGGTCATCATCGCCTGCGCCCTGATCGTCTCGGCGGCCTTCGCCCGCTCGGGCATCGTCGAGATGGCGTTGCGACGCGTGCTGCCCCTGCTGAAGAGCGAGCAGTCTCAGGTCCCGGTGCTGACAGCGGCGGTCACCATTCTGTCCATGGCGACCAAGAACGTGGGGGCCCTGGCGATCATGACGCCCGTCGCCCTGCAGGTTTGCCGGCGTTCCGGCACATCCCCCTCGCGCTTGCTGATGCCCATGGCTTTCGGAGCGATGGTGGGCGGCATGGTCACCCTGGTCGGGACCTCGCCCAACATCATCGTGGCGGAGGTGCGCGCCGACATCCTGGGCGAGCCGTTCCGCATGTACGACTATGCGCCGGTCGGGCTGGCGATCACGGCCATGGCGCTCGTCTTTCTGGCGGTCGGTTATCGGCTGCTGCCGCGCGACCGCCAGGGCGCCACCAGCATGAAGGCTGCCCTGGCCGCCAACGCCTATGCGACCGAGGCCATGGCGCCGGAGGGCTGGAGCCACGGCGCGCTGAGCGTGTCCAGGCTGACCGAGCTGGGTGGCGGGGACGTCCGCATCCTGGCGTTGATCCGCGAGGGCAAGCGCAAGCCTCGGCCGCGCGGCAATGTGGTGGTTCGGGAGGGCGACGTCGTCCTGATCGAAGGCGGCCAGGAAGCGCTCGAATCCTTCCTGGATCGCAGCCGGCTGAAGCTCGTCCGGGACGATCGGCCGGTGACGATGAGCGCCCCGACCGAAGAGGTGGTGCTGGTCGAGGCCGTGGTCGGGCGCAACTCCCCCCTGAAGGCGCAGTCGGTGCGGCAGTCGGACCTCTATGGCCAGTACGGCATCAACCTGCTGGGCGTGTCGCGCAGCGGCTACGAGCTGACCCAGCACCTGAGGACCGCCAAGCTGCAGCCGGGCGACATCCTGCTGCTTCAGGGGCCGGAGAACAGCATGCCCGCCACCCTGCAGGGGCTCGACCTGCTGCCGCTGGTGGAGCGGGAGGTGCGGCTTGGCGATGCGCGCAAGCGCTACCTGCCCGCGGTCGTCCTGGCGGCGGCGATGATTCTCGTGGGCTTCGGCGTCGTGCCGGTGGCCGTGGCCTTCTTCGGAGCGGCGGTGGCGATCGTGGCGCTGGGCGGCCTGCGCATGCGCGAAGCCTATGCCGCGCTGGACGGGCCGTTGCTGGTGCTGGTGGCCGCCCTGATCCCCGTGTCGGACGCCATCCAGCAGACCGGCGGGGCGGATCTGATCGCCGGCGCCCTGTCAGGCGTCTTCGCGGGCGCGCCCGGCGTGCTGGCGGTCGGAGGCGTCCTGGTCGCCTCCATGGCGGTGACGCCCTTCCTGAACAACGCAGCGACCGTGTTGATCGTGGCGCCCATCGGCGCGACCCTTGCCCAGAGGCTGGGGCTGAACCCAGACCCGTTCCTGATGGCGGTCGCGGTCGGCGCGGCCTGCGACTTCCTCACGCCCATCGGTCACCAGTGCAATACGCTGGTGATGGGGCCCGGCGGCTACAAGTTCGCCGACTACCCCCGCCTGGGCGCGCCGCTCAGCCTGCTCGTCGTGCTCGCCGGCCCCCCGCTGATCCTGACCTTCTGGCCGCTCTGATCCGCACCACTTGACGGCGTCGCACAGTATGCGGCATACACTGTGTGTCACACACTATGTGGCGGCAGGTGACCGGCATGGGCGAAACCGAACAGTTCGAAGCGCTGAGGCTTGAGCTCCGCCGGGGCTCGCTCGTCCTGGCCGTGCTCGCGCGCCTGAGGACGGAGCAGTACGGCTACTCGCTGCGCGTCGCCCTGGCCGAGGACGGCATCGAGATGGAGGAATCCACCCTCTATCCGCTGCTGCGCCGCCTGGAGAGCCAGGGCCTGCTGACCAGCGAGTGGCGCGAGGAAGACAAGCGCCGCAAGCGCTTCTACCGCCTGTCGCCGGACGGCGAGGGCGTGCTGCGCCGCCTGCACGAGGAATGGCGGCGGATCTCCGCCTCGCTGGAGCGCGTGCTGTGACCAAGGAATCGAAGAAGGGGAATGGGGCGATGAGCCTGATCGAACGCTACCTGGCCGCCGTGGCGGCTCAGCTCAATCCGGACCAGCGCGAGGACGTCGTCGCCGAGCTGCGCGACGACCTGATGAGCCGCATCGAGGCGCGCGAGGCCGAGCTCGGCCGCTCGCTGACCGATGACGAGACCGAGGCCGTCCTGCGCGAGCTGGGCCACCCGCTGGCGGTGGCGGCGCGCTACGGCTCGGGACCTCAGCATCTGATCGGACCGGAGCTGTTTCCCTGGTGGCTGTTCGCCATGAAGGTCGGGCTGGCGGCGATGGCGCTGCTCTCGGTGATCGGCCTGGGCGGCCGCGTGCTCGGCGGCATGGACGTGGGCCAGGCCTTCGCCCAGGCGCTCGGCGGCTTCATCGAGGGCGGACTGACGCTGCTCGGGCTCGTGACGGTCCTCGGCTTCGTCTGGGAGCGGTACGGCGGCAAGCCGGGGTTCATCACCAACTGGCGGGTGCGCGACCTCGGCCTGTTCGAACTCGGGCGGCTGAACGCCGACACCTGGGGCAAGGCGATGCAGTCGGGCCAGCCGAAGGTGGTCTATGTCGACGCGACCGGCTCGCGCATGTCGCCGGTGGCGCGGGCGCTGGCCAGCGCCACCGCCATGGCGGTGTTCCTGCTGTGGTGGGTCGGCGCCCTGCGGCTCGGCGGGACGGGCGTGGAGGACATCGAGGCTCTGGTCTGGGGCGTGGACTACACCGCCGCGGTCCAGGCCGTGATCGCGGCCCTGTGGTGGCCGGTGGTGGTCTATGGCGTCTGCCGCGTCGCCTTCGACCTGTTCCGCGCGCTGCGGCCCCGGGCCGTCCGAATGGCGGCGCTGGGCGACATCGGCCTGGCCTGCGCGCGGGCCGTGGGCGCCGCCTGGGTCCTGTTCGTCTCGCCCCTGGGCGTCCAGCTGGAGGCCTCCACGCCCGGCGCGGCCTTCGAGCAGGTGCGCGACGTCATCCGGAACGGCGGCTGGGACGTCGAGGTGACCGTCATCGTGATCCTCGGCTTCATCATCCTGGAGGCCGCCGCGCGCGTGCTCATCAGCCTAGGCCGGCTGGCCACGGGACGGGACCGCCGGCTCGATCAGCTCTGATCGGCCTCGCGCGCTTCATTGGTCGGATCGGTCGGAGGCGACATCAGGTCGAGGGCGGCATCGTTCACCGGCGGCGCCCTCGGCTCCGGCTCGGCGGAGCGGTCTCCCTTTGAGGGCGGCGGCTCCGCCGGCGCCTTGTGCATGTGTTCGCCGAGCCCCAGCACCTTCAGCGCGTCGTCGCCCTCGCGGCCGAAGACGCTGCGCAGCCTGAGGTCGGTCTGCGGGAACGGGATCTCGATGCCGGCGGCGTCCAGCGCATCGGCGATGGCCCAGGTATAGGCGGCGTGCATGGCGGCGGGCCGCTTGACGGCGTCCTGGGTGGGCCAGACGAGCAGCTCGAAATCCAGCCCGCTCTCGCCGAAGCCGACCAGCCAGACCTGGCTCTTGCGCG
>CAMPGL010000092.1 GCA_946885435.1 uncultured Brevundimonas sp. | reverse complement strand
CTGCGCCCATCCGGACATGAGCTTCGCCGCGCGCGGCGCGACCGAGGTGCTGAACGGCGTACCCCTGACCGGCCAGCCCGCGCACCTGGCGCTGGCGACCCTGCGCGCCGACGGTTCAGGCGACCTTCAGACCACGGCCGTCTCGGCCGAGTTTCCGAGGAGCGACCCGCGGCGCGCCGGCCTGCCCCGTCACCTCAGCTTCCACGTCACCGGAGAGACGCCCGAAACCCCCTTCGCCCAGGCCATCGGCGTCACCGACTGGAGGACCGGCCAGACCCGCACCTTCGACTTCGGACCCGACCACGTCGTCGACGAGACCGTCTTCGTGCCCACGCCCGGCTCGACATCCGAGGCCGACGGCTGGCTCGTCGGCCCGTCCCTGAACCTGCGTGACCGGGTCACCGAACTTCACGTGCTCGACGTCGCCCGCATCGAGGACGGCCCGGTCGCCACCTGGCGCGCCGACGTGGCCCTGCCAGCGGCGTTCCATGGGATGTGGCGGCAGGGCTGACCATCGGTCTGGCGCCCGCATTAAATCTCCGAAATGCGCATCCGGACGAGGTCGCCGCCGCCTCTTCAGAGCAAAAGCCCATCCGGGCTCGAGCTAATCCGGAAATCACATCTATGCGTCCAGGTCTCCTTGCCCTCCTCGCGCTTCTCTGTCCCACGGCTGCCCTTGCCGATCCTTCGATCGAGGAGGTTAGGGTCCCAGCCGGCGATGTGGTCCTGGCGGGCGCGCTTGTCCTGCCGGAAGGACCGCCTCGCGCCGCAGTGGTGCTGATCCAGGGCGCGGGCCCGCACGGACGTAACCAAGTGATCTCCGGCGCGCCGATGTTCGCGGAACTCGCCGACGCCCTCGCCGAGGCGGGGATCGCCAGCCTTCGCATCGATAACGCGGGTGTCGGTTCCTCGACGGGTGAGCGTGTCGCGCACTTCCGCGAGCGCGAGCCACATATCCTGGCAGCCTTCGATTACCTGGCCGCTCGACCGGAAGTGTCTGCGACGCCCCTCGGTCTGCTAGGGCACAGCGAGGGAACGCTGGTGGCGACGGATCTCTGGATCGAGCGCCAGGAGGCGATCGACTTCCTTATCCTCCTCGGCGCCCCATCACGCCCTGGGCGGATCGTCTGGGTCGAGCAGCAGTCGAACCCTGACCGCTTTCCCGACCGTTCGATCGAGGACCTGGAAGCGATCCGCACAGGCTTTGACGCGGTGGCGCGCGCATCGATCGACGGCGACCGGTCTGCCATCGAGGCGGCGACGGACGCATTGTTCGCGCGCATTGGCTTGACGGCCGAGGAACTTGCGGAGGCCCGCCCCCAGTTCATCGACCGGATGGCCAGCCCGGAGATGCAGGTCTTCTTGAGCCATGATCCAGGCCCGGCGTTCGCGCGGGTCACGGACCCGGTGCTGGCCGTGTGGGGCGGGATCGATACGCTGACAGCTCCAGCCCAGAACGTCCCGGTGTTTCTCGACCTCAGAAATTCGGACAGCCGATTGACCTCCATCGTGCTGCCGGACGAGGACCATTTCTTCCTGCGGGGCGAAGGTCTGCCCCCCGGGCAGCACCGGCGGGGCCAGATGCGTCTCAGCGACCGACTGATCCGCACGATCGATTTCTGGTTTTCGGGTGAGGACTTGGCGCAATAGCGCCGGTCAGAACCAGCCCGCTTCCCGCAACGCCCGCGCATAGCGGCGGCTGACCGGGACGGTGAGGCCGCCCTCGACTTCCAGCGTGGCCCGGCCGTCGCCGCGCCTGGCCCCGGTGACGGCGTCGCGGGCCACCCACCAGCTGCGGTGCACCTGGGCGCCTTCCAGCCCCTCCAGCTCGGTTACGGCGTCGGACAGCCGCATGAGAATCAGGTCCGAGCCGCGATCGGTGTGGACGCGAAGGTAGTGGTCCTCGGCCTCGACCGCGCGGATGGCCGCGCCCTTCAGCTTGAACGGCAGCCGTTCGAGGAAGCGGGAGGGCGCCTCGCCCGGCGCCGCCGCGTGGGTCTCGGTCGGCCGCGCGCGCATCAGGAAGACGTTGATGGTGGCCAGCGTCAGGGTGATCACCCCGACCGGCGCCAGGTAGAAGGGCAGGGCCTCGAGGTTGAGCGCGCCGCCCTGGAACAGGAAGCCGCTGTAGGCCCAGACCACCACGGCGAGCGGCCCGGTGATGACGGCGGTGAGCAGGCCGATGCTGAGCCAGGGCCTGCCTTCCTCGTCGATCCAGCGGTGGATCAGGCGGGAGCAGGCGTGACCCCAGAGGCCGCCCGCGAGCATCAGCGGAATCCAGTACAGAAGCCGCGTGCCCACCGGAGCCTCGTCCGATCCGAAGGCGCCCACGAAGGCCAGAACGCCGCCGGCCGCCACCGCCACGCCCAGGCCGCGCACGAAGCCGCGGTCGAAGAAGGGACGGCTCACGCCCGTCCTTGCCCGCACACCGCCCGGAAGCCGGCGGCGGCGTAGCGCACCATGTAGTCGCCCGCCGTCTCCAGGTCGCCCGACCGGCACAGGCCGTTGGACAGCCGGTCCAGCCGCCCCGTCTCGCCCAGCGTCAGGGTCAGGGCGCCCGACAGCATGTGATAGGCCCAGTAGAGGTCCACCTCCCGGGCCTCGGGCATGACCTGCTTGATCAGCTCGATCAGCCGCCGGATGGCCGGGTCGTAGTAGCGGGCCATGGTCTCGCCGCCGAAGGTCGGGTTGGCGTTGGTCTGGGCGACCAGGGCGGAATAGTGCTTCCAGCCCGGCCCGCCCTTCAGCGACCACTGGAACGGCGGGCGCAGGAAGGCCTCGAACAGCCCCTCCAGGGTCATGGCCCCGCCGGCCTCGGCCGCATAGCGGTTGATGGCCTCGACCCGTTCATTGTTCCAGACCTCCGCGCGGCGCAGGAAGACGCTGTCGAACAGGTCCCGCTTGGCCCCGAAATAGTAGTGGACCAGGGCCGTATCCACGCCCGCCTCGCGCGCCACCTCGCGGATCGTCACCCCATAGAAACCGTGCTTTGAGAACAGGTCCTCGGCCGCGTCGAGGATGGCGTCCCGCGTCTCGCCGTTGGCCCGCGCCTTGGGCGGCCGCCCGCGCTTGGCGGGCTTGGTCGGGAGCGGAGCGGGATCGGCCATACGGTGGAGCCTAGAGCGCGGCAGGACAAAACGAAACAGGGTTCGGCGCTGGCGAAACCGGCGGCGAGGACCTATCCTTGGACACATGAACGCCCATGATCCCAGTCTCGGCCTGCCGGCCCAGCTCCACTACGGGGACGGCGAGTTCGTCGTGCTCAAGCCGGGCCGGTTCGTGATCTGCGCCGTGTCCGGCCAGCGCATTTCGCTGGACGCCCTGCGCTACTGGAGCGCCGAGCGGCAGGAGGCCTACGCCGGCCCTGTCGAGGCGCTACAGGCCTTCGCGGCCACGCGGGCGTGAACCGGCGCGGGCTCGCGCTCTCCCTCCTCGCGGCCGCAGCCGCCCCCCTTGCCCTCGCCCAGACTCGGCCCGAGCGGCTCAACCTGACCGGCAGGTTCATCCAGGGCGGCTATGCGCTGGGGCGCACGCGGCCGGGCGCGCTGGTCTTCGTCGATGGCGAAGCGCTCACCGCCGCGGGCGCCACGGGCCTGTTCGTGGTCGGCTTCGACCGCGACGGCGCGGACACGGTCCTGATCGAGGCGCGGCAGGACGGCTGGCGCGCCGAGGAGCGGCTGCACGTCGCCGCCGGTGACTTCCCGACCCAGCGCATCTCCGGCCTGCCGCCCTCGACGGTCGATCCGACGGACCCGGCGCTGTTGGAGCGCATCCGCCGCGAGGCCGAACTCAAGGCCGTCGCCTACGCCAGCCGCGACGCGACCGAGAACTTCGCCGACGGGTTCGACTGGCCCCTGGCCGAGTTCCGCATCAGCAGCCGCTGGGGTTCCCAGAGGATCCTGAACGGGACCCCGGCCCGCCCGCACTACGGCATCGACCTGGCGGCCCCCGCCGGAACGCCGATTCTGGCCCCGGCGCCCGGTCTCGTCGTCCTGGCCGAGCCGGACCTGCACTATGAGGGCGGCACGACCTTCATCGACCACGGCCAGGGACTGATCACCGTCTATCTCCACCAGTCGCGGCTGGAGGTGGCGCAGGGCGACCGGGTCGCGCGCGGTCAGCGGATCGGTCGCGTCGGGTCCAGCGGCCGGGCCACCGGACCGCACCTGTGCTGGCGCGCGCGGTGGCGCGACCGGAACATCGATCCGTCCAACCTCGTCGGCGCCCCATCGATCTGATGACCTCGAAACCCGACGTTTTCTCAACCAGTCGGAAACCATCCGGGCGTAGCGTCTTCGAATCGCCGCCCGCGCCCGGGCGCTGAGGGATTCATGTCGGCTTATCAGGCGTTGCAGATCCTGCTGGTGGACGACAACCAGCACATGCGGGCCATCACCGCGACGATCCTGGCGTCGGCGGGCTTCCGCCGCATCCGCGAGGTTCGCGACGGCGCCGAGGCCATCGACGCCCTGCGCGACTGGCCGGCCGACCTCGCCATCGTCGATTTCAACATGGCGCCGATCGACGGGGTGGAGTTCACCCGTCTGGTCCGCAACTCCGGCGACAGCCCGAACCCCTACCTGCCGATCATCATGATGACCGGGCACTCGGAGCGGACCCGCGTCTACGAGGCGCGCGACGCCGGCGTGACCGAGTTCTGCGTGAAGCCGATCACCGCCAAGGCGATCCTCGATCGCATCCAGGCGGTCATCTACAAGCCGCGCCCGTTCGTGAAGTCCGACAGTTATTTCGGACCGTGCCGCCGGCGAGTCTCGAACCGCGCCTACGCCGGGCCGTGGCGCCGCGCGACCGACGCCGCGATGGAGACGGCCGAGGCCAGCTAGGCCCGCCTTACCAGGCGATGGTGATGCCGCCGTCGACCACCAGGGTCTGACCCGTCATGTAGGACGACGCCGGACTGGCCAGATAGACGGCCGCGCCCGCGATCTCGTCCGGCTGGCCGATGCGCTTGAGCGGCGCGGGGTCGGTCACCTGCTTGAGCAGATCCGGGTTCTCCCACAGGTACTTGGCGAAGTCGGTCTGGACGAGGCCCGGCGCGATGCAGTTCACCCTCACGTTCGACGGTCCCCACTCGACGGCGAGATTGCGCACCAGCTGCATGTCCGCGGCCTTCGACACGTTGTAGGCGCCGATCAGGGCGTTGCCGCGCAGACCGCCGATCGACGACACCACGATCACCGCCCCGTCCTTCCGGCGCAGCATCCCCGGAGCGACCATCTGGATCAGCCAGTGGTTGGAGATGACGTTGTTCTGGAGGATTTTTTCGAACTGCTCGTCCGAGATGCCGGCCATCGGCCCGGCGTAGGGGTTGGTCGCGGCGTTGCAGACCAGGATGTCGACCTGGCCGAAGACGGCCTCGGTCTCGTCGACCAGCCGGCGCAGGTCCTCCTTGGAGCCGATGTTGGCCGGGATGGCGATGGCCCGGCCCTCGCCGTGGCGGGCGTTGATGGCGTCGGCGACCTCCTGGCAGGGCCCCGCCTTGCGCGACGAGATCACTACCCGCGCGCCATGTTCGGCCAGACGCTCGGCTATGGCCTTGCCGATGCCGCGCGACGAGCCGGTGATGATCGCGGACTTGCCCGAAAGGTCGAAGAGTTCCATCGCGCGCCCCTGCTGTGAATTCCCCGCTAGGCGATGGCGTCACATGGCCCGATAATCAAGCGATTCCCGCTGGGGACCTGCGGCTTCATGTCGAAACTGACGACGGCCTTTCTGATCGGCGCCTGGACCTGTCTGGCGCTCACCGTCGCCGCCCTGTTCTGGCGCGGCGGTCTGGGCGTGGGCGCGGCGATGGCCGCCCTGTTCGGCGGGCTGGGACTGGGCGCGGGCGTCCACGCCCTGGTCGCCGGCGCGGTCGGGCGGGCCCAGATCACCCGCCAGATCGGCGCCGTTCGCGAGGCGCATCGCCTGCTGGCCGACGCGCTGGAGAGCCTGCAGGGCGCCGTCGGGGACCTGGCCGGCGCGGTCCAGACCCGCCAGGACGACCGCACCGAAGCCCTGACGGGCGAGGTCCGCATGCTCGAGGCCCTGGTCGCCCGGCTCAGCGACAGCATGGACGCCAAGCTGGCCGCGGTCGAACGCGCCGCCCCGCCGATGGACGCCGCCGAGGGCCGCCGCCGGCATCAGAGCGTCGCCGTCGTCAGCCAGGTTCGCGAGGCCCTGACGGAGAACCGCGTCGACCTCTACCTCCAGCCCATCGTCACCCTGCCGCAACGCAAGACCCTCTACTACGAGAGCTTCACCCGCCTGCGCGACGACTCCGGCCGGGTGATGATGCCGGCCGAGTATCTGGCGGTCGCCGAGGACGAGGGCCTGACCGCAGCCATCGACAACCTGCTGCTGTTCCGCTGCGCCCAGATCGTGCGCCGGCTGGCGCGTCAGGACCGCCGCGTCGGCGTGTTCTGCAACATCGCCCTGACGTCCCTGGCCGACGAGACCTTCTTCCCGCAGTTCCTGGAATTCCTGTCCGAGAACCGGGACCTGAAGGACTCCCTGATCTTCGAGCTCGGCCAGGCGAACTTCGACGTGCGCGGCCCGGTCGAGGCGCGCAACATGGCCAAGCTGGCCGACCTGGGCTTCCGCTTCTCCATCGACAAGGTCCAGGCGCTGGACCTCGATTTCGCGGACCTGCAGCGCTCGGACGTCAAGTTCATCAAGGTCTCGGCGGAGCTCCTGCTGGAGCAGCTGCTGGACCTCGACGCCGGTCCGTCGGCCAAGGCGCTCCGCGACATCCATCCGTCCGACTTCGCCGAACTGGCCCGTCGCTACGGCCTCGAGGTCATCGCCGAGAAGGTCGAGGCCGAGCGCCAGATCGTCGACATCCTCGATCTCGACGTCTCGCTCGGCCAGGGCCACCTGTTCGGAGAGCCGCGCGCCATTAAGGAGCAGGTCCTGGCTGAGGCCGAACCGCCTGCGGACTTCGTCCGCGCCGCCATCCGCGGCCGCGAGCCCGGGCCGCGCCGCCGCTACGCCTGATCGCCCGACATTGAGCGCAAGGCGCGGGACGCGTCCGACGCCCCGCCGCCCTATCGCTGATCCGCAACCTCGCGGAGATTTCGCTATGCTGGCCGAGATGATCGCCGAGCCGCCCCTCACCGACGACGAGCGCTATGACGCCCTGGCGCGTCGCGACGCCTCCCTGCGCGACGCCTTCGTCATCGCGGTGAAGACGACGGGGATCTACTGCCGCCCCGGCTGCCCGGCGCGTGCGCCGAAGCGCGAGAACGTCCGCTTCTTCCCCACCACCGACGAGGCCCGGGCGGAAGGATTTCGCGCCTGCCTGCGCTGCAAGCCGGACGAGGCACGCCCCGGCGCCGACGTCATCGCCGCCGCGTGCCGCATGATCGAGACGGCCGAGACGCCGCCGACGCTGGACGAACTCGCCCGCCAGGCCGGCCTGTCGTCCTTCCACTTCCACCGCCTGTTCAAGGCCCGCACCGGCGTCACGCCCAAGGCCTACGCCGGCCAGGTCCGCGACCGCCGCGCCAAGGCGTCGCTGGACGGCGGCGCGCGCGTGACGGACGCGGTCTATGACGCGGGCTTCGGCGCGCCGTCGCGCTTCTATGACGCGGCCCACAAGCGCTTCGGCATGACGCCCTCGGCCTGGAAAAAGGCCGGCCAGGGCGAGACCATCCGCGTCGCCGTGGCCCCCTGTTCGCTGGGCCAAGTGCTGGTCGCTGCCACGGACAAGGGCGTCTGCTCGATCGAGCTCGGCGACGATCCGGACTTCATGCTGGCCCGATTTCGCGCCCGCTTCGCTCGGGCGGAGGTGGTCGCCGACGACCCGGCCCTGGCCGCCCACCTACGCCGCGTCACCCAGTTGATCGACGACCCGCGGGACCCCGGCCGCGACCTGCCGCTCGACGTGCGCGGCACGGCCTTCCAGCAGAAGGTCTGGCGGGCGCTGCGCGACATTCCGGCCGGCGAAACCTGGACCTACGGCCAGCTGGCCGCGGCCGTCGGCGCGCCGGGCGCCGCCCGCGCCGTGGGCGCCGCCTGCGGGGCCAATCCCGTCTGCGTCGTCGTCCCCTGCCACCGCGTCGTGGGCTCGGACGGCAAGCTCACCGGCTATGCCTGGGGCGTCGAGCGCAAGCAGGAACTGCTTCGCCGCGAGCGGGGCGGCTGACCGCTTGGGCGAGCCGCGCATCTTCGTCGACGCCGACGCCTGCCCGGTGAAGGAGGAGGTCTATCGCGTCGCCGAGCGCTGCCGGCTGCAC
>CAMPGL010000091.1 GCA_946885435.1 uncultured Brevundimonas sp. | reverse complement strand
ATCTTGGCGCTATCGAGGATATCGGAGAGAAGGCGTTCGAGCGTGACGCCCGAGGCGCGGACGACCTCGACCATCTCGCGCTCGCGCTGCGGCAGGTCCGAGCGGGACAGGGCGTCGGCCATGGCCACCACGCCGTTCAGCGGGGTGCGGATCTCGTGGCTCATGTTGGCGAGGAACTCGCTCTTGGCCAGGTTGGCGCTCTCGGCGCGACGGCGGGCCTCCTTGAGGTGACGGCCGGTGCGCAGCTGCCAGGCAAGCACGCAGGCGGCCGAGACGAGGAACAGGGCGGCGACGGCCACGATCCAGCGCTGGCTGCCGATCACCTCCTGCTGCAGGGCGGCGTTCGAGCGCTCGGTCTCCAGCTGATGACGGCGCTCGGCCAGCTGGGCCTGCATGTCGCCGGTGACCTGGCTGATGCCCGCCGAGAAGCGCTGCGCGGCCTGGACCCCCGCCTCACGGTGATAGTCGCGCAGGCGCTGGAACCCTTCGCTCGGCCGGCCCTGGGCGAACAGGAGCTCGGCCTCGACCAGCGGGATGACGGTGAAGCCTTCCTCGCGGAAATCGCCGCGGGCCTGCAGGCTGCGGATGAGGGCGAGGTCGCGCTCCGCCTCGGATACGCGGCCCAGACGGGCGTGGGCGATCGCGCGCTTGGGCAGGAGCTGCGGCGCGAGGAACGAGGCGGCGGCCAGGTTGACGCCGTAGGGCTCGACGCAATCCAGGACGCCACGCCAGTTCTGCAGCCCCTCGGCCACCATGGCGCACAGGTTGGCGTCGTAGACCGACAGGCTCTCGAGGTTGGCCCTCACCGTCAGGCGGTGGTGAGATTCATAGAGGCGCTGGGCCATCTCGAAGTCGCCGACCTGCACGGCCAGGCGCGTGAGATTGTAGAGACTGTCGAAGTCGGGCCGGGGGTAGTCCGGATGGCTGTAGTCGATCTCGAAGCGGCCGAAGGCCTGGGTGGCCCCGACGAAGTCGTTCAGCTTCATCAGGCCGATGCCGGCCATCTCCCACAGGCCCGCGTGCGCCGTCATGGCGTAGGGGTCGTCCTCGGGAATCTCGGCGTCCATCTCGGTCAGCAGGTTCAGACCCTCGCCGATGCGGTCCTCGTCCATGAGGGCGATGGCGATCAGGCGTGTCGCATGCGCCTTGACGAACCAGTCGTCGGTCCGGTCAGCCACCCGCTGCACTTCCGGCACGGCGGCGTTGTCGCCCTGGTCGTAGCGGATCGTCAGATTGTTGAGGTGCGCGATGGCCCGATACCGCCCGTCATTGAGCACGCGGGCCCGCTCGGTGAGACGGCGGTTCCATTCGGCGGCGCGCTCGAAATCCCCCTGGTTCAGGATGATCCAGGTGACGTGATAGATGCGATTGAGGCCCTCGCGGTCGTCACGGCGCAGGGCGGCTTCGCCGAAGGCTTCCAGTTCGCTGAAATCGGTGGCGCCGGCGCGCCGTTCGACAGCCACGGCAAGGTCGAGCGGCGTGCGCGATTGCGCCGCGACAGCTTGGACGACGCTCGCGAACAAAACCGCGAGCGCGATCACGCAGGCAGAAACGTACTTGAACATCCAGACTCCGTCCCCCGCGAAGTCATCCCACAGGAGTCTTGAGCAAGGCTTAGCGGAGGCTCGCAGGATGCGCCCCCCGCGCGTAGAGAGGGGCCATGCCGCTCTCCGCCCATGTGAACACCTTCGCCGGAAGCCCCCTGGACCGCGCGGCGGACCGAAGGGAGGACGCCGCCTGGCTGGCGGCCCAGTTGGAACGCGACGACGGCTCGGCCCTGGTGATCTGGGAAGGCCAGGTGCTGACCGAACAGGGGCCGGAGGGCCCCCGTCTGGCCTGGCTGTCGCCGGCGATGGCGCGGGACATCGTGGGCGACGACTGGGTCTTCCTGGGCCTTTGGAAGGAGGCGCCGGTGTTCGCTGTCTCGTTCGAGAGCGAGGCCGATCCAACGCTGGGGCCCTTGCGGGGCCTGGGGGCGTTCATGGACATGCGTTCTGCGGCCGCCGCCCTGCCGGGCTCCGAGGCGGCCATGGCGGGCTGCGGCAAGAGCCTGTTCGACTGGCGGCGGCGGCACAGCTTCTGCGCTCACTGCGGCCAGCGGTCGCGATCAACCTGCGGCGGCTGGAAACGGGTCTGCGACGCCTGCTCGACCGAGCACTTCCCGCGCGTCGACCCGGTGGTGATCATGCTGGCGACGCACGAAGGCCGGTGTCTCATGGGGCGGCAGGCCGCCTGGCCGAAGGGCTCGATGTCGGCGCTGGCCGGCTTTCTGGAGCCCGGTGAGTCCATCGAGGAGGCCTGCGCGCGCGAACTGAACGAAGAGGCCGGCCTGACCGCGACGGCGGTCACCTACCACTCAAGCCAGCCCTGGCCTTTTCCCTCCAGCCTGATGATCGGCCTGTTCGCCGAGGTCGAGGACGACCAGGCCGCGCCGGACCAGACCGAGCTGGAGGAGGTCCGCTGGTTCACCCGTGACGAGATCCGCGCGGTCCTCGCCGGCAAGCACCCGGAAATCCGCGCGCCTAACCGCTACGCCATCGCCCGCAGCCTGCTGGAAGCCTGGGCGGCTCGGTAGATCGCGAGAAGACCCGCGGCGTCCCTCCGACCTGCATCGCAGCTCGGCTCTTTTGGGTGATAGGCGCCGCGGGCGGACTTTTCTCAGTAGATCTCGAAAAGTCCTGCGGCGCCCATGCCGCCGCCCACGCACATGGTGACGACGGCGTACTTCGCCCCGCGACGCTTGCCCTCGATCAGGGCGTGGCCGGTCAGGCGTGCGCCCGACATGCCGTAGGGGTGGCCGATCGAGATCGCGCCGCCCGAGACGTTTAGGCGGTCGTTGGGGATGCCCAGCCGGTCGCGGCAATAGATGACCTGGACGGCGAACGCTTCGTTCAGCTCCCAGATGCCGATGTCGTCGACCGTCAGGCCGTGGCGCTCCAGTAGCCGCGGCACAGCGAAGACCGGGCCGATACCCATCTCGTCGGGTTCGCAGCCGGCGACGGCCATGCCGCGATAGGCGCCGAGCGGTTGAAGGCCGCGACGTTCGGCGTCCCTGGCCTCCATGATGACGTGGGCCGAGGCGCCGTCGGACAGCTGGGATGCGTTGCCGGCGGTGATGTAGGCGCCCTGCTCGATCTGCTGGCCGGAGCCGAACACGGGCTTCAGCGACTGCAGGCCCTCCAGCGTGGTGTCGGGACGGTTGCCCTCGTCCTTGGACAGGGTGACCTCGCGCGGCGAGGCCTCGCCGGTGGCCTTGTCGACCACCTGCATGGTGGTGGTCATGGGCGCGATCTCGGCGTCGAGGCGGCCTTCGGCCTGGGCCTGGGCCGTGCGCTGCTGCGACTGGAAGGCGTATTCGTCCTGGGCGTCGCGGCTGATCCCGTAGCGGGCGGCCACGACCTCGGCGGTCTCCAGCATCGGCATGTAGATGGCCGGGACCATGCGCAGGAGCTCGGCGTCCTCGCGGCGATAGAGGTTCATGTGCTGGTTCTGGACCAGCGAGATCGACTCCAGCCCGCCGCCGACGGTGACGGCCATGCCGTCGTGGACCACCTGCTTGGCGGCGGTGGCGATGGCCATCAGGCCCGAAGCGCACTGGCGGTCCAGGCTCATGCCCGCGACCGTGACCGGCAGGCCGGCGCGCAGGGCCGCCTGGCGCGCGATGTTGGTCGAGGTCGAGCCCTGCTGGAGGGCCGCGCCCATGACCACGTCCTCGATCTGGCCCGGATCGACGCCCGCGCGCTCGACGGCGTGCCTGATGGCGTGGGCGCCCAGGGCCTGGGCCTGGGTGTCGTTGAAGGCGCCCCGATAGGCCTTGCCGATCGGGGTGCGGGCGGTGGAGACGATGACGGCTTCACGCATGGGCTTATCCCTTCGCCTTCATGGCCTTGGTCATTTCGGTCATGCCCTGGGCGGCGCCGCTCTCGGGCACGATGGAGCCGGTGCGGTCGATGATCTCGTCCCAGCGGGCGGCGACCTGTTCGGGCGCGTCGTCGCCCACGGCGTGGATGCCCTGGGTCAGGGTCACATGCGCCGCCTCGAACCCGCCGGCGCCGGCGCAGAGGATGGCGCGGGTCGGGGCGTTCTCGCTGACCAGATGCAGGAGGCCGGGCGAGACCAGCTCGGGCCGGAGCGCGTCGAGGTCGAGCCGGGCGCCGAGGTCCTCGGTCATGCGCGTGGCGGCGGTGGGGGCCAGACAGTTGACCCGGATGTCGTTCTTGGCCCCCTCGATCGACAGGGTCTGCATCAGCCCGACCAGGCCCATCTTCGCCGCACCATAGTTGGACTGGCCGAAGTTGCCGTAGAGGCCGGACGACGAGGTCGTCATGACAATGCGGCCGTAGTTCTGGTTGCGCATCGTCTCCCACACCGCCTTGGTGCAGTTGACCGCGCCCATCAGGTGGACCTCCAGCACGAAGCGGAAGTCGTCGAGCTCCATCTTGGCGAAGGTCTTGTCGCGCAGGACACCGGCGTTGTTGACGAGGATGTCGACGCGGCCCCAGCGCCCCAGCGCGGCCTCGACCATGGCCTGGACCGAGGCGAAGTCGGTGACCGAGGCCGGATTGGCCATGGCCTCGCCGCCAAGAGCCTCGATCTCGGCGACGACTTCCTCCGCCGGGGTGGCCGAACCGCCGGTGCCGTCTCGCGCGCCGCCGAAGTCGTTGACCACCACCTTGGCCCCGCGCCGGGCCAGGGCCAGGGCGTGCTGGCGGCCCAGGCCGCCGCCGGCGCCCGTCACTATGGCCACGCGGCCGTCGAAGCGGATGGTCATGGCAAACTCCAGTCCTGAACGGGAAGCTCCGCATTAGTCGGCGGTCGCCACGTCAAGCAAGCGCTTCCGCAAAGCGGACGGGCGTGGTTTGAGGGAGCCATGCAGGTGCAGGACCTAGAGATTCCCGGCGTGAAGCTGGTCGGACCGCCACCGGTCTATCCGGATGCGCGCGGGTCGTTTTCCGAACACTGGAGCCGCCGGGCCTTCGAGGCCGCGGGGATCACCAACGACTGGGTGCAGGACAACCTGGCCTGGTCGAAGGAGGCGGGCACGGTGCGAGGTCTGCACTTTCAGTCGCCGCCCTCGGCTCAGGCCAAGCTGGTCTCAGTGCTGCGCGGGCGGGTTTTGGACGTGGTGGTCGACATCCGGCGCGGCTCGCCGACCTATGGCCGGCATGTGAAGGCCGAGCTGTCGGCGGAGAACGGGCTGAAGATGCTGGCCCCGCGCGGGACGGCGCACGGCCTGGTGACGCTCGAGCCGGACACCTTAGTGCTCTACAAGGTCGACGGCTTCTTCGACGCCGAGCGGGACCTGGGCCTGCTGTGGAATGACCCGGACCTCGGCATTGAATGGCCGGAGATCGCGGGCGCGGCGGTTTCGGACAAGGACCGGGTCCAGCCGCGGCTGAGGGACCTGCCGGCCTATTTCGAATGGGACGCCGCCTGATGCGGGCGCTGGTCACGGGCGGCGCGGGCTTCATCGGTTCGGCCGTGGTGCGGGCGCTGCTCGCGCGCGGGGACCAGGTCGCGGTGCTGGACGCCATGACCTATGCGGCCAATCCGCAGACCCTCGCCCCGTTCGGGGAGCGCGACGATTTTGCACTGATCGTCGGGGACATCTGCGATCCGCAGACGGTCGCACACGCCTTCGAGACGGCGCGGCCCGATGCGGTGCTGCACCTGGCGGCCGAGAGCCACGTGGACCGTTCGATCGACGGACCCGGCGCCTTCGTGCGGACCAATGTGGTCGGGACGCAGGTGATGCTGGACGCGGCCCTGGCGTGGTGGCGGTCACAGGGCGAGCCGGAGGACTTCCGGTTCCTGCACGTCTCGACCGACGAGGTGTTCGGGGACCTGGGGCCGGACGGCGCATTCTCCGAGGACAGCCCCTATCGGCCGCGTTCGCCCTATGCTGCGTCCAAGGCGGGCGCAGATCACCTGGCGCGGGCGTGGCGCGAGACCTACGGCCTGCCCGTCATCCTGACCAACTGTTCGAATAATTTCGGGCCGTACCAGCACCCTGAAAAGCTGATCCCGCTGATGATTTTGAAGGGCGCGCGTGGCGAGCCGTTGCCGGTCTACGGCGACGGGCTGCAGGTGCGCGACTGGCTGCACGTCGAGGACCATGCCGAGGGTCTGTTGCTGGCGCTGGAGCGGAAGCCCGGCGGGACCTATCTGTTCGGCGCGCGGCAGGAGCGGACCAACCGGCAGGTGGTCGAGACGATCTGCGGCCTGCTCGACCAGCGCCAGCCGCAGGATGCGCCGCATGCGCGGCTGATCAGCCGGGTGGAGGACCGGCCGGGCCACGACCGGCGCTACGCCGTCGACCCGTCGGCGGCCGAAACAGAGCTGGGCTGGCGGCCACGACGTGGCTTCGAGAGCGCGCTGGCCGAGACGGTCGACTGGTACCTGGCCAACCCGGCCTGGTGCGAGGCTTCGGTGTCGGCGGGCGCGCTGTCCCGGAGGGGCGTCGGCCGGTGACGCGCGTCCTGGTCCTGGGGAGCGCCGGTCAGCTGGCCCGGGCGCTCGCCCGGGCGACGCCGCCAGAGGGCTGGGCGCTGGAGTTCGCCGGGCGCGAGCGCTGCGACCTGACCCGCCCGGACGCGGCGCGCGATCTCATCATGACCGCGAAACCGGACGTGGTGATCAATACCGCGGCGTACACGGCGGTGGATCGCGCCGAGTCCGAGCCTGAGCTGGCACACGCCCTCAACGCCGAGGCGCCGCAGGTGCTGGCCGAAGCCACGCGCCGCGGCGGGAGCCTGCTGATCCACGTGTCCACGGACTATGTGTTCGGCGGCGTCGCGGGAGCACCGTTCGCCGAGGCTGATCCCGTCGCGCCGCTGCAGACCTACGGGCGAAGCAAGGCCGAGGGCGAGCGGCGTGTCGTGGCCGCCGACCCCGGCGCCCTGGTCGTCCGGACGGCCTGGCTCATCTCGGAGATGTCCGGCTTCGTGCGTGCGATCTCCAGCCGGGCGCTGCGCGGCGAAACCCTGAAGGTCGTCGACGACCAGCGCGGCAACCCGACACACGCCGACGACCTCGCGGCCGCGCTTCTCGGCGTCGCCCAGCGTCGACTGGCCGGTCTGGGAGAAGGCGGCCTTCTGCATGTGGCGGGCCCGTTGGCGGCCACCTGGCATGAGCTCGCCACCGCCATCATCTCCAGGCTCGAACCCGGGGAGGCCGAACTTTCGACGCCTTCGCCCATAGCAAGTTCGGAATACGGCGCCCCGGCGGCGCGGCCACAAGACTCTCGTCTGGATGTCACCCGGCTGAAATCCATATGGGATATGGAACTCAGGCCCTGGACAGCCTGGGCCGCGGAAACGGCCCAGGTTGGCCAAAGCTCGGCCCTATTCGGTGTTGAAAAAGGGCAACAGTCTGACGGGTGAATCCGGATTTGCACGGAACCGTGCGGCCAGTTTCCTCGTTGGGCGGCTTGGGTAGCGGGCCACACGTCGGGGCCGCGCGTCTAAAAAAGGGAATGAAGATATGAGAAGTCGGTTGCTGGCCGGAACGGCTAGCGTCGTGCTGCTTGGCCTCGCGGGCCCCGCCATGGCGGATCCGGACGGCTGGTACGGCGCGCTCGATCTCGGGTACCACTGGCAGGAAGACCTCGGAACATTCTCCGAAGGCAACGCGCCCGACGGCGGTCCCTACAACTTCGACTGGTCGACGGAGAACACCTGGGCCGGCTTCGCGCGCCTGGGCTACCGCTTCAACCCGAACTGGCGCGTGGAGCTCGAAGGCGGTTATCGCCCCGGCGACATCGACGCCGTGCGGGGCTATCCCCGCACCCTGCCCGCCAGCCAGTCTCTGTGCACCCCGGGCGTCATCCGTGGCCCGTCCGATCCGTGCGGCTCGCCGGAAGGTTCCATCGATCAGTGGAGCCTCATGGGCAACCTGATCTGGGACATGGGCGACGAAGACTGGCGCGTGCGTCCGTTCATCGGCGTCGGCGCCGGCTTGAACCGCGTTTCCGTCGATGCGCTCGGCCAGTTCTCGACCTCGCCGGCCGGCCCGTCGCCGGCCAACCTGCAGGTCGATGACGAAGACACCGCCTTCGCCTGGCAGGTGCTCGCCGGCTTCGCCTGGGCGCTCACGGATCGCCTGTCGCTCGACATGACCGCCCGCTACATGCAGACGGACGAAGTCACCTTCGAGTCGACCTCGACGTCTTCGGCCGCGGGCTGGACGCCGGGCGCCTTCACCGGTGACTTCAACGACTCGAGCGTGAGCATCGGCCTGCGCTGGGC